>CBCYMK010000027.1:0-81839 GCA_965183875.1 Flavobacteriales bacterium | reverse complement strand
GGTACTTATTCTTGAGTTTAATCATATCGTCTAGTTCCATTCCAGCACGGCTCACACTGTCAATGAATACAAAGTCATAGTTATCTAGATTCCCTGGTAATTCCTCTGCAAAATGAAGTTTAGGGTGTATAGCCCCGATACGAGTAATTTTCTCCTTTAAAGTATAACCATAACCTTCTTCAAAAGCTACATAAAGGGCATTCCCATGATTTGAAGCTAAGTAATGAGCAAATTCAAGCATTAGAGTAGATTTCCCACCCTTAGGTTGTCCAAATACCATCGCAGTAAATCCAACTGCTGGATCTCCGATTAGTTCTCTAAATCTACCCTGTAAACCAATGGTCTCAAAATCCATTTGCATAAGAGCTTCACTGGTGACTACTCCTGAAAGAGATGCTATTGGTATTATGAGTTTACGTAAGTTGAAACACTCTGAACCAAGTAAACGTGATTGTATTCCATTTAGACTTTCCTCTTGAATCTTTGGGGATCCTTTATTTTCCTTCAGGTATTTCTTTAAGGATTTATAAGCATCATTTAAGCTTATCACATATGGATCTCTTCTTGGTCATCTTTTCCAGTACTTGACCATTAAGCTCCATCTCTATTAACAAGCCTTCTGAGCTTTGTCTTGAATATCCTTCTCTTCCGTGAAGACTTAACAAAGCGTTTAAGAAGCGAAATAGATTCTCTAATACGCCTGAGATGAAGCTATCTTGCCTGGTATTGACTTCAAATACTTTCTTGGCAATATTTATCTCTGCCTTGTCTCCCATTCGGTTCAAGCAACGAATCAGTTGATCCTGAATCTGTAGAATCTCTTTGGCAGTACACTGAAGTTTTACGAATACGCTTTTCCAACATGGCTTTTTGTAATGAGGAAAGCAACCTGTTTACAACAAGCCTTGTTCTTACTTTTGCCGTGCATCTGCTACATAACGCTGAATAAAACGAATTTCATCGGGTATTTTTTCAACAATTTTTGTCTCAGAAATAGTTCGCTTTTCAACAGCCTGTGTTGCTACCACTGCCTTCGGTGATGCCGATGGTGCTACCATCGATGCCACCGTTTTTAAGTTGTTTTGATTGATGAAACTTCATCAGCATCTGCCTTACTGTCGAATTTCTCATTTGCAAAGCCTCTGTTCTAAATCTAAATTCCATACAACGTCCATTTTTTAGAATGCTTAGATGCTTTTCTGATTTCTACTTTAGGTCTGAGATGTTCGCTTAGCTGTACTCGCCTTTGGTTTTACCTGTGCTAGTTTTTGTCTTGGCCTTCGCTTTAGTCTGAGTAACAGTAGTATTAGCTTTCTGAACCATCTTCACAGTACTAGAAACTCCAACATGTTCATTAAGCGCATCTCAAATAATGATCCATGGTAGATTTTACAATGGTGTTCGAGTCTCATAGGCTTGTATGCTCGTTCAGCAAAAGCTTTCACGGCTATCTGATGACCTTTAACTAGTGTTGTAGGGAGCTTTGTGAGTGGGATTCTACAACTTTGCTCTATATAGTTCTGTGGTGTAAATCTCATAGGCTTAGAAGCATAATTAAGTGAATCAAATTCTAAGTTCATCTCCAGGCTTGGGTCAGGGCAACCTAAATCACTTGTATTATCCAATCCCGAAAGACTACGCTCACCACTATCAGCAAAGGAATAGTAATCATTTGAGGTGGCGATGATATGATCTAAAACAGAGATATATCGAACACAGCAGCAGCTTGTTTTAGCTTCTTGGTCATTCTTCTATCGGCATCACGATGGATTCTTATTTCCTGAAGGATGATTGTGCGATACAATCATTGCTTTGGATAAGGGTTTTAATCGCTACTGCAAGAATCAAGTTCAATATCAACTTGAGTAGAATTTATCGTTCCTTTAGAATGCCTGTAATAGCCAATAATTTGATTGGACTGAGACATGAATAAAGCACAACAAAATGTTCTTGTACTTCCATACCATCATATAGCACATCCTTGATAAACTTAGGTACGCATCAGAACTTGACCCCACTCGGTTGTATGCGATCTTCTCTTTTTTAAAAGTGATGTCTATCTCTCGTGACAGTGAAATTCCTTTCTTGAAGTGTTTTGAGCTTACTATCTAGCTCGTTTAAATCGACTCCATCCAGAACAAACGTTCCGTGATGCTGATGGTATTTTATAAGGCTTTAATCATATCTACTGTATTTTAATGTGATTGGTGTAGTGTATTTGTGCATTGGGGTTCTTCAGAGCTTACTCGTTGCATGAGTTTTCGTTTAGAGAAAGATCCATAACCATGGGCTTTTCTCTTTCTCCTTTGTAAACTACCTGTACTAGCGTATCTCTGATAACTCATATGTGAGCCTTTAACTGGTAATCATTCTAATGACCCCTGTAATTCGAGAAATACCCATCATTATATTCAAAGGTTTTAACTGCTATAGGGTATCGTAAATCAGTGTGAATCTTTTAGAATTACTGTAGCAGGAGTTTCAATGCTGAAAACCCTGCTGTTGCTAACATGACTGCAGCATGTCTTGAGTTTCACCCCAAGTGAGCTGATTTGTTTTTTTAGTTCAGGAAATAAAAGTTGCTAATTCATTCAGCCCGAAGTGTCAGTGAATGGTATTCTGAGCAATGAGCTGATTGTTTTCTCCACGGATATACGGTTGAGCTCTTCACCTAGAGTGGATGATGCTGTTGAGCTACTCGATTATAGTCCCTTTTCACTTTCTGAGCGATTCTGAAAACTTTTATTACTGAAATAAGAATGTACTAAAGAGCTTATGGTAATCAGGGTTAAAAGCAATATGGTATTTAAGGCGAATCATCTTCCATGTGGGTCTTTTGGTCTCTGCCCACAGGTAGGTAGGATAGCAATGTCATCACCCCAGCAATGCAAGAAGTCGCAACTGTTTCTTGGCCCTTACTTCATGGCTAAATACGTTGTAGTTACATTAGAAAAAGTCAGAGTTAGCAATTGCTATGACGATAGTCTTTTGCTTTTACTTATCATTGGTTATCCAGTTTTTTCCGTCAAAGACTTCAGTGAATCAGTTCTACCATTTTCCATTCGTAAACGTGAATTTCCAGCTTCCTTCAAAACATCTTCTCGCTTACACCAATACACAGCATCTCTGTAGGCTATCATTGTGGTAGTACCACCAACAAAAGCTTGGGGTACAGTAAAACGTTTTCTACCATCAACTAGTTTGATTCGATTTAGTGTCCACAACACCTTCTATCTGTTTAGCTTTTACCACCGTCATATACCTTGTTTTAGTATCTATAAACTACTGTTAGTACATCACTAATTTCTATTGGGTAAGGAGTCGTAAACTGAATATCTCTTCCACCAGCTTGATGATTGATACTTTCTAGCATTACACCATTGCAATAAACCGTTGGTACAAAACCTGAAGCCAGTGGATTGTTAAGACTCAGTGTAATTGGAATATTGGGTGCACCTAGCAATCCAGTAAACTGCTCTTTGATCTCTGAATAACTATTGTTAGTCCCACTGGCTAACTTGTTCTGAGTGCCTGATCAGCTGTAGTCTGAGCGTTTGAAGCTGCGGTAGCTGCATTCTGAGCTACAGTCTGTGCGTTAACGGATTGTGCATTGGCATTATTAGCTGTTGTAGTAGTGCTTGACAATGTTGCAACCAACTGATCCATGTCTACCTGAGCACTAATACTAATTAGCGAAAGGGAGCTTTGGTGCGAATCGGTAAACGTATTGGTATTGGCATTGCTCTCATAGGAGATTTTTATTGCTTCACTACTTAATGCATTGACAAATAAATCTTGATCGGCAATCTTTTCAAAAGTAGATGTTGCTCCTTGATCCATCCGTGATGGCTAATAACGATATACAATGCCCACTTGCCATCTCCATCATTCTGCACAAAAACTCCTATCGGTTAGTGCAAGTCCGTTAAGGTTATCTTTTTCGGTATTGGTTGCCACAATATGTCCGCTACTACCACCAGACATCAATGCTAGAATCTCAGATTTAGAATACACATCTAGGTTTCCTCTTGCTGTATTTGGATTCACATCCGAAAGATGGTTGACCTTTTTGACTACCTGTGTATCTAGCGCTTTTGTGGCTAGATCAACTGTACTAGGTTTTCTATTTGCTTTTGTTTGATCAAACTACTCATATTTTATGCTATTATTTGGTAGCGTAACTGTAAGCTATCGCTGGGTTCTAATTCAAAGGCTCCTTGCCAGTGTAGGTTTCCTGATTCAATGCTGTAATCTTGTCCATATTTATACAACACATTATTAAGGCTTAAAAACAGGTTACTTACATCGATTAATCTTCCCTCAAGAGAAAAAATACTAGTCCCTACATTTGGTATGCTAATCGCAAAACTTACCCAGGTATTTGGGAGTGCTCACTGTACCATTCAGATGCCTAATCTCTTGGAAACTTGTAATCCGATATCGGTTTTCACCTAGTTCTATCTCATCATTGATGGGGTCTCCAAGTAGACTTAAGGATAGCCTGTAAATCAAAAAGCTCTGGAGCTCCAGATCGTATTTCTTTTAAGCTAAATCCCACTGTTTCTTTTTCTATCTTACCCATATCCATGCTAACCACTCCACATCAGGACTAGAAGACGCACTTAGTGGCTTTATCCTATCTGTAGAATGAGCTGACTAGCTCTCCTTTTTTTTTACTATGGCACTGATGCTATTAAAACTAGAAATGATCAGGTTTTTATAGTTTTCTCTATTGTCTCCGTTTTGTTCACTGATATAAGGACTATAAGCAATAGCCTGTGCATAAGCTGTAGAATCTGAGCTTACACTATGAGCTGACTTGTACTTACTTGAGATCAATCTGGCAAAATCATAAAAGCTGTCCTGATCCGTTTTGTATTCTCTAAATTTGAGCTGGTACTGATTCTGACTGATAGAGTAGGAACCATCCCAATACGCATTGGGAGATCCAGCTGCGGTTATACCAAAGAAGTTTTTACGAACGCGTGCACCATAACTACCACCCCAGCCACTTTCTATAGCAGCTTGTGCAAGTATTACTTCCGCAAGCATTCCGTAACGCTCGCCTGCTTTTATGGCCAGTGGTAGATAAGTTATTGTGAATTGTTCCTTAGTCATTATTCTATGCTTATGTGTTTCGTTTGAATCCACCTGTCGTTACCTTCTAAAGTTCTAACAAGTGTATAATCTGTATCTGTTCCTTGAAGACTCATCACTGGATAACCCAGTAATGTTCTTTTGTCTACGCTACATAGCGGTTTAAAATCTTTGTTCAGCAGCAGAGCTTCTCTGCTACAAATAACACGAGAGCCTGGCATTGACAACCACCCCAAACCTGGTATGGGTAGCATATAATTAAGTTGGGTCATAATGCTTGGGTAGGTAAGTAATGCCTGAGATTTACTCTCAAACTGAATGATATAATTTGCAGATGAACTCACCCATAAAAGTTTTGTCTTTCCTGCCTGATCACTAATATCAGTGGGTAATCCCACTCCATACTGAAAAGCTACTTCGATAAACTTTACATTGTTCTTTGCATCGTAGTGCTGCTTGCCTGTGGCATATCCAATAAATTCTCCTTCAGTAGCTGTTTTATAAATGTTTTTATCGTCACCAACTTCATACCATCCACCGTGATAACTAGCATCGGGAGATGTTCTTACATAAACATTCTTTTTAGCTACAATGAGTTTTAGAGGATTGGTATATACGCCTGTAGGTATACTGGGACTGACATCTTTATTTATACGGTTGTTTGATATTGTTTGTAAAAAAGCATTAAAGCTATTACTAGACAATTCTCCCTGTAAGTCTTTGATGAGTTCCTTGCTATATAAATTTCTATAAGCGGTAGCTACAGTATCCAAATTCTGAATCTGTGAGGCCATCTGTTCAATAGCTTTTTCATTGGTTCCATCACTCCACATTAACCACGAAACACCACTAGGGTTAATCGCTGAGCGCAAGCCCATCGCTTGACGAACCTCTGGAGACTGATCGGCAAGTGAGGCTGTCCCTCTGGAGCGCCAATTCTTGATAGCTTTACTGCCTACTCGGTAGCCTAAATACAGGCCACCCGTAATCAATAAACCTTTAAGGAGTTTTTGCTTAGCGTCTTTTGATATGGGTATAGTCGGAATCATTATTGAATCATCAATCGAATTCGCATTTGAACGATTTTACTGCTCAATTTCTTGGCAATACCCTGCCATTCCTTGGCGGTAAAATTACCTGACATAGCACTCATTGCTGAGGCTATTTGCTGAGCTTCAGTTTCTGTTTTAGCTTTAATCAATACTTTCTTTTCTATCATTTTTCGGTAGTATTTGCTTGTGTTAAATGACTTAGTAGCGATCCAATCAAACTTGGGTTATTACTCAGTTCTATAAAAACTAGGTAGAGTTGTCCCATTGCAGCATCATCAAGAGAGTTCATAAACTCTGTAGTGAGTTCTATAATGGTATCTCTTTGAGATTTTTCACTCTCTGAAGATTCCTCAAGTCCTTCTATTCCAGCCAGGGCTCCAATGGTTCCGCCCAGAGGTGTTGTGCTTAACATTTTGGCTAAACCTGGAAAAGCCATACCCAAAACATTGGCATAGTATTCCACCTTCTTTTTGGCCTCAACTACACCTTCGAGCTGATCCAGCTCTTTTGTTAATTGTTCGTTTTGCTGAGACAATTCTTCGTTGTCTGAACGGAGCCCTTCGAGCTCTTCTGCTTTTCGAAGTTCTGTTATCTTTTTGTTGAGTAGCTCGTTTACTTGAGCTTCACCCAAACCTTGAAAATCTGTTGTTTGAGCTGCAATAGGTTCCACATCAAAAGAAAAAGTCTTTGTCCATAAAAGAGAATCCTGATCCCCTCGTAGTTCTACACGAAGTTTATCGGGTTGTTCCCCTTGGACATATTGATGCATAAGCCTGGTAAAGTTTTTGTCAGGTGAGCGATCTATACTGTTGAGTTTTTTGCCTCTCTTGAATAGAAGAGCGCAGCACATAATATTTTCATGCCCCAAGATTCTTTGGGCTGTAATAGCCTTACGAATCGTACTTGCTATATTATATCTCTTATTTTTCTCCTGCTCGTTCATCTTCTAGGTATGGCTCTGAAAAATTCAACTTGGCTCAAGACCCCTGCTTCAGGCAGGTGCAATGCGATTTGACCTGAGAATTCATGAACTTTAGTTATGTTCTTGGTTTCCCAGTTTTGATCTATGTTCAAGACCGATGTTTCACTGGCAATGACTGTCCCTAGTGGCATATCATGACTAAGTAAAAAGCAATACCCTTCAAATGCTGGTGTGTAGAAATCCTTCTTGTTAGGATCACATACCAGCGTAAAAACATCACAGTAGTAATCTGAAATGCCTCTGCTTTGTAGCATTCGCTCTATATAAGTGATGGCTTCTAAGGATATCATGAACTATAGCAATGAAAGGTGAAACGTATTTTATAGGGAGTGAAAGCACGATTTTTTAATTCTTGCTCACCAAGATCACGGTAAAATCCCGTAAGCATTGGACTACCCTTAAGACTAACTCCCAAAGGGAGCATGTGTGGTTTGTGCTGAGCAGTAGAGCGGTTTAGTAGCGGCACTATGAAATTGATCGGATGGACTTTTTTTGCTCCAAATTCTAGTGAATACTCACCAAAAATTGGAATTACCGATCTGTCCGTGGGAATTCGTCCCACCACGATTGCCTGCATACTAAAGCACTCCACTAAATCAGCTGGTAGCCTAAAATCAATAGGAACCACCTGATGTGCACTAAACACATTTATTGTTTTATTTATGCGTCTTACCTTAGACATCCTTCTGGTTCACAAGCCATAAAAAGACCTTAGCCTCATAAGGATAGGTAGTTCCATCAATCGATGGATCAACAAACCTTCCTTCAAAAGCATTTCCAGCTGCTTCTAAGTATTCTTCAAAACGAAAGAACTTATCATTCGGAGCAACACCATTTCCACAGGTGATCAATCGTACATCATGATCTTCATCAAAGATGTCCGATCCACCCAGCTTCAAGCTCATAGAGGCTCCGTATTCTGGAGCTGCCTGTGGCAGTGACACAAATATGCCTCGAAGCCTGCTATAGTCTCTATCGGTTTCCCCGTTAAATCTAACTGCCGAGCCAGCTTGGCTCACTCCAATGCGTATCATCTGAAATTTATGATCCTTCATGTTCTAGATTATGCTTTTACAATGATGGTTCCTCTTAAGATGGCCTTTACAAAAGTTCCTGCTGGTGCATTTGCGCCCCACTCTAAATTGAACTCTATGGTTTGTTGGTCTTTGATCAATTTTGGATTGTCCAAACGGTAATGTCCTACAGGCATAGTTTGCCCAGTAGTGTTGAACAATTCGTTCGATGCATTTTGAATCAAGTTCGTGCCATTGGCGATAAACTCAAACTCTCCATTTTTCAAATAATCTGGCACTACACCAAAGTTTACATCATGAACCGTATCATTTTCACCTGCAACACCTGATTGTAAAGTCAAGCCATTAAGCATGAAAAAGTTTCCTTTCTCCAATTTGGCTGATGAGATATTCGAAAGTCCAACTACCTTGTTATCATCATCTTTAAAGAGCTTTTGAACTCTAGATCCAGAAACATCTTTTACTACATAGAATGCAGCATCAACAGCTTGCAAGGTCTTACGTGCAATTCCTTCCTGAATTTCTTTTGGAAGCATATGTAAACGCTTCTCCAATTCACCTCTAGAACCTTTAGAAGGTGCAGCGTTTTTATTGCGTGCAAATTGACGAATCGCTCGGCTGAACTTTCGTTTGGCTTGTGGATTAGCACCGTCTAAGGCCATTAATAATTCTTCATCGGTAAGCGTTCCTAAAAGGTTAAACTCGCTTGATGTGATCTCTCCTAATGTTATCATGATTTCTGTTTAATTAAATGATTTCGATTTCTTCGTATTCAGCCGAGTCGGCTGTGACAATTACCCCAGCTTCAGAAGTAACATATTCTTCTTGCTCACTGTAATTAGCAAGAACTGGTAGGTTAGGCTCGTAGCTCTCTATATAATTGTCAGTTTCAGACTCAATAAATACACTTTGTGCAGTAGTCATTGGCATAAAAAGTTCTGGACTCGCAGCAAGTGGAGTTCCATCCAAACCGCTTAAGATATCTTTCTTTAAGACCACTTTCACAGTTGATACAACTCCCGAAGCACCCACGCCAGCAGAGAGCATTTTTAAATCCTGGTTTTTAAGCTTTACAGCTCCTAGTACTCCTGCACCCAATAGTGCTACAGGTCTTACAAATCTCTTGGCTTGAAAGCCAGGAAGTGTATCATCCACTTTTAAAGCTTTGTCTAGGGCTTTTCCTCCCATAGATCCCACAATCATTCCAGCGGATATCATTGCCAATGAGCGCAGCTCGCCCATAATGGCTTTCTTGTTAGTTGTTCTCATCAGTCTTTATTTTAAGGTTACTTTTTTGATGCTTGTTTTTCCTTTGGATTTCTTTCGAGCTCTCTTTGTCTTTGTTCCAGAAAGTGATCTCTTTGGTTTTTTCTTAGGCTTGAGTAAAAGATAACCTCCTACCAAAACGGCTCCAGCACCAATGGCTACGATCGCTGGGTTCTTCTTCACAAAGGCCATCACTCCTTTAGCTCCTCCCGTAGGACTTGTTTCAGTTGTGATATTTGGAGTTTGTGATCCTGTTGGTGAAACGGACGGAGTCTGTGCTGGAGTAGTATTTGAATTATTTGTTGGTGCTACTGGAAGTGACGGAGCTTCTTGTTCAGCTTCCTGGGCTTCCTTTTCAATGCTTTCTTTAGATTCATCGGCATGTTTTTTCATAAGCCCTGTATCCTTTAGAATTTTAACCGCAGCAATAATTACTGGTGTTGCTGCTGCAATAGATGCCGCTAGACTAATAGGTTCACCAAGACCAGATAAATCTCCTGCCATTGGATCTACCACACCGTTTAATCCTCCAGCTTTCCCTTTTAAAATGGCATTCTTTAGATGCTTACGTTTTCCTTGGAGTTTATCCGCAAAGAGTTTCTCCACCTTGTTCAAGGCCTTTTTAGATCGTTCCCAGTCAGAGGCTGAAATACCTTTTCTGGCAGCTTGCTCTTGAGTAACGTAAGCCCACTTAAGTTTAGAAGCCATCTTTTTGATGTTGAGCTTCAAGGCCATTAAAAAGCCACCTCTTGAGGCTGCCGTTAATGGATTAAATCGGACTATGGCTTTACCCACATCCTTCAATCCCTTTTTGATTCCTTTTTTTATCTTCTTGGCCAGCTTTCCGAGTTTTTTGAAAAAGCCTCGTCTTTTACGTTTACCTGCGAGTTCTTCATCTTCATCCCAGTCGTCTTCATCATTCTCGTCTGCGTAGGATAAAAAGCCTTGGTCTATGTTTAGTTTTTCTTCGTTCTGTGATAGTACCTCCAATGCCTCATCTCTTTTATCAGTATACCAATACTCAATGGCATAATCGAGCATCTTGATATAGGCTGTTGGATCTTCCAAGTGCGCAATCATCTGAGGGTTTTCAGTTAGAGCAGATCGAGTAGTTACTAGGTAATTATACAAAGTATCGAGTTGTTTTTCTTCTGTGTCACCTAAATATTCGAAGTCAGGTGCACCTAGTAGTGCCTCACTCAATGAGTCATTGTGGCCACTGAGCACAGCCACATCTATTCCGTTTAAGTTCATAGGGAAATCTTTATATTCTGAAAATGGTTTTTCGTAATCGAAGTTGGAAAGCACTGGATCTATAATTAGTGTCTCCTTGTCATAAGCAACTACCACATATACGTGCTGAAAGTGGTCACCACCGTATTTGGTTATTCTAAATGAATGTGGAATCTTAAGATTGGTCAGAATTGAGCTGATAAAAATCGAAAAGCAATCACAATCAATTCCTTCTTTTCGATCCGCCCAGCTTCTAGCTGGTCTTCTAAGCTGTTCTAGTCCTCGTTTGTCTAATCTATATTGAATATGATGATATAGGAAATTCCAAATATTACTGGAAGTCTCCAAGGTGGTTTTACCTTCGAGATACTGTGCAATTTTCTCGGTATCCTCTAAGTATCGCCAAACTACTTTTTTCATCAGTTCAACCGTATCTTCTACAGCTCCATTCTCAATGATAACAGTATCTTGAGCTTCTGGTATTGGGAAATACTTGTCGTAGCTATTCCCATTCTTAATGGCTCTATATCCAGAATTTACAGCTCCTATTTCTAGTCTTTCTTTCATACAATAGATTCTGGTGCAGATTGATAGAAAAGGTCATTCACATAAAGCGAATACGAATACTCTAATGGAATGTTCAAAGATGTTAGACTAGTATTTGTAGAACTTGCAATGGCTGGTATTTGGTTTAGCAGTCCTGAGATATAAGGCGTAAGCGCTGTCCAAGGGATTTCTACTTCCGTTGTACCCAAGGAGCTTTGACTTAATGGCTCTATGCTGAACATGTCCTGAGATGGAATACTTGATGCGATGTAATTTCCAGCTGAACTGAAAGTCACTACAGGCTTACTCACCTGTACAGTTGCATTGGTAGGGTTGTCAACAAAGAGATCTGTGGCTACTGTAAGTCCAGCTAAGGTGATCTTACTTATTCGAGGTTTCTGAGTGCGAACGATGGATTGGTCGCCAATTTTCTTGGCACTCCAAATACGACTGCCTAGATAAAGTAATCCTCCTAAGAGTCCTATGGCTAAAACGCCTCTCATTGATCGTTCTTTTTAGAATATCTATTCTTGAATATATCCATCACAATCTTCACGCAGTAACCTACAGATGCACTAACAACAGCATAGGCCGCAACATCAATAATACTTGAGAGGGTAATAGTTGAAAGTGGGATTTGTTCTGTGACAGCTCTGGAGACTCCTCCGAGCATGCCTGAGGCAGTAGTTGCTAGCGATAAACTGTGATTGTATGGCATCCTTGATTTTAGATTTGAATCCAAAGATGGGTTGTCTAGTTAATGTGGAATGTGCTTATGAATACAAGCGTGGACTTATATACAGTTATAGATACTTATTAACAAGCATTGATGGGCTTGATGGAAAATGTTATTTTAGTTTTACTTTAGAATGTATCTGGAATAGTTCCTGTTATACAAATGTTGAACAATTATAAATGAAGAACTATCTTGACATAGACGAGCAAATAGAACTTAACAATAAGGTTCTCGATTTTTACTACTCTAGTTATCAAAGGACACAAAGTAAAATATCAATTCTTGTATTGATATATTCTGTAATCGCTATTTATTTTTTACAAGTAGTTAAATACCCCTTTGAAGCATTTCCAGACTCAAATTGGGTTTTGATAAGTATTTACTCAATTCTAATTCTAGGACTTATTGTGTTGCTTTCAATGTCGATTCGAAACACATATTTACTTCTAAAGCCAATTGACGTTGCTTATCTACATTATCCAAAACATTATTACACTGAAATAAAATCTCAATACGAAGAATCATTGGACACTGATGACGAAGAGATTTTAAATGCTTATATAAAAGCTACCTACCTTAATGAAATGGAAGAAGCAGTACAGTATAACTCATACCTTTTCGAAATCAAATCAAAGTATTATGACTCCGCCTTTAAATCAGCTTTAGCATCTGTTCTGACATATTTACTTTGTACAGGATTCGTGATTTTTAATGACGAAAAACCTCAAGATTTCAATCTAAAAAATTATAAGGAAATAATAACTGAAATCGATTCACTTAAAACAATTAATGAAAAATCAATAATTATGTCTGAGAAGAAAGAAACACCAAAACAAGATTCAAATAAGGTGAAAGTTGACCCTAATAAAGTCATAAAAACCCAACCTAAATTGATTCGAGAAAATTTCTCCAAAACGGAAAAAAGAGATTCTTCAAATTCAAATACATCAGAGAATAAATAGGAAAAGAACTATTCCCAACAATGGGTATAAAACAAAGAGCAAACATCGATTTCAATAATTATTCGTCTCTTATCAAAGTTCGTTATTTGCGGAATGTTAATTGATTCGAAATACCCTACGTTTCATATTCTACAACATTGGCGTTTATGTATAGCCAAACCATTAAATATATCTAATGAAAGAAACAATTTCTGAAATAGAATTACTTTTTAAAGAAGCAAAAGAGAGTTTAGAATTTGAATTTGTCCAAACTCTGATTAACTATAAAGGAGTGGGAACTAAAGAACTCTCAACCAATCTGCATGAATGGTTTGTCGCTATTGAGTTTTACAAGGATTTGTATAATTCAAAAACAGGGAAAGAAAAGACTCGAATTGGAACTTTGTTGTATTCTACATTCTTTGAGAATAGTGATTTCTACAATATTTTGGGTAGTCTGTGTAAAATTAAATTGGGGTACAAAGGCTCTTCATACCTTTTTTGGAAAACAAGGAAATATCAAAGATTATTAGGCATCGGAGAAAAGAAAGATTTTTTGTTAGAACTGTTAGAAGATGCAGAAAAACAATGCATTATTTCTTTTTTCATTGAAAACCATTTTAAGGAAATAAGAAACACCTTCTTTCACTCTGCATACTCTTTAAGTGATGAAGATTACATACTTCATGATTCTGAATCGATTTTTATTAATGGAGTTGGTCGGTCTCATCTAAATGTAAATGAGTTCCTAATTCCAAAAATTGAAAACGTAATTCAATTCTTTGATACATTTAAGCAATTCTACTTGGAATGCTTTGCTTCATACCTGACAGACAAAGAAGTTGATGCACATTTTCCTGATCCATGCAAGGCAACAATCATTGGGTCAAAGAATGGGCTAAAAGGATTTCGCATCAAAAACTCTGTCCAATTATATGGTAAATGGCATGACTCAGGTGTATGGTATGATGAAAAATATGATATGTGGGCAGGTCATAATATTCGTATGAGTTTTGAAAATATTGAAACAATTGAAATTCAAGACTCGCTGTCAAGATATGAGAAGAAGGATGACATAAATAGAAGCGATTTAGAGTTTGAGAATTTGGTAGATAAAATCTTAGAAAGAAATAATCCTGACGAAATTTATAGAGCCACTCTCTTACTTGTGAAATTTGGAGATGAACGTCTTAAAAAAATGGTTGCTGAAAAGAATGAATTTAAACAGAGAAACTTTCCAAAAATTATTTTACCATTTTACATGAAAGCAGTCGAGATTGATTCTAAAATCATGGATATGAAAAAAGTAAAAGAAAATATAAAAACTCTTGAAGAGTTTATGGCTTCATGAAAAGGATAAAAAACACTATCACAAATTAGGCTTATAGATCATTGCTGTCTTTCGTTGCGGCTTAGCCCAAACACTGACCGTCAAGGCTCTCCAATCACTCCAACTATTTCCTTAACCATCTCAGGCGTGAGTACCCTACAACCTTTTATAAATCCAACTTGATCCAGTCTTTCAGACAAACTCTTATTCCTATTTATCCATGCCTTTAATCTAGCTGAAGCTGAACGAGGCTGGATATTCGGTAAGTATAACTGAGCAAGTTCCTGGAAGCCGTAGGATCGTATTTTGAATTCCTCTAGTCGCATAAAGTATACCTTGGTGTTTCTAGGTTGATTTTCGTTTTCATAGAGCAATGGTAAAAAGAATTCTGGAATGCTACACCATGCCTTCCCTGCAATACGGCTCTTTGCGCATTGTTGTTTTCGTGGAATACCCAAAGTTTCAATCATATCTCTATAGAGGGTAATGGGCAATTCTCTATGTATAGAGATTGCCCATTACCCTATAGGGTGATTTGTAAAGATTTACTACACTAAAAGATTTGTAAACCAGAGCACTACACAATTAAAACCTAGGGCAATTAAACAAATCAAATTTTAACTCCATAAACAGGCTATTATGTAGCCAGTGGAATGTTTGCTCTAACACTTAAAGCAATCATGTCATTGGCAATTTTCTTATCTACAATACGAGCGTAATGTTGAGTCGTTTTAATGTTGGTATGGCCAAGCATTCTACTCACAGATTCAATAGGTACACCGTTCTGTAATGTCACTGTAGTTGCGAAAGTGTGTCTCGCAACGTGGAAGGTTAGATTTTTCTCAATCCCACAAGCATCAGCAATCTCTTTCAAGTAAGAGTTAAGTTTCTGATTACTCAAAACTGGCAAAACTTGTTCACCAGCTTTTAGAGTTTTTAAATCTGTGTACTTGTCAATAATATCCTTAGCATATTTCAGTATGGGTATCTGACTTTTATGCTTTGTCTTTTGTCTACGAGTTTTTATCCACCAAAGTCCGTCAGCTGTTTGCTCAATCTCAGCTCTATTTAGCTTTTTTACATCCACATAAGCCATACCTGTGTAGCATGAGAATAAGAAGAGATCTTTCACTAGATCTAATCTTTTAATCTTAAAGAATTTTGTTTGTATGCGCTGTAGTTCTTCATCAGTAAGATAAGGTCGATCTGCTTTCTTCATTGCCAAGGACATTTCTGCAAATGGGTCTAATCGCAACCAATCACATTTGATAGAAAAAGAGGTTATTTTCTTCATGTTCTGCAAAACCTTCATGGCTGTGTTAAAGCCTAGGTTCTTCTCTGCCATTAAATAAGCTCTAAAGTCATTTACAAGTGGAAACTTGATTTGCTTCAGAGGAATGTCTCCGACACGGTAACGTGCTCTTAAAAACGTTTGTAAATGCCTTAGAGATGAATTGTGCTTCTGCCAAACAGCTCTGGAATTTTCCTTTCCAATAAGACGGTACAGGTTGTCGTTATGATCTTTCCAAACCTCTTGAATGGTTTTTGTATTTCCGCCTCTTACACCTTGCAGGAAATCTCTAACCATGGCAGGGGTAACTTCATCGTAGTCTTTGGTTAATTCTGTAAAAGCTTGAAATGCTTTACTACGGAGCGTTTCCAAAAAGACATAAAGATCATCCGTGAATGCATTATACACTTTTGGCATAAAGCATTTACTATCCCAATCCTCTAATGGGATTCTTCTACGAACATTCATAGATGCCTGTTCGCCATTCATTGTAATACGGAGCATGATAGGAGCTCCTTCTTTGTTTGTCTTAGACTTGTTCACGTAGAACAGTAGTCTGAATGTACTTTTAGACGACATATTTCTAAATATTATGTCTCCTGGATTACCGTTCTGTTACCCCGTTTTGACAGGGGTAACGAAAAGGGTAACGGAAACCCAGTTGACAGATTGTCGCCCTCACTTCGCTTTACAAAGAAAATAAATTTCTTTGGATGTTGTTTGCGCAAGTTTCTGCTTATCTGAGTGTAGTAGTGGTCTGTGCTCTGTTACCCCAAAAATGACAGGGGTAACGATTTAGCCATTAAAATGTGCTCAAATAGGTGTTTTTATGCGCAAGGTGAGAAACCAAAAAACCCTGAAAGTCTCAGACTTTCAGGGTTTTGCGCATTACTGCGAGGTTTGTTGGCGGTCTGGACGAGACTCGAACTCGCGACCCCCTGCGTGACAGGCAGGTATTCTAACCAACTGAACTACCAGACCAACAATAAAAAAATGTACTAAGTGCTAACGATAAAAAAGAAGTTAAAAAAGCGGTCTGGACGAGACTCGAACTCGCGACCCCCTGCGTGACAGGCAGGTATTCTAACCAACTGAACTACCAGACCAAATTTTGCTAAAGAACTTTCTTTACATCAGCGGTGCAAATATAGGCGATTTTTCAACGCTCACAAGTGCTAGTGCTAAAAAATACACTATTTTTTTTGTTGCGAATTATACTCGTTTGGTAAACAGACTGCTACTATAAATTTCAGAGCTTAAATTATTTTTTCAATTAGATCTGTTCGGTATAGAAGCGGTTCCTACCTACTATTAAAACTTCATTCGAGCTGTTGCAGAAATGCTCGAATCTGTAAAGTTGTTTTGTAAATATTTATAGTGTCCTACAATAGCGATCATTGCCGCATTGTCTGTACAGTATTCAAATTTGGGTATATATACCTTCCAATTATGTGTTTGTTCTCTACCTTTTAAAGCTTCTCTCAATCCTGAATTAGCAGAAACTCCTCCTGCAATTGCTATTCTAGTAATGCCTGTATGCTTCACAGCATTATTAATTTTTTCCAGTAGTATACTAATAATAGTATATTGTATAGAAGCGCATAAATCAATAAGATTCTTATCTATAAAGTCTATGTCTTTTTTCTGCTCCCTTTGTATGAGTTGTAGAATGTTTGATTTTAGACCACTAAAGCTAAACTCCAATTCTTTAACTCTGGGTTTGGTAAATTTAAAAGCTGTAGGATTCCCTTGTTTGGCGTACTTATCTATTAGTGGGCCTCCTGGATATTGGAGTCCTAGAATTTTAGCACTCTTATCGAAAGCTTCTCCCGCAGCATCGTCAATAGTCTCCCCAATAAGTTCCATATTAAAATGGTCTTTCACCACTACTATTTGTGTGTGACCACCAGAAACGGTTAAACACAAAAAGGGAAAGGCTGGCATCTCTTGCCCTTCATCTATAAAATGTGCAAGTATATGCCCTTGCATATGATTTACATCTATAAGAGGTACGTTTAATGCTAAAGCTAAAGATTTGGCAAAAGAGGTTCCTACAAGTAAGGATCCCATAAGGCCAGGTCCTCTAGTAAAGGCGATTGCATCTACTTGCTCTTTGCTTATATTTGCTATCTTTAATGCCTGATTCACCACTGGAACAATATTCTGCTGATGTGCACGAGAAGCTAGCTCAGGTACGACCCCACCATATTCTTGGTGAACGTCTTGATTAGCAACTATATTAGATAGAATTTTGGCATCTTTAAGTACGGCAGCAGACGTGTCGTCACAAGAAGATTCTATCCCTAGGATGGTGATATTTTTTTTAGTCATGCGGCAAAAATAAAGAATTGTCTTATCAATACAGGTAAAAACATAATTAAGCGTATTTTATTTTTAGGAACCTTCCTGGTTTTTGGTTTTCTCTTGCTTTTTCAAATCCCTGTAATGCAAGAAAAACTTGCTGTAGAGTTTTCTAAATGGGCAAAAACAGAATATGGGCTCTCTATAGCTTCAGAGAAAATTAAACTGGGTTTGTTTACTGGCTTAATATGGGAAGAAGTACTTTTTGTAGATAGTAATAGTGATACCCTACTTTTTGTAGAGGAAATTAAAGTTACCACTACCGACTTCACTTTAAATCATTTAAATAAAATTTATATTAAAGGCCTGTACGTTGATTATTCATATACAGACTCCTTGGCTGATGCAGAATTTTATCAACTACTAAAACCTTTTTTGAAAAACTCTACGTCTTCTAAGGGCTTACTGCTAGATAATGTATGGCTAAGTGACGCGGAACTTAGGGTAGGTAATCGTAAAGAATCAAGGCATTTTTTTAATTTGAACTTATACTTAAAGGATGTTATGCTGGGCGACAGTTCAAGCTTTACTCTAAGCAACTTAAATTGGGATGTTAAGGGAGGAGCTTCTCATAGACTTAGTGCATCTTCTGTAGAACTATCTACACTTAAAACTTCTATTGAAGGATTTAATTGGCTTAGTGGAAACTCAGAAATTGATTTAAACCTGTTTCAATCTCATAACTCCGATTCTTTAGCTTTAGATATATCAACATTTAGGCTTAATAAAACGGCCTGTAAAGGGCTTTATAATTCGTGGCCTAATAGCTTGGATATACAATTGAATGGGCTGCTTACTGTTAAAGAAGATCTATTATCAATACACGACTTTTCAGCATCTACCACAAATGGTAGTTCGATAAAAGGAGATTTATCCATCGCTAATATTACAGATTTTAATAATTGGAATTATTTACTCAATACGCCTGAGTTGAACCTAAATAAAAAGGAGTGGGTATGGTTGGAGCCTTTGTTTGAGTACAATTATTTAATGAGTAGACTGGGGTCTGTAAATGCTGCTGTAGCTCTTGAAGGCTCACTCTCGGCAGTAAATTTACAAATGGAACTTTTTTCTGACCGAGGAGCTTTTACAACAGATATTTCTATTAGTAAACCTGACTCTAGTGCCATTCCGTACTATAAAGGAAGTGTAGAATTTATAGAGTTTGATTTAACACCTTTTGTGAAAAATGAACTTGTATCTGTAGTGAATGCAGATATGTCGGTTAGTGGGAAGGGTTTCGATTTAGAAAGTTTTGATACTGATTTAATGGGTGCCATTAGTTCTATAAATATTGGTGGTTATAAGTATCAGGGTATTGATTTAAATGGGCGCTTACAGCCCAATTATTTTAAAGGTACTGCTTTAGTGAATGACCCTAATTTAGATTTAGAATTTTCGGGTGAGGTTGATTTCTCTAAGCCCAAACCGGTTATGGATTTTACTGCCGATATAATAGAGGCGAATTTAGTTCAGCTAAATTGGCTAGAAAATAAATCTAAGGCTCGTTTATCTAGTCTTATAGAAATGAATTTAGTTGGCGATAACTGGTCTAATATCGAAGGAGCTTTAGGTGTATATTTTACCAGTTTAGAAACTGACGATTCCTATTATCATTTCAACGATTTATTGTTTAATTCCTCTAAATCTGTACTTGGTGATACACTTACCTTATCATCAGATTTTGCTATAGCTCAGCTAGATGGTATTATAGATATACCCAATTTATATCCTTCTTTTTTAGCCTATTTAGCTCCTCATTTTCCATTAATGCCTTCTGCGGTGGCTAAGCAACAAAATTTTAATTTTTCTATTGAAGTATTTAATAGTTCTGCATTAACAGAGTTGCTACTGCCTAATTTATACCTTGGCGATGGTGCACATATTTATGGTTTGTTTAATACAAAAGACCAGGGCTTAGACCTAACTATAACGAGTCCTAATTTGGGCTGGGGCGATTGGCTTTCTCGAGATTTGAAAATCAGCTCTATCGCTACTTCAGAATATTGGAAAGTTGACCTTCTTAGCTCTCAGTTAGATTATAATTTAGAAAAGAAATTTGAAAATATTGAATTAGATCAAATTGGTACTAATGGAGATTGGCGTTATGCCTTAGCTTGGACAAGTAACGATTCTATAAAGTTTGATGGTATAGTTAAGGCAAATGCACATATCGACAAGCAGTCTCTTACTTTAGACCTGGAGGATAGTCAGTTTTATTTTGCTGACACCCTATGGACCTTAAATGAGAACTCCTCCTTTTATTACCATGCTAATGGACTTACAAATACTAATGTTTTGTTGAATTCTAATAATCAGAACATAGAACTTAAGTATACTAAATCGTCCGATTTAGATGAATTGAATTTATTTGTAGATGAGTTCGAGTTTCAGAATGTTAATCCCTGGTTGGTTGAAGCTAGATCTAGTATTGATGGAAGATTAACAGGGGAGTTTAAACTGCTTGATTGTACTACTAATCCAAAGTTGACTTCCAATATAGCCTCTAATAATTTATATATAAACCATTATCCTTTTGGAGATGTAGAGCTTCAAGTTTTATATAATAGTGAATTAGAAGCTCAGCAAATTTCAGGTCAAGTTTTTAAGGGAATTAATAAGACTATAGATATAAAAGGAGATTACTTTACATTACTAGATTCCAATAATTTCAATCTCGATATTGATGTCCGCCAGCTAGATGTACAACATTTACAAAGCTATTTAGAAAGTATTACCGATGATTTTAGCGGTAGTGGAATGGGGGCTTTAAATTTCCATGGAGATATTAAATCTCCAATATTCGACGGTGAGTTATGGCTCGATGATGTTTCACTAAAAGTTCCTTATTTGAATATAGCTTTGAATGCTAGTGATCAGGTACATCTTAGGTTGAGTGATAGACATATAGAATTTCTAGATTTTAATTTTGTTAGTGTCTTAGAGGAACAGAAAATTGGAACTGGGGTTTTATCCGGTGAGTTATTGCATCACAAGCTACAAGATTTTGCCTTAGATTTAAACCTCAAGGCCGATAGTTTATTGTGTTTAAATACTGATGCTTATAGAGATGAGGCGTACTATGGTAGGGCTTTAGCTACCGGAGAAGCAATTTTTAGTGGCCCTTTTACAGCTATTGAAATTGATATAAATGCTAAAACAAACAATGGTACTTCTCTTTTTATTCCCTTGGATGACAAAGAGTCTTTAGAAGAGCTAAGTTTTGTTCATTTTATTGATAAAGATGAAAGTGCAAAAGATACATTGTGGACACTCTCTGAAGTAGTAAAGTCTGAGTCGGGCTTACTAATAGATATGAATTTTGAAATTACTGAAGAGGCAGAGGTGAATATTATTTTTGATGAATCTCTAGGTGATAAGATTACTGCAGTAGGGAATGGGTTTATTAATTTAGGTGTAAATGCTGCCGAAGAGGTGTATATGTTTGGCGATTATACCCTTAGTCAAGGTAATTATTTATTCACCTTACAAAATTTTGTAAATAAGAAATTCGAAATCGTTAATGGTGCTAAAATGGTTTGGGATGGTAACCCATATGCTGCACAAATGGATTTGAACGCCCGTTATACTGTAAATACAAATATTAGCGATTTAGCTCCCGAGTACAATCGTAAAACTGATGTTGATTGTAGCATGCTTATGTCAGGGGATCTGCTTCAACCTACCATAGAGTTTGATATTAAAATCCCTAAAGGGGACGATCTTATTAATAGGATATTAGATGAAAGAACTAATACAGAAGAGAAGAAAACACAGCAGTTTTTATCTCTGCTTGTATTGAATAGTTTTATGAGTACAGATGATATACAAAATACGGATGTCGACTATTTAAGTACCACTCTTTCTACAGGGACTGAAGTATTGAGTAATCAGTTGTCTAATTGGATGTCGCAGTTTACCGATCAGTTCGATTTAGGCTTTAAATACCACCCTAATCAAGGAGATACTTTGAGTACCAAAGAGTTTGAGCTATTGATGAATAATATGAAAGTAAACGATCGCATTACTTTTAATGGAAATATAGGAACCCAACCAGCGCAAAATACAACCCGTATAATAGGCGATTTTAAAGTAGAGTATCAAATAAATGAAGATGGTAAGTTAAAATTATTGGCTTTTAGAAACCTGGAAGAGAGTTTTCAGCTACAAGATGATGCTAGTAATTACACCACTGGAGTAGGTTTGTTTTATAGGGATGAGTTTGATGATTTTTCTGATATGTGGCAGAAGTTCTTAGGTATGTTTAATTGGCGTAATTCTGCTGAGTAAAATACTTTAAAAATTTCCGAGTTAAAGATTTGATTTTTAAGTGTCTGTGGTTTTTAAAATAAACAATAAATATAAATAACTCTTTTACTTGTTCGTACAGCTTTTTCTATATTTGTGCATTCTTTTAGACTAAGAATAGTGGAGTGGGTTTATATAGTGTAAACTCAAAAAATCTTTTTAGAAATACCACAATAAAATATGAAACGATTGTTCGTTCATTTGTGTTTAGGCTTATTATTCCTTTCAGGAGCAATATACGCTTCTCTGGTAAGTTTAGAGAAGTTGACGCTTCATGGAGATACTATTTTAGTACCTAATTTATCTAGTTATTCTATTTACGAAGTCGCAGATACATTAAGTAAACTAGACCTTCGTTACGCTGTAGTTGATTCTGGAGCCTACAATGCGTCTTTCCCTAGAGGTTCTGTAATTGGTCAGTTGCCTTTAGCACATTCGAGAGTGAAAAATAATAGAGAAATTTTACTCACTGTAAACCCCATAAACGTAAGTCTAATTTCTATTCCCGATTATACAGATAGGTCTTCAAGACAATATTTATCTGAGTTAAAAGCCAAAGGGTTTAGAATTGGTAAGTTTATTTATAAAAATGATGCCCACGCCAATGTTGTTTTAGGAATTCGTTATAGTGGCAAGGAAGTACAAGTTGGCGATAAATTGGAAAAGTCTTCAAAACTAGATTTAGTTTTAGGTAACGGTAAGGGGATGCAAATTAGTATGCCTAATTTAATTGGCTATTTAAATAAAAATATAGCCTCAAAATTACAAAACAGCTCTTTAAATATAGGGGAGTTTTATTATGACAGTTCTGTGGTTGATACCTTAAAGTCTTTTGTTTATAAACAATCTCCTACAGAAGAAACCGAAGAAATTAACCTAGGTTCTTTTGTGAACCTATGGTTTACAGAAGATAGTTCAACTCTAGCAGTTGATACCTTAGAATTAATGCGTGTAGATAGCTTAAAAGCTAGGTTAGACAGTATCTTAAATAATTAAGATGAAGGAAAAAGAAGAAGATAAAGAAGTCTCTATTGTACTCGATGGAGAACTTGCTTATGAGCATTTTAAGCAAGTGGTAGAAGATGGACAAGTAACAATGAGAGTCGATAAGTTTATGGCTGCTCAGATTGCAAATATGACTCGTACTAAAGTACAGAAACTGGCAGATACCGGCTTTGTGCTGGTAAACGATGAGCCTGTAAAATCGAGTTATAAGATTAAACCTAACGATGTTATTCGCATCGTAAAGGATTTTCCTAAGTTAGATACTAGACTCGTTGCGCAAGACATTCCCATTAATATAATGTATGAGGATGATCATTTAGTTATAGTGAATAAGGAACCTGGAATGGTGGTTCACCCTAGTTATGGGCATTTTACTGGGACTATGTTAAATGCACTTAAGTTTCATATTAATAAACTCGCAGATTGTGATGATGAAACTCGACCTGGTTTAGTCCATAGAATTGATAAAAACACCTCTGGTATTTTAGTTGTGGCTAAAACAGAACCAGCGCTGATTCATCTTCAAAAACAATTTTTCGATCGTACCACCTCACGCCGTTACCGTGCTTTAGTATGGGGTGATTTTGATGAAGATGAAGGGACTATTACTGGGAATATAGGTAGGAGTTTACGCAATAGAAAAGTGATGGATGTATTTCCTCCAGAGGAGGAATATGGACGACATGCGGTTACTCATTATACCGTATTAGAACGTTTTGGTTATGTTACCCTAGTAGAATGTAGATTAGAAACTGGGCGTACGCATCAAATTAGAGCTCACTTTAAACATATAGGACACCCCTTATTTAACGATGATACCTATGGGGGAGATAAAGTATTAAGAGGGACTACATTCTCAAAATATAAGCAGTTTGTTCAAAATTGTTTCAAGGCTATGCCTCGCCATGCACTTCACGCTAAAACACTTGGGTTTCATCACCCTAACGACGAAAAGTATACAGAGTTTGATTCTGAATTGCCAGCAGACTTTGTAGATGTATTGGAGCGTTGGAGAAATTATACTACTCAACGCCTAATGAAGGAAGGGGAGTAATTAGTTCCAATATGGTATATGCTCAGTAAAAGTCAAATAAAGAAGTTAAGAGGACTTCAACGTAAAAAGGAACGATTAAATTCGGGCCTTTTTGTTGTTGAAGGGAAGAAGATAGTCGCCGAAATGTTGCAATCTTCACTACCTTTTGTTGAGTTGTATGCTTTAGATTCATGGTTTAAGCAGAATCCTAGTTATTTAAAAGGGGGAAATTGTTTTGTGTTAACAGAAAAAGATTTAGCTCAAGTTTCTACCTTAAAAACACCTAATGAGGTGCTGTTAGTATTAAAGCAAAAAAAAGAAAGCTCTTTTGATGAGGTTTCAAATCAGGCTTTAGTTTTGGCTGTAGATGGCATAAACGACCCTGGTAATTTGGGGACTATTATTCGTTTAGCCGATTGGTTTGGTGTAAATTCTATTTTATGTACTTCCAATACCGTTGATCAGTATAACCCTAAAACAGTTCAGTCTGCAATGGGTTCTATAAACAAGGTTCAGTTGTTTTATGGTGATTTAAGTGAGATGTTATGTAATTTAAAATCTCATACAATTTATGCCAGCGATTTAAACGGTGATTCTATTTATAGTACTGATTTTTCAGAAAAAACGGTTCTTCTAATGGGTAGTGAATCTCACGGTATTTCTGATGAGATTTTGAGTTTGGTATCCAAAAAAGTAACCATTCCTACATTTTCTAAGTCAGGTGTCGATTCTTTAAATGTAGCCACTGCTACGGCAATTGTACTTTCAGAGTATAGGTCCAGAGGTTAATAATCTCTTATAGCAATTCTATTTTCTACTATGCCATTATCATAAATTTAAAAGTTGAGACTGTTTTCTTTTGGATAAATTATAGTTTTGTCTGCTTGATTTTTTTTGCCTACTGTATTGAGATGCAAGAAATTTCGTTTGAACAAAACATAAAAATATAAATAGCTTTTTCATATTGTTTTTTTCTTGTAAAGACGGTTCTAAGATATCAATTTATGACCAAAAAAAAAGGGATTCTTTTTCAAGAATCCCTTTTTAGAATAGCTGGTAGTTTAGTTAAAAACCACTGACTTTTTTATTGTTTGCTTGTTAATTTCAAGCTCAATAAAGTACAATCCATTTGTTAATTCATTTCTTTCTATAACAACAGTCGATTCATTAGTTGCATAGTTTCTAAGTAGTTTACCTTCTACAGAATATAATTTCACTGATGATATAACAGTATTGTTAGCATCAATAGTGATGTAGTTATTTGCTGGGTTAGGGTAGGTGTTTACTACTGAAGCAAGCTCTTCTTCTAAACCAATATCCTCTATAGGACCTACAAGAGATACATATACTCTAGGAGTGAAAAATTCTGACATCATATCTGCCATTGCCATTCCTTTAGCTTCAGACATATCAGGGTTGCCTAATAATGAAAGGCAGCTCATTGTTCCTGCTGGTGTTCCGTGGTAGCCATCTGCTAGAGGACCATACCATTCATTATCCCACCAGTCCCAAGAAGCTCCTTGTTCCGTTTGGAATCCACATGCAGTTGGAGTTTCCGATGGTGCTGGAGTTACAATTCCAAAAAGCCCAGGTTGACTAGTGTAGTTGTTTGCAGCAGCATTATCGTCTCCATTACCATTTTGGTACCAAGCATCAGTAAGGTTAGTCGTTAACCCATTAAATAGATCGTTATTACCGTATTCACTTGCTTTTTGTTGAATCATCTCAGATCCATGTGCAGTGATAACAAACTCTCCTGTAGTAGGTACAATTACACTCCCTTCTCCGAAAGGAGCATCAGGGTCCATAATACATTGCATTGATGCAATAGGTACTTCACCTGCTTCTAACCATGAAATGTCTGGAAGAGCACCTCCAGCATTAAAGGCCATGTCTATTTCTGAGCTATACCCTACGTGGTTAGGTACACAAAGAGGCACTTCCATACTTGTGCTATCGTCAATAGCCACAGTCATATAACCATAGTCTGTCGCCTCAAAGTTCCCCATTATAGATTGAACAATATACGGTACAGGTTGACCATATATGGCAATGGTTTCCTCAGACGTGTCTGTAAATTTAGGCATTAATAGCTCCGATTCGTAGTTGTTAAGAGTAGCCATTGAGAGTGCTATATATCCTCCGGTACCATAACCACCTACAGCAAATTTATCTCCAATACCATAAGGGTTACCTTCTTCGGCAACCGATTTTCTTAAATATCGTACAGCAGTTTTAACATCTTGTAAGCTTCTATAGGCTGCCTGTATAAGTGTACTTCTTCTAACATCTTCAGATGTAGAAACTGGGTTCCACCCTAAACGGTAGCTAAGCGCAATTGCCAAATATCCTTTCTTAGCAAATCGTTCACACATTTCAACTATTGCAGCATCGGTTCTTCCACCTGTAGCTTGCCCATTTATAATAGCAGGTAAAAATGAACCAGTATGTAACATTATTACAACAGGTTTATTAGTCGTTGTATCTCCACTTAGTTGGTAGGCATCCATATAGAGTCCTTCCAGTGCTGGAGTTTGAGTAAGTATACCTACGTTGTTCCCATAGTTAATGTTTGGGCTTACCGAGATTTCGGTTCCAATATCGTCTAGATAACGTGTTTGGGCTTGTGTCGTAACAGATAAGCTAAGTGCAAAGATACCTGCTAGTAAAAAGTACGTCTTTTTCATATTTGTTTTTTTAGTCCAATAAATATAACCAATTTGAGCTAGGTTTTGTTCTCAAATTTTATAAAATTGTTTGTTCTAATTACTTGTTGCTTAATTGTATATAGAGATTTAATTTAGTTGTTATGGATAATCTTGAAAAAGTTACTCTTGGAGGTGGATGTTTTTGGTGTTTAGAAGCGGTTTATAATCGTATAATTGGCGTTTCTTCGGTGCGCTCTGGTTATTCTGGAGGAGCCGAAGTAAATCCAAGTTGGGAGCAAGTTTGTAGTGGCTCTACAAAACATGTAGAGGTTTGTGAAATTGTATTCGATTCTTCCCTTATTTGTTTAGATGATCTATTACTAGTTTTTTGGGAAATTCACGACCCTACTACATTTAATAGGCAAGGCCACGATGTAGGTAGTCATTATAGATCTGTAATATTTTGCGAGAAGAGGACTGACTTAGCAATTGCAGAAAAATCTAAATCTCTAGCCCAATTAAATTTTTCTAATCCTATAGTTTCAGAAATCGCAATTCGCAATAATTTTTATTCTGCTGGTGAGTTCCACGATTCATATTTCGAACTTAATAGGAGTCAGCCCTATTGCCAATTTGTGGTGTCTCCAAAAGTTGATAAGCTCAATAAGAGATTTAAGGATTTGCTGAAAAATAAATAAAGATTCTAAATGCTACACTTTTATAAAATCTCATAACTTTGAAAAAAAAATAAAATGGCTACAAAAGCAGGGGATACAAATAGACTTTTAAGTTTTGCACTGGTATTAATAGTAGGGATGCTCGTGGTTTACCCTATGTTAAAGAGGGATCCTAAGCTTAAGGTGTACCAACCATCCGATGTAAATCCCAAATTAGTAGATGAGTCTGTACGTAATTACGAATTAGAACATAGCGTAGGAGAATTTGAGCTTTTTAATCAAGATGCTGATACCATAGGTTTACAGTCTGTAGATGGTAAGATATATGTTGCAGATTTCTTCTTTACTACCTGTGGGAATATTTGCCCTAAGATGACTACTCAAATGAAAATACTACACGATTTTTATTTGGAGGATGAGGATATTATGTTTGTTTCTCATACTGTTTACCCAGAGGTGGACTCGATAAGTGTACTACGAGATTATGCTGACAAGTATCAAATAAATTCTGATAAATGGCTTTTATTAACTGGTGAAAAAGAAGTTATTTACGATCTGGCACGTAAATCCTACTTTGCAGTATTAACTGAGGGTGACGGTGGGGAAAGAGATTTTATTCATACCGAAAATTTCATGTTGATGGATAAAAAACAAAGAATTAGAGGTTATTATGATGGAACTCTACCCGAAGATATGGAGCGTTTAAAAAGGGATATTCAAATTCTAAGACTAGAATATATTTAAGAGTTCCAGATCTTCCAAGACTCTTCTGCCTGATGTACTAACATTGCATTACCATTTAATATACGCGTATTCATTTCTTTTCCTTTTTGTAAGAAAAGTGTTTCGCTAGGATTGTATATTAAATCGACTAATAAATGGTTTTTAGTTAAGTATTTATATGGTATTTCAGGGCATTCTAATGTGTTGGGTGTTGTACCTAAAGGTGTGGTGTTTACAATTAATAGATGATGTTTGAGCACATAATCATTTAAGTCAGTATAGGCTAACTGATTTTTAGCAGGAGTTCTAGAAACGGTTTAAACAGTCTATTCCTATATTGTTTAAAGCATAAACAATTGCTTTCGAGGCACCACCACTACCTAAAATTAAGGCCCTTTCCATGGTGTTTTCTAAAAATGGTTTAATAGAATTTTTGAATCCTATATGGTCGGTATTATGGCCAATTAATTTACCGTCTTTAAATTGTATAGTATTTACAGCTCCAATTTTTTCTGCTTCTAAACTCAAGGAATCAAGAAAAGGAATGATCTTTTCCTTATAAGGTATGGTAACGTTTAGTCCTTTAAATTGTTTATTGTCTATTAGGTCTTTAAAAAGGTCAATATTACCTAACTCAATATTTTCGTATGATGATGAGGGTATATTTTCTTTTTTGAATTTTTCATCAAAATAAGATTTTGAAAAAGAATGTGATAAGGTATTCCCTAGTAATCCGAAATTATTCATCAATTCTGTTTTTCAGCCATTTTTTCAACTGCCCAAATACAAGCTATTCCGCCTAGGATACAAACAATAGCCAAAACAGTAGGTCTATCTAAAGCCTGTGGTATATATCTTTGGTAACCAATAATCATTTCTTCTCCGTGACGGTTAAGCGTGTTAGGATCTGTAACTGTGTTTTTCCAAGGCCATATAATAGCTAAGGACCCAAAGACAAATCCTGTTAAAATAGAGATTGTTTGATCTTTGTAACGATTAAATATCCAGGCAATAACTTGTGCAAAACTAATCATTCCAAAAACAGAACCTCCTAAAAATAAACCAAAGTGAATTAGTCCTTCCGTTTGTATAGGGTTACTTAAAAATGAGAAATCTCCAGAAAGACTCATTTTAAGTGCAGTAGATAATGCGTTTATAGAATCGACCATTAGTAATTTGTAGTTTCCTAAAAGCATTAATATATAGGAGCCTGAAAGGCCTGGTAAGAGCATACCGCTAATACCTATTACCCCACAAAAGAAAACGAATAAATAGTTGCTGTTTGGTGTAGGAGCTGGGTTTACGAAAGCTATAGATAGAGCTATTAAACTACCTAGAACAAAGAAGATACAGGTTGCTAATTTCCATTTAGTTACAGTTTTTCCAATATAGTAAACCGAGGCTACAATAAGTCCAAAAAAGAATGCCCATATTTTTACTGGGTGTTCTACTAAAAGGTATTCAAATAGCTTCGCAATAGAGAAGATACTCGAGGCTACACCTATACCTAAAAATAGTAGAAACTTAAAATTAATATGTTTTAGCAGAGCCGATAAATCTCTTTTCAATAATAACTTAAGCGCAGTTTTATCAAATGATTTTAAGGAATTAATGAGTTCTTCATAAATACCAGTTACCAATGCAATTGTACCTCCAGAAACTCCGGGGATAACATTTGCTGCACCCATGGTAAACCCTTTTAAGGCCACTAAAAAGTAATCTTTTTTAGCTCTCATAAAATTCTATAAGTCTATATAAGCTTTGTAACCACCCTCTAAATTGTATAGGTTGTTGTATTGATGCTTTTTCTCTAACATATAAATAATAGCTGAGGCTCTTTTTCCAGACTGGCAGTAAATAACTACCTGTTTCTCTTTTGAAATAGAGTCTATAGAACACATCATTTCATCCAAAGGGATATTTTCTTTGGTTAGTGCTCCATCTTCAAATTCATAAGGTTCACGAATATCTATTAACTGAAAGTCATCTTTATTGTTGAGCTTTTCTTTAAGTGCTGCAGGTTTAATGAATTTCATTATTTTTTTGGTAAAAAGTCAAAAAATGTATCTCCTCTTAAACCGAGTCTCAAACATTCTAATGGAATTACTTCGTTAGGTGCTATATTTCCAAGGTTAACATTTGCTCCCATGAGTTTAATAAACCAAACTTGTTGTGATTTTTTAGGTGCTTCCCAAAGTATTTTTTCTTTAGGGATGGTGGTAAGGATTTCTTCAATTAAGTCAGAACGTACCTCTCCAGTACCAGTACAGATACCAACGTTACCACCTTCTCTGGCTTCAGCAATAACTTTCCAAGAACCGGCACTAAGTTCTTTTTCCATCATTTGAATCCATTTATAAGGAGGAATTAATACATCCGCACTTTTAGAACCTATTTCAGAGAGTACGGTAACTTTTTCAGAAAGTATTCTAATGTATTCACATTTCTTGTCGTGGTCTAATTCTATAGAACCATCAGAAACCTCTACTGTATTAAGTTTAAATTTGGTAACTAATTCTACGAATTCATCAAACATATCTCTTGCTATGAATGCTTCAAATAGGGTACCTCCAAAATACACTTTGAATCCTGCATCAGAATAGAGTTTAATCTTTTCTTCTAAATCTTCAGTTATATAAGCAGTACCAAAACCTAATTTCACAATGTCTATATGCTTGCTAGAAGCAGCGATCATATTTTTAGCTTCGTTAATGCTTAAGCCTTTATCCATAACCATTGTTAAACCTCCCTCTCTAGGGATTGTTGTTCTTTTGGGTATGTGTGGTAATTCGAAGTTCATAGGATTTATCTTAAATTAATTTAAAATCGTTGTTGTCTCGAAGGTCAGGGAAAAGCTTGTACAGTTTCTCCAAACTTTCTGTTTCTAGTGTTAAAGCCTTATCTAAATAGGTTCTTGCTGCAACAAGTTCTTTAGAATAATAAGAATAAGCAACTAGGTTTAGTAATAGGTCTATATGGTCCTTGTTAGCAATTAATCCTTGTTTGAGTAAATTAATTGCGTCTGTATATTCGTTTTGTGTAAATACCAATGCTGCATATTCTATCCATATTGCCGGAGCATCGCATCCCAATTCAATAAGCTTTTGATAGCCTAAGTCAGCCTCAGCATACAGTCTAGTTTTTGTGAAAATTCCAGTTTGTATATAGAGGTATTCTAAGTCATCTGGGTTTAAACTTAATGCCTTTTTTATATTGTAGAGCGCTTCCTCTACAGAGCCTAAAGCATCGAAACAAAGACCAATCTCCATCCATGCTTCAGATAATTGAGGGTCTTGATGGCTGGCTTTTGTAAAGTAACGAATGGCTTGTTTAAACTTTGATAAGTCTTTATAGCAAAGGCCTATTTTTAAGTAAGTATATCCAGTAGCCTCTTCGAAAGCGAATGTAAGAAGGTAGGTTTTTATTGCCTCTTCAATTTCTCCTAATTGTGTTAGGCTCCTTGCTTTTTCGTGATAGGCAGCTGTAAAACATTCATCAATTAGTAAAGCATAATCTAATGCCCATACTGCTCTTTTGTAATCTTTATTCTTATTGTAAAACAACCCTAACTGATACCAAGCGATTTCACAGTAGGGTGCTTGGTCTATTAAATTGTTAAAGAAGCTTATTGCTTGTTGGTAGGCATCTAATCTTTCGTAACAGTAAGCAATATTAAATATGGCAATATCATCTTCAGGTTCTGTGTTTAAGAAGTCAGATAGATATTTTATAGCATCTTGGAATTTCCCTAAGCATTGGTATTCGAACGCAATAAATGGGTATACATCTATAGGTTCGTCCGAAAGAGATTGCGCTTTATGGAAGTATTTTAAGGCTTTGTGGTGTTTCTTTCTCTTTGAGAGAATTGATCCCTTAGCAATGTGTAAATCCACATTACTAGGTTCAAGAGTCTGTGCTAGCTCTAATGCCTTTTCAGCTTCATTTAAACGCTCTAAGATTGTAAGTATTTGTGCTTTTTTTACTAGGAAGTTAGCCGAAAATGGGTACTGCTCGTAGGCTATATCCATACTCGTCATTGCTTCGCCCAACTGTCCGTTATCGATGTAGTGCTCCACGATGTCCTCAAATTCATAGGAATCAAAAAATGATTGGAATTCTCCTTCCAACATTTTTTCATAGCGCTCTATAAGAGCACTAATTTTATTTTGATCCTTATGTGATTCTTGACTCATATATTGCTTAAAAATAGTGGATGCAAATGTACAATACATCTAAAATAAAAGTAATATAATTTAAGACTTATTCTATCCTTAAACTGGTAACTTATTCACAAACAAATACACAATTTGGGCGCATTTACTCTGCTTTAAATACCATTCAATTTAAATGTTTAGTATAGGTCTGCTTTAGCACTTCAATTTTTTATATTTGCTCAAAATAAATATTTATGACACTCATAAAATCAATTTCGGGTATTAGAGGTACTATCGGTGGTTCTACCGGTGAAAACCTAACTCCTTTAGATGTGGTGAAATTTGCATCGGCTTACGGAATGTGGTTGAAGAATAGATCTTCTGGCTCTTTGAAAGTTGTGGTTGGAAGAGATGCTAGAATGTCGGGTGCTATTGTGCAAGATCTAGTGCAATCTAGTTTATTGTCTTTGGGGATCGATATAGTAGATTTAGGCTTAAGTACTACTCCTACAGTGGAGGTTGCTGTTCCTTTAGAAAATGCTAATGGGGGTATTATTTTAACTGCCAGTCATAATCCTAAACAGTGGAATGCCCTAAAATTGTTAAATGAAAAGGGTGAGTTTGTTTCTGCTGCCGACGGAGCTGAAATTCTTTCTATTGCAGAAAATGAAGCATTTGATTTTGCTCATGTAGATGACTTAGGAGTTTCACTAAAAAAAGATTATTTACAAATTCATATAGAGGCTGTTTTAGCACTGTCTACCGTAGATGTAGAACTGGTTAAATCTGCAAACTTTAAAGTTGTTATTGATGCCGTTAACTCTACAGGGGGTATTTATATTCCTGCTTTACTAAGGCAAATGGGGGTTGATGTGGTAGAGTTATATTGCGAACCCAACGGTAAGTTCCCACATAATCCGGAACCTTTACCTGAGCATCTACACGATTTGTGCTCTTTAGTAAAAGAGTCTAGTTCTGACCTTGGTTTTGTAGTTGACCCCGACGTAGATCGATTGGCTATAGTTTCTGAAGACGGAACTCTATTTGGTGAAGAATATACTCTAGTTGCTGTAGCAGATCATGTTTTGAAAACTCAAAAAGGCGATACGGTTTCTAATTTATCCTCTACCAGAGCTCTAAGAGATGTAAGCGAGAAACATGGAGTTAATTACCACGCTTCTGCAGTAGGCGAAGTAAACGTAGTTACAAAAATGAAGGAAGTTAACTCTCCTATAGGTGGTGAAGGTAATGGAGGTATTATATATCCAGAGCTTCATTATGGAAGAGATTCTTTAGTAGGAGTTGCTCTATTCTTAACACATTTAGCCCAATCTAAACTGACTTGTTCTGAGCTTAGAAAACAGTATACCGACTACTATATGTCTAAACAGAAAATTCAGTTAACTCCTGAAATCGATGTAGACAATATACTTGCAGTGATGGCTAAGAATTACGCTCATGAGGACGTAAATACAATTGATGGAGTGAAAATTAACTTTGCTGATGAATGGGTTCACCTAAGAAAGTCAAATACAGAGCCTATTATTAGAGTTTATACCGAAAGCACTAGCCCTTCTAAAGCAAATGAATTAGCTCAGAGATTTATGAATGAGATCAACTTAATTTAAGTTCATTTTAACATTAAATTACCCTACAACATGAAAGTTTTTCTAGATAACGCTGCAACAACACCTATTGATCCAGAGGTATTTGAAGCTATGTTGCCTGTTTTAAAAGATGGTTTTGGAAATCCATCGTCTACACACTCTTTTGGACGCAAAATAAAAGCCCTAATTGAGCGTGCTAGAAAAAATATAGCTAAGCATTTAAATTGCTCTCCAGGTGAAATATTTTTTACTTCTGGAGGTACTGAAGCCGATAATATGGCTATTCAATGTGCCGTAAAAGATTTAGGTGTAAAGCATATTATTACTTCTACCATAGAACACCATGCTGTGGGGCATACTGTAGAGAAGTTAAAAGCAGATGGCTGTGTTACACTTTCGTATGTTCATTTAGATGAAAATGGTCATGTTGACTTACAGCATTTGGAACAGTTGTTATCTGTAAATCCAAAGACCTTAGTTTCTTTAATGCATGCCAATAATGAAATAGGGAATTTATTGCCATTAGAAAAGGTATCTGAAATATGTGAACAATACGGTGCTATTTTTCATTCTGACACTGTACAGACAATGGCGCATTATAAGTTTAATTTAAAATCCCTCGATAAGGTGCATTTTTTAACCTGCTCGGCGCATAAATTTCACGGACCTAAAGGAATCGGTTTCTTGTATGTAAATAAAAATGTACAAATAAATCCTATTATCCATGGAGGAGCTCAGGAACGCAATATGCGTGGTGGTACAGAAAATGTGTATGGAATTGTAGGTTTATCAAAAGCGATGGATGTAGCTTTTGAGAATTTAGAAGAACACCAAATACATGTGTCTAATTTAAAAGAACACATGATAACACGCCTGAGTAATTCTATTGAAGGAGTCAAGTACAATGCTGATAGTGCAAGTTTTACGAAGAGTTTATATACCGTTCTAAGTGTGTCTTTGCCGCCAACAGAAATAGCCTCTATGTTATTGTTTAATATGGATATTATGGGTGTTGCTTGTTCAGGTGGATCTGCATGTACCTCTGGTGCTAATACAGGTTCTCATGTGTTGGCTGGTATTGAAGCTCCTATGGATAGACCCACAATACGTTTTTCCTTTTCTAGGTTTACCACTAAAGAAGAAGTCGATTATGCGGTAGATTCATTAGTGAGTTTGTATTCGTAATTGCCTGATAATTAGCAAGCGTCGACATCACCTATTTTTAGTAAATTTGTTTGAAATTAAATTGACATAATAATTCACCTATGACTTCATCAAAAAAGCAAGAATTATCATTTGAGGATTTCCGTTCGGAAGTGTTAGCAGATTATCGTTTAGCATGTGAAAGTCGTGAAGCTAGTTTACTCGGACGCCGTGAGGTGCTAACAGGGAAAGCTAAGTTTGGGATTTTTGGCGACGGTAAAGAGCTTGCTCAAATAGCGATGGCTAAAGTATTTCGTAACGGAGATTTCCGTTCTGGTTACTATCGCGATCAAACTTTTATGATGGCTATAGAACAGATGTCTGTTCGTGAAATGTTTGCTGCTTTATATGGGCATACCGAAGTTTCGGAAGAACCTGCTTCTGGTGGTAGACAGATGGGAGGTCATTTTGCTACACGTAGTTTAAATGAAGATGGAAGTTGGAAGAATCTTATGGAGATGAAAAATTCTTCTGCAGATATTTCTTGTACTTCTGGGCAAATGCCTCGTTTACTAGGTTTGGCTCAAGCTTCTAAAGTTTTCCGTGCGAATAAAGATTTACAAGATTGGTCTTCGTTTTCTGATAAAGGAAACGAAATTGCTTTTGGTACTATTGGTAATGCCAGTACCTCTGAAGGTCCTTTCTTCGAAACTATAAATGCTGCAGGTGTTTTACAAGTACCTATGGTAATGTCTGTTTGGGATGATGGATACGGAATTTCTGTACCTGCAAAATACCAAACGACTAAAGAAAATATTTCTGAAATTTTAAAAGGTTTCCAACGCGATGAGAAAGGCGCTGGATTTGAAATTATACGCGTTAAAGGTTGGGATTACCCAGCTTTAATCGAAGCTTATCAAAAGGCCGAAAAAATTGCTAGAGAAGAGCACGTTCCTTGTTTGATTCATGTTTCTGATGTAACGCAACCTCAAGGACATTCTACCTCTGGTTCGCACGAACGTTACAAGTCTGCAGACCGCTTACAGTGGGAAATAGATTTTGATCCTATTAAAAAGATGGGGGAGTGGATGCTAGAAGCAAACTTAGCTACACAAGACGATTTAGATTTAATTTCTAAAGAATCTAAAAAAGTTGTTCGTGTAGCAAAAGGAGAAGCTTGGAAAGCGTTTATAAACCCTATTAAAGCAGAACAAACTGAAGTTGCTGCCTTATTAAGACAATTGGCTGAAGGTAGCTCTAGTAAAGTGTTTATTGAGAAATTTGCCAATGACCTTAGTGAAAAGGTTGAGCCTATTCGCAAAGATATGTTCAATGCTGTTCGCAAAGCAATGCGTTTGGTAAGAGAAGAGAATTCAGCGGCTAAATCAAGTCTTGCAGCTTGGTTGAATAAAGAAAAAGAAGTTAATACAAATCGTTTCAGTAGTCATTTATATAGTGAGTCTGAATTAGCTTCTCTAAAAGTAGAAGAGGTTTTACCAGAATATGAAGGTGCAGAAGAGGTAGATGCTCGTGTGATTATTAGAGATAACTTCGATGCTATCTTTACCAATAAACCAGAGACTTTAATCTTTGGAGAAGATTCAGGAAATATTGGTGATGTAAACCAAGGTTTGGAAGGAATGCAAGAGAAACACGGAGAATTACGTGTTTCTGATGTTGGAATTCGTGAAGCGACTATTTTAGGTCAAGGTATAGGAATGGCAATGCGTGGTTTAAGACCAATTGCAGAGATTCAATACCTGGATTACTTATTATATGCTATTCAAATAATGAGTGATGATTTGGCTACGCTACACTACAGAACTAAAGGTGGGCAAAAAGCCCCTTTAATTATCCGTACACGTGGTCATCGTTTAGAAGGTATCTGGCATTCGGGTTCTCCAATGGGAATGATCATCAATTCTCTTAGAGGTGTGAATGTTTTAGTCCCTAGAAATATGACTAAGGCGGCTGGATTCTATAACACTATGTTAGAAGCCGATGATCCAGCTCTAATTATTGAATGTTTAAATGGATATCGTTTAAAAGAAAAAATGCCAAATAACTTAGGTGCATTCAGAACGCCAGTAGGAGTCCCTGAAACAACTAAAGAAGGTGCCGATATTACTTTGGTTACTTATGGTTCTACTTGGCGTTTGGTTATGGAGGCTGCACAAGAGTTAGAAGCAGTTGGTGTTTCTGCTGAAGTAATCGACGTACAGTCTTTAATTCCTTTTGATGTGAACCATAAAATTGTTGAAAGTATTGCGAAAACAAATCGTGTACTTTTCATCGATGAGGATGTTCCTGGTGGAGCAACAGCTTATATGATGCAGAAAGTGGTGGAAGATCAAAAAGCGTATTTCCATTTAGATAGTGAGCCGCGTTCTTTAACGGCTAAAGCTCATAGACCAGCTTATGGTACAGACGGAGATTACTTCTCTAAACCTAGTACAGACGATATTTTTGAAGAGGTTTATGCTATGATGAATGAAGTAGATCCTGTAAAGTATCCAACTATTTACTAAATTTATATCGATTGTAAAATAGTCAGAATTTTATAAAAGAAATCTTTTCGTGTAAACGGGGGGATTTTTTTATGCAGATTTATTTCTGCCTGCTTCTTGTTCTTTTTCAAAACGTTTTTTTACGTGTTTCGAAATAGGGATTGCTGTACCATCTTCATCTATCCTACAGAATAAAACACGTGTGCTCAAGACTAGATGTTCCTCATGTGTATAAACACTGCAACGTCTTACTTCTAAAGAAATAGTTATACTAGAATTTCCAATAGCCAATACACTACCGTATATTTTTACGATATTATTTACTTTTACTGGAGCTAAAAAAGTGACTTCGTCCATTTTTAGAGTTACCATTAGTGGGGTGTAGCAATATTGTGCAGCCATTGCGCCGGCTGCCTCATCTACCCAACAAAGCATGGTTCCGCCAAATAAATTATTGTGAACTCCAATGTCCCCTTTTTTACAAACTTTTGTAGATATAAGTTTCATATTAAATTGTTTTAAGGTTATTGAAAAAGTAAAATGCTGTTACATATCTAGTTTGTGAAAACATTTATTTATTCGGGAATCTTTATAGGTCGCTTTAAATTGATTTAAACTGTATTCGTACACTCGAGTTCTGTTGTTTGTTAAACTCTTTAGTTCTGTAATAAGTTTTTGAGATGCATCAAAATAAAATTCTGAAACTGTTTCGATGCGGTGTTCTGTGTGAATTAATTTTCCGTACATAATTTTTTGTTTTTAGTTAATATATTCTCCGTGTAAGGAGATGTCGAGTCCTTGTTCTTCAATTTCTTCTGTAACTCTAATAGGTACTATTAAAGCTGTTATTTTGTATAGTATATAGGAGCCCACAAATGTGAAAATACTAATGATTATAAGTGCGTAAATATGATTAATGAAAGTCTCTGTTTTACCATAAATTAACCCAACATCTTTTGCAAATACTCCTGTAAGTAGCAATCCAACGATTCCTCCCATACCATGACATGCAAATACATCTAAGGTGTCGTCAATGTCAAAACGTCTAAAAAAGTCGAGAAAGTGATTACAGATGATAGCTCCTATAAAGCCCATAAATAAACTCTGTCCTATACTCACAAATCCAGCGGCAGGTGTAATGACCACTAGTCCTACAACTGCACCAATACAGGCATGGGTAGCTTTAACTTTATTCCCTTTCATCCCTTCAAGAACGATCCAAGTAAACATACTCATTGCTGATGCAGTGTTGGTGGTCGCAAAAGCCATTATTGCTTCTTCGTTTGCTCCAAGAGCAGATCCAGAATTAAATCCAAACCAGCCAAACCATAGCATACCAGTGCCTAGTAATACATAACTAGTATTGGCAGGGTTTTCTTCTGTATTTCTTTTTTTTCTATGTCCTAAGGCAAGGGCCCCAGCAAGAGCGGCAAATCCAGCAGATATGTGAACTACTGCTCCCCCTGCAAAATCTAACACGCCCCATTGATGAAGAAATCCGTTCGGGTGCCAGGTCCAATGCGCTAAAGGACAATAAATAACTAAACTAAATAAACACATGAAAATTAGATATCCAGAAAAATTGATGCGTTCAGCAAAACTACCTGTTGTAATGGCTGGAGTGATAATTGCAAATTTTAATTGGAATAATGCAAACAATAATAATGGAATTCCTAATCCTAATGTTTCGTTGTATTGGTCTATATTATTAAACATGAAATATTGTGTAGGATCTCCAATAAGTCCAAAATAACTATCGCCAAAGGAAAGGCTGAATCCTACTACAACCCATAATATACTAATGAGTCCCAGTGCAATAAAGCTTTGTAGCATTGTAGAAATAATATTTCGCTGACTTACCATTCCACCATAAAAAAAAGATAATCCAGGAGTCATAAAGAAAACCAAGCAACTAGCAGTAAGCATCCATGAGATATCAGCAGCGTTTTCAGAATTTATATTTTCTAAGCTGAGGACTTCGAAATTAGAAACTCCCAAAAGAGCAATTATTAGTATTCCTACAAAGCTTATAATCCAGTTTCTTTTCATGGTTATTGGTTTATAGTAAATGTCGGTAAAAGCATTTAAAATAGTGCATGGTTTTAGTAATTACCTATATTTTTATGAATATCGTATAAATATTCACTATTTTCGTGAAATCAGTATTTTGTAATTTAAATTATTACTATGAAAAATGAGATTGATAAAATTGATCTAGAAATTCTAAAGCATTTATCGTCAAATGCAAAGATTTCTTTCACCGAATTGGCTTCAAAAATTCTTGTTTCGGCAAGTACTATACATGTTCGAGTTAAAAAACTAGAAGATTTAGGTGTTATAAAGAACTTTACCATTAACATCGATTATAAGAAGTTAGGTTTAACTTTCACTTCCTATTTAGGCGTGTTTTTAGATAAGGCTAAGAGTTTTGATAAGGTGGTGGCTTCTCTGCGGAAAATCCACCAAATTACAGTGATCGATTTCACTACTGGACAGTTTAGTATTTTCTGTAAAGTTCGAGCGATGGATTCTTCCGCTGCAAGAGATGTACTGAAAAATGTACACTGTATTGAAGGAATACGTAGAACGGAAACCTTTATATCTATGGAGGAATTATTAAACGATAAGGATTCCTTAATGGATTCTATAGATTTTGATGCTCCTAGAGACTAGCGTTATTATTCTTAAAAGGTATTGTATAAGGCCATCCGAAACTCTATCTTTGCCATAGATCATTGAAATTACTGGGGATGACTGGCTTTGACAGCGAGATGAGTATGACTGTAAGCATGTCGAGCATGGTGAGATGGCTCGTTAATATCCAATTCACAAATTTTTATACGGCGAGTCTAACTACGCTTTAGCTGCCTAATCTAGGATTAGTCTAGCTTTTGCTCTGCGGATAGATGAAGGTTGATCGCTTCTATCCCACCGAGCATCATCAAAAGGATGAACTAGCCGATAGGGATACCTTGACCTTGACGCGAAACTAAAAGGATAAGGTTTGGTTTTGGGAATGTAAGCTTCCCGACCTTACTCGAAAATCAAGTGCTTACTATACATGTAGAAAGCTTTCAGATTCCTTGTTTGGACCAGGGTTCGATTCCCTGCATCTCCACTTGAAGGGATATTTGCGATTTTTGCGCAAATATCCCTTTTTTTGATCTCCGCAATCCCTTGCTACAAATTTTATAATGTAACCTCAGTTTGGAAATTTTATAAAATGTGTAATAGACAAAAAGGAGCCCGTAAAATATTCAGTGTTTATACGTACCATAATGACTATAGCTTTCCTTTAATTTCAGTTTCACTTATCATGTTTATTGGTTCCTATTAAGTTTTCTTGATTGAATTGTAATTACTAATCCATTAGTTTTTTAGTTAAGTTAGTATTCACTAACTTTGCCGTATGAATTTCTCAAAACGACAAATAGAAATTATTTTAGCAGCTACCCATCTCATAGGAGAAAAGGGAGTTCAGAATCTTACAACTAAGAATCTGGCTAAAGAAATAGGTTTTTCTGAACCTGCTCTATACCGTCATTTTAAAGATAAAACAGAAATCATTTCTTCGGTACTTGTTTATTATAAGTACGAATTACAACTTGGGTTAAAGTCTGTTATTTCTAACGATTTATCTGCTTTAGAAAAAATAGAAGCTTTGGTAGAATTTCAGTTTACCCATTTCACTAAATATCCCGCCATAATCATGGTTATCTTTTCTGAAACGAGTTTTCAGTATACAAGTGTTCTGTCAAATGTTGTGAAAAGCATAATGGAAGAAAAATCTCAAGGGCTCGTAAACATAATTGAATCTGGACAAAAGAATAACTCTATCCGTAATGATATCTCAGCTCAACAATTGTGTGTATTGATTATGGGTAGCATGCGTTTAACCGTTTTAAGATGGCGTTTATCTAACTTCAGCTTTAATCTTGTAAAGGAAGGGAATACACTACAACAGACCTTAAAATTATTACTCATAAAAGGCTAAAAAAATTTGCCACTAAAAGTTAGTGAATACTAACTAAAATATAAATCCATGAAAAAGTTTACCCACATAGTATTAAAAAATTACAGACTAATACTAGTCCTAATTGTACTAGGAACCCTAGCTAATTTGTATTCTATTAAGCAAAATTTTGCACTAGAAACAGATTTAGAAACTTATATGCCCAAATCTCATCCAGCTTTTATTTTTAGCGATAAAGCAGAGGAGCAGTTTGATATAAGAGATGCTATCCTAATTGCTTTTAGTGATAGCTCTGGCATATACAACGAATCAACTTTTAAGAAAATAAAAGCACTTACTAAAGCAATTCAGAAATTAGAGGTTGTTGAAGATAAAGATGATGTATTGTCTTTATACACGGCAGATAATATTAAAGGTGAGGATAGCGGATTAGAGATTGAACCCTTTTTTAAGCGTATTCCAAAAACAGAAACTCATTTTAGTCAAATTTCTGCCAATGTACGCTCTAATGAAATGGTTTATAAACGCTTAGTCTCAGAGGATGAAAAGTCAACATTGATCTTTACAAAAATTAAAGACAATAGTTTTTCTGAAGAACTTTATGAGGAGATTTTAACATTGGCAAATTCATATAAAGGTGATGGTTTAGAGGTGTATGTTGCAGGTCAGCCGATAGTGGAAGGTACAATGGCTATTCTGATGCCAAAAGATATGAAAAAGATGTTCCCGTTGGTGCTGCTACTCATATTTATTGTCTTGTTTGTGGTACTCAAATCGTTTAAAGCAAGTGTGATATCTATGCTGGTAGTTATCTTATCTTCTATTTGGACCTTTGGGTTAATGCTGGGTGTAGGAATACCTATTTATGCACCTAGCTCTTTAATTCCTGTGATGCTTATAGCTATTGGGGTGGCCGATGCCATACATATGTTTAGTCATTTACAGCTGCAAAATAAGTTGCATAAAAACTGGTCTAAAGAAGCATTAATAGTAAACATGAATACCGAAATGTTTAGTCCTGTATTAATGACTTCTATTACTACGGCTGTAGGTTTTTTATCCTTACTAAGTTCCGATATTATTCCAATTAAATACTTTGCTGCCTTTACTGCCTTTGGGGTAATAATGGCAATGGTGTTTTCTTTTGTTCTTATTCCCGCTACTCTAAACTTAGTAGGCATCCCTAAGAGTAAAGCTACTGCGAAAACTGCTGACACAAAATTTAGCATCAAATCTAAACGTTTAGCATTACGGTTGGTTACTTATAAGAAATCTGTTTTCGCAGTTACGGTAATTGTGCTGCTGTTCTTTGGTTTTGGTATGTCTAAGGTTTGGATAAATTCTAGTTTCTTAGCTCGTTTTCCAGATAGTAATCCTTTGGTTACCACCGACGCATTTGTAAATGAACATTTTTTAGGAACCACAACAATCAATGTAATATTAGAGTCGGATGAACCTGGTAAGTTTAAAACTGCTGAAGTTTTGAACTTGTTAGATGACTTAGCTATGGATGTTGTTCGTGATAACGATAATGTAGGAGGTTCAATTTCATTAGTTGACTTTATAAAACGCATGAATAAGGTACTCAACGAGGATAGGGAAACCTTTTACACTATTCCAGATGACAGCGATTTAATTGCTCAGTATATATTGCTCTACGAAATGAGTGGTGGTTCAGATAAACTATGGGAAGTCGTAAATGAGGATTTTACTACTGCAAATTTACAAATCCAACTCAAAAATGATAATTCAAAATCGCTTAATGCAACCTTGAATTCAGTAGAATTATACAGAAGTAAATTTGAAGAGTTAGACGTAAACATCAATTTCGCTGGTAGTGGTTATAAGGTTTTAGTGTTTAACGATTTGATCTTACAAGGACAGATTAGAAGTTTGTTGTATTCTTTCTTAATAGTAATTGTATTACTAACATTAATGTTTAGGAGTATAAAACTCGGTTTAATTGCAACAATTCCAATATTCATTACTACTGTAATTTCTTTTGGTGTATTGGGTTGGTTAAATATTCCACTAGAAACAACTACAGCCTTAATTTCTAGTATTGCTATAGGTATTGGGATAGATTACGCAGTTCATTTTATAGATCGATATAAAATTGAAGCACTAAAACATAAGGATAAGTCTTTTGCTATACAAGAAACCATGGCTCACTCTGGACGTGCTATTTCTTTTAATGCTATTGTTGTTGTAATTGGATTCTTGGTGTTAACACTCTCTGCTTTTAAACCTAATATTGCTCTGGGTGCTCTTATTTCACTTAATATGTTTACCAGTTTTATCGCAACTATTACCATCATGTTTATTGTGCTATATGCAAGTAATCTGTTTTTTAACAAAAAAAATTAAACTTAAAATCATGAATAAATTATCTCTAGTATTGAGTTTTGTACTTCTAAGTATCAGCTCGATAACAACAGCTCAAACCGCAAAAGAAATCGCCTATTTGGTGTACAATAAAAAGAGTCCTTTAAATGGTGAGAGCGATATGACTATGACTCTAATCAATAAAAAAGGACATGAAAGGGTTCGTGTTTTACATCAGTATTTTATCGATTTAGAATCGGTAGAAAAGCAGTTAATGTTTTTTAAATCTCCTGCCGATGTAAAGAATACTGCCTTTATGAACTGGTCCTATAGTCTGGAAGGCGAAAACGACGACCAATGGCTGTACTTACCCGCATTAAAAAAGGTTAAACGTATTTCGAACTCTAATAAAGACAACGATTTTATGGGCTCAGATTTTACATACGAAGATATGGAGAAGAGAAGTCCAGAACGAGATAGCCATACTTTAGTTGCTACAGAAATGCTTAACGGCGAAGAAGTTTGGGTACTAAGTGCTACACCTTTAGAAGAAGAGCAATACTCTAAAAAGACGGCGTGGATATCTAAAGAAAAATTAACTCCACTAAAAATTGACTTTTATGATGAGGATGAAGAGCTTTTAAAAACACTTACCATAAAAGAAATAAAAAACTTAGAAGGGTTTTGGATTGTAAAATCTCAGGAAATGTACAACCATCAAAAAAATCACACTACTAAAATTAGCTTAGATAATATTGTGATTAATTCGGGAGTTCTTCCTTCTAAATTCACACAAAGAGAGATGCAAAAAGGACTGTAATGATAAACGATATTCTTAAAGATATTTCTTTTAAAGGAGTGAAGACTCAAATACTAGTTTCGAATGAAACTGGTAAGCAAATTCTTATTACTGTAGAAGCTGGCTCTGAATTAAAGGAACATATTTCGCCAACCGATGCAACGATATTGGTAGTTAGTGGCGAGCTAGTTTTTAAAATTAACCAAAAGGAATTTAATATGAAGCCTATGGATATGTATGCATTTAAGAAGAATGTAAAACACGCTATCGTGGCTAATACAAATTCTGTAATCTTATTAGTCAGATGAAAAAACAAATATACGGTACAAGCCTTTTGAAGTTCTTTCTTGTAGTAATTACTGCATTGAGTTTACCTACTATATTAAAGGCGCAAGTAAATACATCTGTTGAGCTAAATGGTTTTGTTCGCAACTTCACAGGTCTATTAGTCAATGAATCTTTAGACTTTACAGGGAGCAATAATGCATTGGATTTTACATTAAAAAAATCTTCTAGTACAATCGGTTTTAGCACAAATGGGTATGTTTATCAATACCCTAGTCAGGATGTGAAACTCGGAGTTAGAGAATTGTATGTTGACTTATTTACACCTAAAATGGATTTACGAGTAGGGAAACAACAAATCATTTGGGGACAAGCAGATGGGGTTTTTATTACAGATATTGTAAGTCCAAAAAATTTGTCTCAGTTTTTGTTATTGGATTTTAATGAAATTAGGATGGGTATTACTGCCTTGAAAATGAAACTTTACCCGAATGATTTTCATGATATAGAATTGGTGTGGATACCTCATTTTACTTCTACCATTCTCCCGAGTATCAATTCTATATGGAGACCACAAATTAATTCTCCCGTGCCGGTGTCTTTTGATTATTCGAATGTTAATATTCCTTCAAATTTGAATAATTCAGAGTTGTTTGCACGCTATTCTGTTTCTACTCCTAGTGTAGATTTGCAATTAATGACTGCTTATACGTGGGATGATGACCCGAGTATGCATTCTACGAAAGTTGTAGATAGCACTTTCCAATTGTCGTCTGTAATTTTGACACCAGAACACCATAGACTGTTTGTGTCTGGTGCAAGTTTTAATGCCTCCGTATTCGATTTTGTAGTTCGTGGAGAAATGGCCTACTATAAAGATAAGTATTTCCAATCGATGAACCCTTTGAGTATTGACGGACTCGAAAAAAAAGACTATTTAAACTATGTTGTTGGTTTAGATAAATCAATTGGTATGTGGAGACTTAGCTCTCAGTTTATCCAAAAGATCATCCTAAACCACGAGAATGATTTTGTATCCGATAGTCATGAAAACCTATTTACTTTTATGGCAAATAGATCTTTATTTAGAGAGAAAGTTCGATTAGAATTATTTACCTATATGGGCTTAAATAACAACGATGCTTTAGTCAAATTACGAGGTTTTTACTTCCCTTACGATGGTGTTTCTTTCGAATTAGGAACTAATATTTTTGTTGGAGAAACAGGAATGTTTGGGCAGTTTAACGATAACGATATGGTGTATACCAGACTAAAATTTAACTTTTAATATCACTCTATGAAAAAACTAGTAAGCCTTTTTGCGATTGCATTTTTAATTACATCTTGCAATACACAACCACAGGAATCAACACCTGTAAGTATTTCCGATTTAAATTATATGGAAATAAGCTTAGAAAATAACGAGCCATGGATTGCCAATATTGAAACTACCGAAGGTGTTGCTAATATGCTTACACTGGTAAAAGAGTTTTCTGGCCATTATACCTTATTACACGCTAATTTAGAAAAGGAGTTTCAGACCTTGTTTCTCAAATGTTCTATGACTGGAGAGGCACATAATCAACTACATAATTACCTTATCCCTATGATCAAAATATTTGAAGATATAGCTTTAAATGAGGAGCCCATTTCTGCCAAAGCTGTAGAAAAACTGGAACTGCATTTAAGAGCTTATTCGTTGTTTTTTGAATAGTGGTAAGTCTATTTTGATTTAGATTAAATATGTATTATACAGATCTTTAGATAAAAATAGACATTGGTCTACTTGTTGGTTTGTAAACAGAAAAGATAAAAAAATGAAAAAATTACTAACTATTCTAGCACTTACTCTAATGAGTTCTGCTATGGCTCAAAATTGGCTTACAGATTTCCAGAAAGCTAAAGAAATTGCAGCTAAAGAAAACAAACAAATCGTTATGGTTTTTCAAGGTTCCGATTGGTGTGCACCCTGTATTAAATTAGACCGCGAGATTTGGAGTACAAGTACATTTATAGATTATTCAACGGCTAATTTTGTACTTGTAAAAGTTGACTTTCCAAAGCGTAAGAAAAACGCATTGCCAGAAGCTCAAACGTTTGCTAATGCTCAACTAGCCGAAAAGTATAATACAGGAGGCATTTTTCCTTTTGTAGTACTAGTAAATGCCACAGGAGAAGTTTTAGGAGAAACAGGTTATAAGAAAATGTCTCCTGAGAATTACATCGAAGTTTTAAATGCATTCACTAAATAATTGAAAACTCTATTTACTTATGTATTCTTATTGCTTTCGGTAATAAGTTATGGACAGCAGACCTTTACTAGGTCGCTCAAACTTATGGGTTCTGGTTTTGAGCTTACTATAGTAGCAGAAAATAGTAATGAGGCAAACTCTTTTATAGACGTTGCTGTAGAGGAAATCACTCGAATCGAAAAGTTGATTTCGTCTTGGGATGAAAATTCACAAACCTCTGCAATTAATAAGTACGCAGGAGTAAAGCCCGTAAAAGTAAATACAGAATTGTTCGAGCTTATTGAAAGATCTCTAGCAATTTCAAAACTTACCGATGGTTCTTTTGATATTAGCTACGCCTCAATAGATAAGATTTGGAAATTTGATGGTTCAATGACTCATATGCCTTCCGCGGAAGAAATTAAAAATTCAGTAAGTAAAGTAGGCTTCCCAAACATTATTTTAAATAAACAAAATAGTACAGTATTTCTCAGCTTAAAAGGCATGAAGATTGGTTTTGGTGGAATCGGAAAAGGCTATGCAGCCGATAAAGCAAAACAATTATTAATTGCAAAAGGAGTACCAGCAGGAATCATAAATGCCTCGGGCGATATGAATACTTGGGGGAAACAAACCAATGGAAGCGATTGGACGGTGGCTATAGTAAATCCACTTAATAAAAAACAAGTTTTTGCAACCTTACCAATTTCTAACGGTGCTGTCGTAACTTCTGGGGACTACGAAAAGTATGTTGAGTTTAAGGGTAAACGGTACTCACACATTATTAATCCAAGAACGGGCTATCCTTCTTCGGGGATATTAAGTGTAACTGTATTTGCACCAAAAGCAGAACTCGCAGATGCTTTAGCAACTTCTGTTTTCGTAATGGGAATAGAGGCAGGTATTGACCGTATTAATCAGCTACCTAAGGTAGAGTGCATTATTATAGATGCAAAAGGAACTATTTGGAAGTCTAAGAATATAGAAATCGATTCATTATGATAAAACAGGTTATGTACGTAATAATTACAACTACATTTTTAAGTAGTTGTATGGTGGTTAAAGAGTACGAAAAAGTAAACATCAACGACCCAGATATGGCACTTTCCGATAAGAAATGTGACCGCAATATTTCTACCATGCATTCTTATAGAGAGGCTGCTGTAGGAGCAAATGGCGGTAAAACAGGTGGCGGTTGTGGTTGTAACTAAGAAAGAAATTTAGATGAAAAAAATAATTTTACTCATGTGTGTATTCGCATTTTCAAATGCATATTCACAAACAAAAAAAGACTCTGTTAACGTTTATAAAAAGCGTGTACTCGAATCTTCCGAAGTAGATTTTTTAGGTAGCTATTATACTCAAGATGGCGATAATGCTGCAGTGAGTGGTGGTATTGGTTCGGAGTCGTTAGAAGACCTTACTGGAACGGTAGTAATTTCTATTCCTTTAAATGCCGATGATGTATTAACCATTGATGCAGGAGTTTCTACTTACACATCTGCATCATCCAGTAATATAGACCCTTTCGACAAAAAGCGAAAAGCCGACCCTTTTGTAGCGAGTTCTGGAGCTTCTAAAGAAGATGAATGGACTAACGTTACTGTTTCCTACAGTCATAGTTCAGACGATAGAAATACGGTTTGGTCTGGGAAAGCCTCGGTATCTTCCGAATACGATTATTTTTCTGCTGGTGTTGGTGGTTCTTATGCCAGATTGTATAATCAGAAAAATACGGAGATGAGTGTAAGTGCAAATGTTTTTATTGATTCTTGGAGTTTAATTTACCCAGTAGAATTAAGAAATTCGAATGGTAATAAAGGAGATGATGACGATGAGGATTTCAATATTAATGATTATACAATTACTGGAAATCAAAGCTATTCTCCTTCTTTTGAGCCTTTTGCTAATTCTGGGCGTAACTCGTATTCTGTAGGTTTTGGATTGAGTCAAATTCTACATAAAAATATCCAGGGTTCTCTAGCCTTAGATTTTATTCAACAGCAAGGATTGCTTTCAACCCCTTTTCAAAGAGTCTATTTTAGTGATGTAGAAGATTCATTTATAGAGAACTTTCAATTAGCTGATGATGTTGAGCGATTACCTGATTTACGTTTTAAAGTAGCCGCTGGAGGAAGATTGAATTGGTATCTTAATGAAAGGATAACGCTAAGAACATTTTACCGTTATTATTTTGATGATTGGGGGATTAACTCTCATACAGCAAGTGTTGAAATGCCTGTGAAAATTTCAGATTATTTCACTCTCTATCCATCTTATAGGTTTTACAATCAAACAGAATCAGACTATTTTAATCCTTATGAAGTAGCTTTATCTACCGATATGTATTACACATCAGATTATGATGTTTCAGCATTTTCTGCGAATCAGTTTGGCTTTGGAGTTTCGTATACAGATATTTTTACCGAAGCAAGAATATGGAAATTTGGTTTAAAGAGTGTAGACCTAAAGTTTTACCAATACGATAGAAATAGTAATTTCACGTCTAGTATTGTTACAGCTGGAGTTAAAATTGTAATAGATTAAAAATATTTTATCTTGTAGTACTATTCACAAAAAAGCCTTCCGTTTTCGGAAGGCTTTTTTGTGAATCTGAGTTACTAACTATTTAGATTTCATCCTCATTTAATACAATCAAATTACGTTTTAGAACAATCTTTCCATCAACTTCCATTTTCTTTAATAATCGAGAGATTACTTCACGAGAAGAATTGAGTTCTAGAGCTAGTTCTCTATGGTTTATAGACAAGTCAAAAGAACCTGTAATCATACACCTATCTTGTAAATGCTTAAATAATCTTTCATCCATTTTCATAAAAGCTAAACTGTCGATTACTTTTAGCATCTCATCTAACCTTGAGTTATAGGAGTTGAAAACAAAACTTTTCCAAGTATCATATTTACAAATCCATTCATTCATATAATTTATTGGGATAAGTAATACTTCACTTTCTTCCTCTACAATAGCTTGAATTTCACTTTTCTTATTCCCTAAACAGCAAGAGAGTGACATGGCACATGTATCTCCTTTTTCTAGGTAGTAGAGTAGAACTTCATTTCCTTTTTCATCTACTCGAAAGATTTTTATTGAGCCTTTAAGCAATAGGGGCATGTATTTAATTGTATCGCCATAACTAATAATAGAGTCTCCTTCTTTAAGTTTTCTCAGGTTAGCAACATGATTAACTTCTTCAATTAATGCGTTTTCGAAAATATAACCGTAATGTAAATTGATCTTTTCTATTGTAGATTTCATAGAGAGGAAGGGGAGTTGTTTGAAGTTATAATGTAACAAATGTCACAATTTATTATGACTTTCCCCCATATGTTTGCATAAAAATAAATAAGGATGGAGACATTAAATTTCGCAGGAGCAATAGGAGCAATTTTGATTGGAGTAGTATTAGGTTTAACTGGTGGAGGGGGATCAATTCTCACTGTACCAATTTTAGTATATTTATTAGGTGTTAACCCAATAACTGCAACGGGGTATTCGTTATTCATTGTGGGTAGTGCTTCTTTGGTCGGTGCCATTAGAAATGCTAAAATGGGTATGATTGATTTCCGCACTGGGATCGTTTTTGCTATTCCCGCATTTATTTCTGTATTCCTTACTAGAAAATATTTAGTACCTGCAATTCCAGATGTATTGTTTACCGTAAATGACTATATCTTAACAAAAGAGGTTGGAATTATGGTATTCTTTGCACTTGTAATGTTAGCGGCTTCTATATCTATGATTAAAGGTAGAAAAGACAAAGAGCCGATAAAATCTTGTTGTGCTCCAAACAATATTGAGGAAACTAAGGTGACTTTTAATTACCCTATGATAATTGCTGAAGGTTTAGTCGTTGGAGTTCTTACAGGTGTTGTTGGTGCGGGAGGTGGATTCTTAATTATTCCTGCACTTGTATTGTTTGCCAAATTACCAATGAAGAAAGCGGTTGCTACTTCTTTGATGATAATAGCGATTAAATCTTTGATTGGTTTCTTAGGTGATGTACAGAATGTAGCTGTCGATTGGGAGTTTTTATTGACTTTTACCTCACTTTCTGTTCTCGGAATTATGTTAGGTATTTATTTGAATAAATTTATTGATGGAAAAAAATTGAAATCTGCTTTTGGTTGGTTTGTGTTACTGATGGGGGTTTATATGATTGTTAAAGAATTATTCTTGTAAGATGTTTAAAAAGGGAACGAAAGCATACAGTATAGTTAATAATAAATGTCCTCAATGTCATGAGGGGAGTTTTCATTTATCCCATGCTTACAACTTTAAAGTATTTGGTATTAAGCATGATGTTTGTCCTGTTTGTACTTTTAAGTTTGAGAAAGAACCCGGGTTTTTTTACGGCTCTCTTTATATTACTTATGCCATTGGAGTAGCCGTTTTTGTTGCTTGGTGGCTAATTAAAACAGTGTTGTTTCCCGCAATGACTATAGATGCAATGGTGTTGTGGATGGTGCTTATTCAGTTTTTGATAGCTCCTGTAAGCCTATATTATGCTAAGTTAATATGGTTGAATATTTTTGTGTCATACAACCCTAATAATGACTAGGCTCGTGTTAATAACCACGCTATAGCTTCCTCTTTATTTGTAAATGACTTGATAGGAAATTGGGGTTTATTAAGCCCTAAAAAGAAGCTTGCAATTAACTTTGTTAATGGGGTGTCTACAAGCATGCCAACGGCTTTATGTGCTTTTGTCATATCCTTGTTTCCAACCATCGTGCGTGCATCTTTACTTACACCCATTAAGTTGTTCATCTCAACCAATAATAATACACCAGTATTCGTCGTATCCAGCGTTTTCACAGCTTTCAAATATTCATTCATAGTTTCTAATGAATGACGAGTTTTTTCTGGGAAGTTTAAATAAACAATATTTTCAGAATCCTTTCTAAGGATAGAATTCGAGGTTTCTATATATTCCATCAGGCTAATATAATTATCCTGTTGCAGATAAACAAGATGTGTTACTTGCGTGATAAGTGTCACAAATAGGTTTTGAAACCTACTTTAAATTTGTAGCATAAATCAAACGAAATCAAAAAAGATGAAAGTAGAACAATTATACACAGGATGTTTAGCTCAAGGAGCTTACTATATTGAAAGTAAAGGAGAAGTAGCTATAATAGATCCGATGCGTGAAGTAGGGGAGTATATAGATTTAGCAAATAGCAGAAAGGCTAAAATTAAATATATTTTCGAAACACATTTCCATGCAGATTTTGTTAGTGGTCATGTAACATTATCCGAAAGAACAGGTGCCCCAATAGTATTCGGACCTAATGCAAAAACAAGCTTTGAAAGTATCACTGCAAAGGATAATCAGGAATTTAAACTTGGTGACGTAACTATAAAAGTACTTCACACTCCTGGACATACTATGGAAAGTACTTGTTACTTATTAATAGATGAAGATGGTAAAGAGCATTCTTTATTCTCTGGAGACACCTTGTTTCTGGGTGATGTAGGAAGGCCAGATTTAGCGGTTAAGTCCGACTTAACAAAAGAAGACCTTGCTGGGCATTTATTCGATTCTTTACGTACTAAAATAATGACCTTAGCAGATGATGTTATCGTATATCCTGGTCATGGAGCTGGTTCTGCTTGTGGTAAAAATATAAGTACTGACTTAGTAGGTTCTATTGGAAACCAAAAGGAAACCAATTATGCCTTACGTTCTGATATGAAGAAAGAAGAATTCATAAAAGAAGTGACCGACGGCATTTTACCACCTCCAGCTTATTTCCCACTAAATGTTGGCTTAAACAGAGATGGTTATAAAGATGCAGATGTTGTTTTGACTGAGGGGAAAAAACCACTCTCGCCAAAAGAATTTGAAAGTATTGCTGAAAATACAGGAGCTGTACTATTAGATGTTAGACACCAAGATGAGTTTGCTTCAGGTCATGTACCAAACTCAATATTTATCGGTATAAACGGAGGTTTTGCCCCATGGGTAGGAGCATTGATAAAAGATGTTAATCAGGAAATCTTACTCATTGCCAACAACGAGCAATTAGACGAAACAATTAAACGCTTATCTAGAGTTGGTTTCGATAATGTAATTGGCTATTTAGAAGGTGGTTTCTCTGCCTGGAAAGATGAGCATAAAGAAATTGCTACCGTTGAAACGATAACGTCAAATGATTTCGCTTCACTTTTAGACAAAGAAGATTTACAAGTGATGGATGTTCGAAAAGAAAATGAATTCATTTCTGAACACGTTATGGGAGCAAAAAATACCCCATTAGATTATCTAAATCAATTTATGGGTGATTTTTCAAAAGAAAACACAAATTACGTTCACTGTGCAGGTGGTTACAGATCTATGATTGCAAACTCTATACTTAAAGCAAGGGGTATTCATAATTTAGTGGATGTTCAGGGTGGCTTTGGTGCAATAAAAAACACCACTGCACCAGTATCAGATTTTGTATGTCCAAGTACATTATAATTTAAAGAACTAAACACATGAAAAACTTAAACAAGGAAGAGTGGAAAAAAGCTTTAACAACCAATACAAATTATGTTTTATTGGATGTTAGATCGCCACAAGAGTGTCAAGCCGGAATGCAGAAAAATGCATCTCAATTGAATTTTTTAGACCAAGAGGTGTTTATGGCTGGTGTTGAAAAACTAGACAAAAACAAAGAGTATTTTGTTTATTGTCGTTCTGGAGCCCGTTCTTCAAATGCTTGTGCAGTACTAAATCAAAGAGGGTTTACAACCTATAACCTTTTGGGTGGAATGCTCGAATGGGATGGGGAAATTAATTGATTTACTAGAAAAGAGCCGTTAAGAAATTAACGGCTTTTTTTATTCTATATAAAATTAAAACTTAGTTAAATGAAATTGACATTACTAGTACTATCATTTGCCTTTGTATCTCTGTCTGAGGCACAATCAGTTGAATTGGCTCATGATAAAGAAATAAGTATTTCAAATTTATATGTGTATTCCAATAAGGAAAAGATTTGGAATCATGGATTACTATTTCAGTTTATCAAAAGCATAAACACTACTAAATTTGGAGTAGGCTGTGGTTTTGAATTTATTAATAATGATCAAATTCATTATTCATTTGGACCAATTCTTAGCTATAAACCAATTCATGAATTATGTTTAAGTGCATTTCCAAGTATTGAGTATACCGACTCAATTGAAAGTGGTAGTTTTTCATTTCACTTAGAATCATCATATGAATTTGAGTATAGGGAATTTAATCTTGGGCCTGTTTTTGAGTTTGCTCATAATAAAGAGGATGACCATGTAAGTATAGGAATTCATGCCGGATATAGTTTCTAACACTACTTTAGGCGTATAATTTACAGCATGAGTGTTTGCCCTTATAGAGGAATATTTCCCTTAAAAATGATCACACCAAGCACTTCGATTACTGATTTTGTTGTGTAACAATTGTCACTTTAAACCACAATAGATGACCTATTTTAGATGAGGAATTTAGAAACATGTACTAATCATTGGAAGTGATACTAATGGATTTATGTACGCCTCCCAGTTGAACACAGTTATAGACAATAAATAAGCCTTATTTCGTGGCACTAAAACAGATCGTAACCCTATGGATGATATGATATTTTACGATAGATTGCAATTTGCATTTACTATCACATTTCACTACATATTCCCTCAATTAACAATGGGGTTATCTTTAATGATAGTCTATTTTAAATGGCAATACTTAAGGAACAACGCAGAGAAATACAATAATGCTGCAAAGTTTTTCATGAAAATATTTGCCATTAATTTTACAATGGGAGTGATAACCGGTATTCCTATGGAATTTCAATTCGGAACAAATTGGGCTAAATTTTCAGAACTTACAGGTAGTATTATTGGTCAAACCCTTGCTATGGAAGGGATGTTTTCATTTTTTTTAGAATCTTCATTTTTAGCCCTGTTTATTTTTGGTGAAAAATTAATGGGACAAAAATTACATTTATTAACAGGTATTTTAGTCTTTTTAGGTTCTTGGGCAAGTGGTTGGTTTATCTTGGCAACAAATGCTTGGATGCAACATCCTGTAGGTTATGAAATTCTAGAAAATGGTAAGTTTGTATTAAATAATTTTTCAGCTTTATTTTCTAACCCTTGGTTATTACCTGCCTTTTTACATAATCAAGCTGCCGCCTTGGTAACTTCTTCATTTGTTGTAGCAAGTATTGGTGCTTTTTACATATTGAGAAATAAAAATGTTGAGTACGGTAAATTATTTTTGAAAACAGGTGTAATATTTGGATTAACCTCTAGTTTACTAGTTGCTTTCCCTACAGGAGATTGGAATGCTAAAAATGTGGCGAAATACCAGCCAGCATCTTTTGCAGCAATGGAAGGGATTTTTGAAACTGAAGAAGCTGGAGCCGAAATTGTTTTGGTTGGACAACCAAATATGGTTGAAAAAAAAATAGACAATAAAATTGCAGTACCAAACATATTAAGTTTTTTAACCTATCAAGAATGGGATAAACAAATCCCAGGTATGGATCAATTTAAAAAAGAAGAACTACCCGATAATGTTCCTGCACTCTATTATTCCTATCATATTATGGTTGGCTTAGGAACTATTTTTATAGGTGTCATGTTCTTAGCAGTTTTCTTTTTGTGGAAGAGAAAGTTGTATAGTATAAAACCATTACTCTGGACTATTATGTTCTTATTTCCATTTCCCTATATCGCAAATATAACAGGTTGGTACACGGCAGAATTAGGAAGACAACCTTACTTAGTATATGGTTTACTCAAAACAAGTGATGGTATATCACCAACGGTTTCTTCAGGTAATACCTTATTTACACTATTAGGTTTTGTAGCACTGTATATGCTATTAGGTATGCTATTTTTAGTGTTAGTAGGTAAAACTATTCATCAAGGTCCAAAATCTCAAAATCATTAAATTATGGAATTATTCTGGTTTATAGCAGTTACAGTTGTTTTGATTGTGTTTTTCATTTTAGATGGCTATGATTTTGGTGTAGGAATCATACATCTATTTTTTGCTGATAAAGAAAAGGATAAAGAGGTAATTGCAAAATCTGCAGGTCTATTTTGGGATTCTAATGAAGTGTGGCTAGTAGCAGCAGGTGGTATGATTTTCATGGCTTTTCCTACATTTTATGCTTCTGTTTTTAGCGGGTTCTATTTACCGCTAATAATAGTTTTATGGCTAATTATTTTTAGAGCTATTGGCTTAGAATTTAGAAGTCAATTCAATTTTCAAATGTGGAGAGATATATGGGATAAAGCATTTGGTGTTTCTAGTTTATTGTTGGCATTGTTTTTTGGTATTGTACTGGGGAATATTGTTAGAGGAGTGAATTTGGGTGGTGTAGAAAATGGTATTTCTGCTTATGAAGGTCATTACTTTTTCTTACCATTATGGAATAGTAGTTTTAGCCCATTAACAGAACAGCCTGGTGTTATAGATTGGTTTACTATTGTTATAGGATTAATTACAGTTGTTACATTAGCTATTCATGGAGCAAATTGGATAGTTTTAAAAACCAACTCCTCCATAAATAATCAATTAAAAAAAGTGATTTTCAAGCTTAATATTACCTTATCTATATTAACAGTTTTTTCTTTAGGTATTTGGCAAATTGTAAACTCAAATTCGCTAAATAATTTTATTGATAAACCTTATTTGCTCATATTTCCAATTATATATTTTACAGGATTAATAGGACTGTTCTTTATACAAAAATTAAAAAATAACATGCATGCTTTTATTTTTTCAACTTTACTAATCCTTGGTGGTATAACTTCTTCTTTAGCTACAATGTTTCCAGTTATCTTACCTTCTACAAATACAATAAACGAATCGTTAACCATATATAATACAGCTACAACAGATTATGGTTTGTCAGTGGCTTTAAATTGGGGCATTATTGGCTTTATACTACTCTTTGTTTATATGATTGTACAAAAAAGACTAATGGCAGGTAAAATAGATCAAATGGATTATGGACATTAAAATTTGATATTATGACAGATACATTAATCTCACTAATTAGTATTTTTATTGGAATCACAGGAGCTAACATTACTGGTTACCTATTTAAAAAGTATTCTTTTGGAATTATAGGTAATACAATTGCAGGTGTATTTGGTAGTGTTTTTTTAATTAAATCTGTCGGTAAATTAGGTATTGATCCTAAGGCTATAATGGAGCTAGGGCATGCTAATTATTATTTGTTTACCGCCAACTCTATTGTCTCTTTTGTTGGCGGATGCATTGCTGTGATTTTAATTTCCAAAATAAAGAATAAAATGAATAGTAACATTGGGTAACAATGTATATAAAGTATCGGAGTTTAGTGCTAAACTGAAAGGTACTTATTTAACCTTCCCTAAAAACAGGTCAGTATAAAATTTGGCACTTCTTAGGTACCTATGTTCATCAATCCAAAACATTTTGATTACTAGTTTTGTTATGTAACAATTGTCACTTTTATCTATGAGAGTTATCATAATTTAGATGAAAAATTTTGAATTATGAAACATGTGCTAATCATTGGAGGTGGTACTGCTGGAATTATGTGTGCTTCTCAGTTGGTAAAGGAAACTGGTATCTCAGTTTCTTTAATAGATCCATCAACATTTCATTACTATCAACCTGCATGGACTTTAGTCGGGGCTGACTCCTACGATTTTGAGAAAACTAAACGCACTATGAAATCCGTTATTCCTAAGGGAGTTGATTGGATTAAGGAGTACGCAAATGAAATTGATGGAACTCAACAAACTGTAAGCCTAACTAATGGAGATACAGTATCTTATGATGTGTTGATTGTTGCTCCTGGAATAAAAATCGACACTAGTTTAGTTGAAGGTTTAACCGAAGCCATAGATAAGGGAAATGTTTGTAGTAATTATACAGATCCACTACATACAAAAAAAGTACTTACCAACTTTAAAGGAGGTACTGCGCTATTTACCCAACCAACTACACCTATAAAGTGTGGAGGAGCACCACAAAAAATCATGTATTTGGCTGATGAGTTGTTCGAGAAAAACGCCGTTAGGTCTTCTACTAAAATTGTTTTCGCTACAAATGGTGGAGTAATATTTGGTGTTAAACCAATAGCTGAGACTTTAATTAAAGTTATAGATCGTAAGGATATTAATATCCGCTTCGGTTATCAGCTAGTGAAGGTTGATGGAGAAAAGCAAATTGCTTGGTATAATTTGGGTGATAATACTAAAATTTACAACGAATTAAATCCTGAACTGCTTTACGAAAATGGCTTGGTTGGTATTCATTTTGACATGATGCATCTTGCCCCACCCCAAACAGCACCAGATTTTATTAGAAACTCTGATTTAGTTAATGATGCTGGATGGGTAGATGTTGATATCAATACCATGCAACATAAAAAGTATGACTCCATTTTTAGTTTAGGAGATGTTGCCGCATTGCCAACTGCAAAAACAGGAGCTGCTATTCGTAAACAAGTACCTGTAGTAGTTGAAAACATAAAAAGAATCCTTAGAAATAAACCCATCAGTGATTTATCGTATAACGGGTACTCTTCTTGTCCTTTAGTTACAGGTTACGGGAAAATGGCATTAGCTGAGTTTGACTATGAAGGTAATTTTACTCCCGACCCAAAACTTAAAAGAATGTTAATCAGTGATTCTTCTAAAGAGCATTTAAGGTTGTGGTGGCTAAAGAAATATATCTTACCATGGCTGTATTGGAACAAAATGTTAAAAGGTAAAGATGTGTAAAGTGATATTTGTTACCAAACCTTCTAGATAGGTTCGTATTTTTGCAGTCAATTTAAATTAATCAACCACAAACTCAACACATGAATTTTATTTCTCAACCATGGCCTTGGTATGTTGCAGGGCCATTAATTGCCCTAGTTATGATTTTACTAACGATGTTTAGTAAATCATTTGGCTTATCTGCTAACCTACGCACTATGTGTTCTATAGGTGGTGCTGGTAAGCGTGTAGATTTTTTCAACTTCGATTGGAAATCACAAATTTGGAATTTAGTCTTTTTAGTAGGTGCAATAATTGGTGGCTATATAGCTGCGAACTATTTAACTACCGATACTACCATTGCTCTTAGCCCTACTACTGTTGCTTCTTTAGCTGAGTTAGGAATAGAAAATGCGGGATCTTCCTTTTTGCCAAACGAGATTTTTGGATTAGATGCTTTAAATTCATTTGGAGGAATTGCTTACCTAGTAATTGGAGGTTTACTTATTGGTTTTGGCTCTAGATATGCCGGTGGTTGTACTTCTGGGCATGCTATTACAGGGCTAAGTGCACTGCAATTGCCATCGCTTATAGCAGTAATAGGCTTTTTTATTGCAGGTCTAATTATGACTTTCTTCATTTTACCAATCATTCTTTAAACTACAGTTATGAAGTATATAAAATTTTTACTCACAGGAGTTTTGTTCGGTATAGTAATGAGCAAAGCTGAAATTATTTCCTGGTTTAGGATTTATGAAATGTTCAGATTTGACGCATTTCATATGTATGGAATTATAGGTTCGGCAGTAGTAATAGGAGTACTGTTCGTTAAGTACACGAAAAGAAAAGAGCTCTGCTGTATTGAAAAGAAACCAATTGAGTTTAAAGATAAAAATAAGAGTATCTCTAGATATCTTTTTGGTGGAATAATATTTGGTTTAGGCTGGGCTATGACAGGCGCGTGTCCAGGTCCGATGTTTGTTCTCTTAGGACATGGAGTGTATTCAATGCTAATCATAATTATGAGTGCTCTTTTAGGGACTTATCTTTATGGTGCTGTTAAAGATAAGTTACCACATTAAATTACTAATATGGTTTTAGAATTAGATATTGACCTATTTAACAAAGAGATTAATACAATCTCTAATGAAACCGGTATATGGAAGTATAGAGGGAAAAAGCCTTGTATTATTTCTTTTGAGTCGCCTTGGGATAAGACTTCAATCCTACAATCAAAAATGATTGAAAATATTGCTTTAAAGTATAAAGAAGAGTTAAGTTTTTATAGAGTAAATACAGAGTTTGAAAAAGAGCTTTGTCAATTGCTGGGTGTTGAAAATAAGCCTAGCCTATTTTTAATCCCCTTAAAAGGCTTTCCACAAACGAATTGTCTTGTACAGGATGAGGAGACATTAACTGAACTTGTAAAAACCCTACTATGATTAACTTTTTTAAAAAATTATTTACCTCCACTGATTATAATCAACTTATTTCTGATGGAGCATTGGTTATTGATGTGCGCTCTATGGCTGAATTTAAAACTGGAGCTATAGAAAAGAGTATCAATATTCCGCTAGATAGGGTTGAAAAGGAATTAAAGAAAATTGTTGATTTAAATCAAACACTTATTTTTTGTTGTAGATCAGGAAATCGCTCTGCACAAGCTACACGAATATTAACAGCTAAGGGTGCTTCAGCTTATAATGGGGGTGCTTGGAATTCTCTTCAAAGAAAAATTAAAAGCTAAAACTGATGACTATATTTCCCCGTTCAATATTACTACTAATAAACCTGTTGTTTATTAACTCATGTGCTCAGAATACTAATGTTAATGCTCAGGAAGTTAAAGAGATTGGTGTAGCTGAATTTAAGATGCTACTTGAGTCTGGAGATGGAGTATTATTAGATGTTCGTACTCCCGATGAAATAAGCGGCGGATATATTATTAATTCAACACACATAAATTATTACGACTCTAAGTTTGAGCACAAATTAAGTTTGATACCAAAAGACAAAACAGTTTATGTGTATTGTTTAAGTGGTGGAAGGAGCTCAAAGGCAGCTGAAAAACTATTAGAGTTAGGGCAAGCTGAGGTATATAACCTGAAAGGAGGAATTCGATCTTGGAAATCGAAAAAGTATCCTATAGAGTTGGGGTTTACCGAAAGCACACAAACATCAAAATCAATATCTATGGAAGAGTTACAATATGTACTCAATACAGAAAGCATGGTATTAATAGACTTTCATACGCAATGGTGTGTGCCTTGTAAAAAGATGGCGCCTGTAATAGAAGAAATTGAAAAAGAGAATTCTAAACGATTAAAAGTCGTAAAGTTAGACTTAGATGCCCATGAGGGTATTTCAAATGAATTCAATATTACTGCCGTGCCAACATATTTGATTTTTAAAGATGGCAAAGAAGTCTGGAGAGCTTCTGGCACGCAGTCTAAAAAGCGTATCGAGAACCAGATTTATTAACGTAAAACAACAAGTTATGAAAAAAGTAATTTTAGGAATACTAACCCTATTTAGTGTTCAATTTACAGAAGCTCAAAATCAATTATTTATACCCGATACATTGGTAGGACCAATATTCGATTTAAATGTAGGATACGATTCTATAGAATTTGTTTCGGGTAGTATGACTCAAACTGCTGGTGTTAATGGAACTATACTAGGGCCTACCTTAATCATTAATAAAGGAGAAGAGGTTTTTATGAACGTCACCAATAATTTAATTGACACCACTACTATGCATTGGCATGGAGTTCATTTACCATCGGAAATGGATGGAGGACCTCATTCTAAAATTGCACCAAATTCAACTTGGAATGCATCTTGGACTGGAATGGACAGAGCTTCTACCATGTGGTATCATCCTCATTTGCACCATACGACCTACAAACATGTGATGTTAGGTGTTGCAGGGATGATTATTAATAGAGATGCTGAGGAATCTGACTTGGATCTACCTAGATCGTATGGCGTAGATGATATACCTTTAATTATACAAACAAAAGTACTTGATGCTGAGCATCAAATAGATGCAGGTTTGGAAAGCAATGCAATGGATACTTTGTTGTTGGTGAATGGAACACTCGATGCTTATCACAATGCCCCAGCTCAGTTAATACGGTTTAGAATATTAAATGGTTCTGCAATGAGAGCTTATAATATTGGATTAAGTAACAATGCAAATTTTTGGGTTATTGGTAGCGATGGTGGTTTATTGGAAGCTCCTGTTGAGAAGAATAGACTCTTAATGGCTCCAGCAGAACGCTACGAAATCCTTGTCGACTTGCAGGGTTTAGAGGGCGAGTCAATACAGATTGTTAATTATGGAGAAGAAACGCCAACTAGTATTTATGGTTCTGGAACTATGATGGGTGGAGGCACAATTCCTAACTATAATAACAATCCTTTAAATGGTTCTAATTTCCCTATCGTTATTTTAAATGTGCAAGAACCTACTTCAAACCCAGTAAATAACATTCTTAGTTCATTAGTGGAAACTAGCCCTTTAGATGTAATAAATGTTGATGAAACGAGAGAGTTTGTATTTACATCAACCGGAGGTTCAACTGGTCCTTTTCTGATAAATGGAAATACCTTTGATATGTCTCAGGTAAATCAGATTATTCCTATTAACAATACTGAGATTTGGAGTTTTACCAATCAAACACCAATAGCACATCCGTTTCATATTCATGATGTACAATTCAATATAATTGAGATAAATGGAAACCCTCCAGCCGAACATATGAGAGGTTGGAAAGATGTAATGTTGATTCCAGGCCACCAAGGAACAGCTAAATTCATTACTAAATTCGAAGATTTTACCGATCCAGAAATTCCATTTATGTACCACTGCCATATGTTGGTACACGAAGACGAGGGAATGATGGGGCAATTTATTGTAGTCGATGAAGATTTTGATGTACCATTAATTGAAAATTCAAACTTCTCTATTTATCCGAATCCAGTTTCTGATGAACTCACAGTAGAAATAGCAAATAAGTCTACTGAAACACTTACCATATATGATATTTCTGGTACTATAGTTTATAAACAAAAGCTTACAAAAAGAAGTACAGAGCTAGGCTTATCAAGCTTATCACAGGGGGTGTACTTCCTAGAACTAGGTACTAAAACTGAGAAGTTTATAAAGTATTAGAGGTGCAATAACTGGTATAAAGAATGCCTTTGCTGTTAACGATAGTTAACATTAAACACTTCGATATGACTGTTTTATACTTTAGATTTAAAAAAAAATAAAAGATGACAAAAACACTTCTACTTTTATTACTAAGCCCCTTTTTAGCCCATGGGCAAAAAAATACTTACCAGATCTATAATTCGAAAGAAAAAGTAGTTAAGTATAGCAAACTCTTAAAGCAAGCTAAGGAAGCGGATGTAATCCTATTTGGAGAGTTTCACGACAACCCTATTATTCATTGGCTACAATTAGAACTCACAAATGACATTTATGAAACTGACTCGAATTTGGTTTTAGGAGCTGAGATGATGGAATCTGACGATCAGTTGATTATTGATGAATATTTAGCGAACTATTATAATGCCAAAAAGCTAATCTCGGAGAGTAAGACGTGGCCTAATTTTGAAACGGATTATTTGCCCTTACTCGAGTTTGCAAAAGCAAATAAACTTGAATTTATTGCTACAAATATACCACGTAGGTATGCCTCTATGGTTTATAGTTTTGGTGTTGATACTTTAATGAATTTATCCAAGCAAGCGAAATCTCTTATAGCACCTTTGCCCATAAAGATAGATACTACCTTGGCAAGTTATCAAGAAATGCTTGCTATGGGAATGGGACATGGAGGAGCCAATTTACCAAAGTCACAAGCGATAAAAGATGCTACTATGGCACATTTTATTTCTCAAAACATACCTGATACAGGTAAATTTATACATTATCACGGGGCATTTCATTCCAAGAATTATGAAGGGATCTATTGGTATTTAAATGACTTGAATCCAGGTTTGAAAATTCTTACAATTGGATGTGAAGAACAAGAAAATATATCGGAGTTAAATGAAACTCACGATAAAGCTGATTTTATTATAGTTACACCAACAAACATGACCAAAACACATTAAACATGAAAACAACACTAACGGTATTAAGCGTAGCCACAATATTTGCTTGTGGTACGCCTACAGAAACAAAAGTAGAAACTTTTTACGGAGACAAAATCACTTCTGATAACCTAACAGAATATTCAGATTTAGTAAATGAAGTAAATCTTTCGGGAGTCGTAAATACTAAAATTCAAGGTGAGATTATTGAGACTTGTGCCAAAAAGGGTTGCTGGATGACTATCAAGGCTGATGAGGATACTATGATGGTTCGGTTTAAAGATTATGGTTTTTTTGTTCCTAAAGAGGGTGTAGATGGAAAGCATGTAATTGTAAATGGAGAAGCATTTTACGATACTTTAACCGTTGATTTGCTAAGACATTATGCCGAAGATGCCGGGAGGACAGAAGAAGAAATATTGGCAATTACAGAACCTGAATATGTTATTACCTTTACTGCTGACGGTGTAATTATTCAAGAATGAAAAAGATAATTATTATTGGAGTAATACTTCTTTTTGCTGCTTGTCAGCAAAAAGAAGCTAAAGTTACTCAAACAATCATCGATCCCAATAATACAAGTGAGATGGCATTGCTTATGCGTGATATGTTTTCTCAACTTGAATTAGTAAAACAGAAAATACTCCTAGGCGAAGATATATCAAAAGAGCAATTCAATTTTGAATTGATTCATAAACAAACTCCAACAGATGAGAGTTTCTTAAAAGAGGGACTAGAATCTATGTCTACTGCTTATGCCTATTCAGTTGAAGTTTTTAATAAGCAACCTTCTTCAAAAAGTTTTAGCTCTATTGTAAACAATTGTATGTCTTGTCATACTATGTTATGTCCAGGACCTTTAGAACGGATAGATAATTTAGTTTTAGAATAATGAGAAAAGCACTGTTTATCTTAGGAGGATTTTGTGGGTTTATTACTGCTTTAACGTTTCTATTTTACCTCCATCATCTACCTGGAGCAAAAGTGCTAGATACAATTGCCCTAAGTTCACTTGCGTTATTTTTCCCACTCCTTGTGTATTTCGGTCTATCCATGCCACGGATTTCGGAGTAAGGGTGCCACTCTAAAAGATCAATCAATAATAGTGAAAAAATATCATTTTTGCTTTTCTAAAAATGATTTCCTCAATGAATTGCCCTTCAATTCAATTCTGTGAGAAGAGTTAATAAGCCTATCTAAAATAGCATCAGCAATTGTTCCTTCCCCAATAATATCATACCAAGCTGACACTGGAATTTGTGAAGACACAAAAGTAGAGGTCGTGTTATATCTATCTTCAATTAGATCCATCAAGGCTTCTCGTGCGTGATTATCAAAAGCTTGCAGCCCAAAATCATCTAAGATTAGTACGTCTAATTTTGATATCTTTTTCAGTTCCTTGATATAAGTCCCATCCAACTTGGCTAGTTTTAATCGATTTAACAAGCGAGCAGTAATATGATATTGAACCCTTAAGCCCATTAAACAAGCTTGATGTCCAATTGCTTGAGTCAAATAGCTTTTACCGACTCCAGAGGCACCTGTTACAATAAGGTTTTCTTTTTTCGACACAAAACCAAGGTCAGCTAAGCGGTTGAACATGTTTTTTTCAAGGTTTCGAGGGCTTTTGAAATCCACGTCTGCTATACTTGCAGGTTGTCGAAACCGTGCTTGTTTTAGCAATCTGGCAATACGCTTATTCTCTCTATATTCCCACTCTTGGTCTGTTAGTATCGCTATGTATTCATCAGGGGTACTTTGATTGTACAAGTTGTTTTTCAAATGATGAAGATGCATTTCTGCCATTGCGTTAATACGCATTTTTTGTAGCTTTTCTACGGTTTGATTTCTGTTCATTTTTAGTAATGATTTAGTGATTAACTGTATTTGTGAGCTCCTCTAATATTTTCGTGTGGGATAATATGTGTGTTTGTTTCATTGAGACTGTCTAAGTCTTGACATTCTTTATCTAAGTTGTTTTTTAGGATATTACGAACTCGATTGTACGACAAGGCTTCTCCGTATAATGCTCTCTGACACGCATTATTAAGTCGCTGTGAACCATACTGACGATGTAACTGTATGATGCCCATGGCACGTTTGTAAGCTATTTCGGGATATGAAGCCTTGTTAATCAAAAGTTCAACGAACATCATTACTGCTGCACCGTGTGGTTTTGCTAAAGTTTTAAAATAATCAGGTGACCACTGGCTGTATGCTTTATGGCTACTGCTCAGGTGCTCTTTTATAGTGTTATAGCTGCCCTTTGATTGATGTCGATCGTGTATAGCTATACGCTCCTGATTATAGTAAACTTCAACTATGCTTGCTGTGAAGTGTATTTGAGTGTGTTTGCCAATGAATCTATGAGGAACGCTGTAATAGGATTTATCGGCAGAAAAATAAACATATCCCATTTTCTGTACTTTTGCTCTTCTATAATCTTTAATCTCGTAGACAGTATCAGGTAAAGGTTTTAATTCACTTCTCTCTAAACTCTGAAATAACTCTTTTCTTGAGGCTTCTTTCTGTTGAAATAAGTAATCATTATACTTCTCAAGCAGGATTCTAATCTGATGATTTAATTCTTTTAAAGTAAAGAATGTCATATCCCGTAATGGATAGTAAATACGCTGATAAGCAAGCTTAACAGCGTGTTCAACTAATGCTTTATCTTGTGGGGAATAAGCTCTTGTAGGATTAACTACACAACCGTAATGGCGTGCAAAATCTTTTAAGGATTTGTTTATTTGAGGTTCGTATTTTGAGCTTCGAGTTACTGCAGATTTAAGATTGTCTGATATAATTGCTTTAGGAACTCCTCCATAAAAATCTAAAGCTCCACCAATACAGCCAATCAAATCTTCTCGTTTTTGACTCACACAAGCTTCTACATAGGTATATTGACTACAAGGAAGTATAGCCACAAAAACCTCAACAGGATGTAACTCTCCCGTTTCTTTGTTGAGGACATGTAGATGTTTACCCGCAAAATCAATCATCATTTCATGACCAGCAAGGTGTTCCAATTTCATAGAACCTCGAACCTTACTGTTTTTACGATTATAATGCTCCATAAACTGAGTGTAGCTATACGGCTTAGGATCACTCTGTTCGTACTCTCTGTAGTGATATAGAAAAGTGAAGCCAGGATAATTACGAGCTAGATTTACCTTGTCGAAATACACCATGAGTCGATTGAACCGCTCATTGTCTATGGTTGTTTTAGTTGGGAAAAGCTCCGTAATGGAAGCCTCATTAAGAGACATAAGCTCCTGTAAAGGAACTTGACTAGACTTGAACAACGTCATGTACTCATTGACTGTGTTTCTACTTAAGCTTAGCGCTTTTGCTATCTGACGATTGCTGAGCCCATCCAGATGTAAACTGATAATTTGTTTTAAATCCATGTGATCAAGTTTTCTAGCCATATCTACTTTATTTTGAGATGGCTAAGTTCTTGATCTTTTAGTGTGGCACAAATAGAACCGAAATAGTGGCCCAGTTTAAACCGAAATCTCTGGCACGGTCAGACCGGAATTGGTGGCACGGTTCTGACCGAAATATCCACTCCTTGCTTATTATTGGTATCAAAAGGATTAAGAGTAAAAAGACTTCTGTTCTAGCTACAAATAATTAACTTCTACACTAAACACATTTACGCCATTTTCATGAAGTAATTGCTGAGCCTCTGGGTTTCCCATTATCCCATCATCAAAGACTTCAAAATTATAGGTATTCGGATTTGAGTACCATGCATTCAAATTCATTGATAAATTTATTTGATATTCTTGTTCTTCACAGGTATTCAAATCAATAGGTAAAGAATAATTGATGTGCCGTGCAACTCCTGCGGTTGCACCAGTATGGGTTAAATAAAAGTGTTGCGTTTCATCTAAAGCAGTATAAGCTCCTTCCATTCTCATATAGTGATAACCTCCACCCATTTGGTCTGGCCAAGCCATTGCTCCATGTACAGGTTCGGCGAGATGTGAATTACTGATGTTCATCTCCTCATCTAATCCAAATGTAAACTGAATTGATTGGTAATCACCAACAGGGATTTTCATGCTTTTAGCCAAACTTAGAGTACTACTGGTTTCAATATCTACATAGTGGAAATCATCTAATTCATGTGAAACTCCCTTATCATCAATAAGTTCTATTTTAGATACGATATAACGAAGTAACTGAATATTGTACGAATGTCCGAATTCATTTTCATAGTCGATTGTATATAATTCTAAGTTTTCACCATCTATTTGGTGTGTGAAATTTACGTTCACTTTAGCTGGCTCCTTCGTACATGAATTTAAAGTTAGCAGTACTACAGTAAGAAAGATTGTAATGTGTTTAATCTGATTCATTTGTTCTTAGTTTTATTCAATTAAGAGTGGGAGTCTCAACACAGTACCATTATCAAGCATTAAATCATCCACATGGCCAACAAGGTTATTGTCATCCGTTTTTATATGTAAATGCATATTTGTTGTATGATGCGTATAGATAGCGTGATGTTTATTGGAGTAGAATCCTAAAATTCGTCCTTTGGTATTGTGTTTTGTACCGTGTAAACCTGCCTGAATATGTTTTTCGTGTGAATGTTCCATATCCCCCTCTTTCCAGTCGATAATATGCCAGTCAAAAGAATCAAATTGCCCATTTACCAAAAAGGGAAAAGGTTTTTCTAAGTCTATTCCTTGATGCTTGGCTTCAGTGCGAATAAACTCTTCTAATTGCTGGTATGTTAGTACGTCAAAAGGAATTTTTATATCAATCCAATTATTAACCTGGCTATAAACAAATAGTGCAGCTTTCGTGTCAAAGGTGTTTTTTATGCTGCTTACTTTTATAGAATCAGTTAGCTCACAAGATGAAATAAAAGGCTCTCCATCGAGAATTAGTATTTCACCTTTCAGGTTTTCTACAGCACCTAAACCATATAAGCCTTCACGATTTTCGAATTCTTTAAGGTCAACTTTTGCACTTAAATCCCCTTTGTGCATAATATTGCGCAAGGCTCCTTTGTGTTCTACAATGATGTCTTGCTTAGTATTGCACGAAAATATAGTTGTTAGGATAAAGAGTTGAATAATGAATTTCATAGGCTTAGTTTTTTATTATTGTTGTGCTTTCAGAATCTAAATTGAGATAGTATACTCCCTTAGCTAAGTTGCTAATGTTAATAAAATCTGAATCGTGTTTTGTTAAAAGTAATCTCCCCTTATTGTCGAAGAGCTTAATAGACTGAATCATTTTTGAGAAACCAACCCTATCTGTACTAGGGTTAGGGTATAGCTTAATTTTCTCTAGTGTATTTTCATATTGACTAAAATATCCAGAAATAAAAACAGGAACCTCTTGAGTATTGGCGATTGATTGTGTGTTTAAATTAAAGTAGTCAATTTCAATAGCATCTTCTAGTTCATAAGTAGATTGCAGTAATACCTGATATCGTTCGCCTGGCATAATTGTTAAAGAGTCAGAAAACTCCATTGTGGGTAATGGTCTTCCATCGCTAGAGATGATTCGAGCATTTAAATGCATAGGGAAATGATAGGTATTGCCATAATAACCAATGTTCGCTAATCGTAGCAATACTACTTCATTAGCTGAGGCAATTACGGGTATTCCATTTTCTGCTAATTGATGTTCTGAGCGTCCATTTACTAGAAAATAGTTTGGTTCGTAATCAGGTAAATGAAATTGCATTGTTGTTGTATCATGAGCTTGATTGATTAAAGAATCTTCATGCCATGCTAAATCAATTTCAGAAGTCATCCATGCATACTCTGAGTTATAGTTGAATCCGCCTTCCCAAGTTTCGTTAATGCCTGTGTTGGGTTTTATGATGAGTAGCCCATACATTCCAGCTTGAACATGTAAAGCCGAAGTAACATGGCAATGATATAGGTATGTACCAGGATGTGGCGCCCTAAAGTAATAAGACTCTGTTTCGTTATGTCCTACTTCGAATGAAAGGTGCGGAACACCATCGTTTTGTTGGTCAACATCTAAACCGTGTAAATGAATGGTATGAGAAGCCCCTTGCGACATGTTTCGAAGCTTTAGCTCTACAGAATCACCTTCAAAATAAGTTAATGTAGGTCCTGGAATATCAATGCTAGCACTCATCATAGCAGTAAATCCCATGAGCATCGTAGGGGTGTCGTCCCATAAAATATGTTGCGCCTCAATATCCATTTTGGAAAAAATGAATGTTGTTTCATCTTGAGCCGTAGCGTTAAGGCTCACAGCAAAAAATAGTATGTAAAATAATTGTTTCATTAGGGCGTAATTAAAATGGTTGTAAACATCCCGTTCGGATAAATATTATTCCCCGTAATCGCTACTAGGTTGTGGTCGTGTATTGGGTATTCTCCTGATTGATGAGGTACGATTTTTAAAACTAATGTTTCCATAGGGTAAACAGGGAAGGTGTCCTTAATTCGCCCAATATGGCTTGGTTTCATGCTCGAATACATGATTTCTGCATGATAACCATGTAAATGCATAGAATGAACGCTTAATCCAGTATTGGCAATGTTTAAGTACAATGTATCACCTACCGAACCAATAATACGTGCTAAAGAGTCTGCGTTTATATACGGATTACTATTCCCATTTATTGTGAAATATTTTGGGTCATAATTAGGCCAATCAACATCGAAGTTGTTTACAAGGTCGAAATTCCATTGGGCATTGTGTTCTTTAATATTCCAGTAAAAGTTCTGCACATCTAAGTCGTTCACAACAATCATCCCTGCTAAACCTAGGTAGGTGTTTTTCGGATAATTAAGCGGGTCGTGATAAATGTATAATCCTTCATCCATAAAAACCTGTTCTAAATAGACTGAATCTCCAGCTGGGATAATGAAAGTATCCGAGAAATCTAAAACAGCAAAATTATGTATGATGCTGTCTAGGTTATATATCCATATTTTAAGCGTATCACCAGAATTTATACTGATGATAGGACTTTCTTTTGAGTACACGTCCTCTTCATTAAAACTTAAGTAGGGAACGGAAATACTATCAACGGTTTGTATAGAGTCTGAAATGATGTATAAGGATTTCTCCACATTAGTGGCTAGTAGATTACTCGCGATAATTAGTCCTAATACAATTGAAAGTTTGAATCTATTCATTGATAAGAATCTTTTCAGTTTTCAGCAATGCTGTACCGTCGAATAATCGAACGAGATAATTCCCTCTCTTTAATGCGGAAACATCAAATTGATTCATTGAGTTGGACTTACAAGTTTGACTCAATACTTTCTTCCCTAAAAGATCAATAATTTCAATTTTATCAAAACTTAGACTCGATTGAATGTTTAATGTATGTTGAGCTGGATTTGGGAACAAAGTAATGTCTACTAAAGAAGATTCATTAAGTCCAACAGTAGCAACAGAATTCACAATCCAAGTACACGTATCGCCATCTGTAGGGTTATTTAAGTCGTAAACACGAATTCGTAGCTCCCCACTTTGAGTTCCACCTGCAGGGTAAACTGTAAGCTTAGTGTATCCATTTAATTCCCCACTTATTGGAGTCATCTGAGATGTGAAACCTACTGGACGAATTTGTCCTAAGCATAAACCTTGTAAGCATATCATTCCATCCCAACTTGCGTCGATGGTATTTTTTACTACTTCGATACCTAATTCTAAAGTATCACCACTTATATTGATTTGCTCAATATTCATTTCCGTATAAAGGTCAGGATTAACATCCTGAATAATTGTGTCGTTTGGACTCCAAGTAAACGAAGTTTGTGCTGTTGCTATACCACCTAGTAGTATGCACAGAGTTATGATAGAGTTTTTCATCTTTTTTTGTTTTGGTTAAGTGGGCAGTCTTTGGAACTGCCCACACTATTATTCCTTAATAAATTGTGTTTTCGAACCTTGATTATCTAGAATGTAGATTCCGTTTGGAAGGTTCGTGATATCAATCAAAGGTATTGAAACTTTTAGCATGAGTTTCCCCGTAATACTATAAACAGACGCTTCACCTTTAAAGTTCTTAATCGTTAAAAAGTCACAGGCAGGATTTGGGAATACACCACTATTAGTTACTTCTTCCTCTTCAATTCCCACACCAGATTCGGTAACGATAATTGATGCCCATAAATTTGAATTGGCTGCGTTGGTACCACAATGGAAATAATAAGTTCCTGCTTCCTCTAATGTGAAGGTTACTGGGTTATTCGCTGCTTCGGTATTTGCAGAAGTAACTGTAATTGTTTGAAATGGAATCGGCGTAGAGCTTTCTCCAGTTTGCCATCCCTCAGTCATGGGGTGTGTTTGTCCGCCAGCCCAGAAAAAGTCAATTTCTTCTCCAACAGAAACAGTTAATTGACTTGGAGAAGCTCCTCCAAAGTGAGATAATGACATGGATTGATTTTGAGCAAATGTTAAAGTTGTTACAAATGCTAGCGCGATAGTAAATAGAGTGTTTTTCATTTTGATACATTTTGTTGTTAAACGATGTGTATAAATACACGTTTTTGTCTCGTAACAAGGTGTTAAGAGAATAATAGTAAACAAGAAAATATATCCTATATAAGGAATGATTGAATTTTGGACAATATGGGTTTACTCACCAGAGGCGGTGACTTGTCTCTTTGTATTGTTTGTTGTACTCGTTGCGGTGTAGTAATTGGAGTGTGTGTGTGTAGGGTAGATGTAGGTAGGTTTACATCTTTTAAACTCCCAATATGATAGATACTCGAAATGACAGAATCAAACTCATAGCTTAATTCTATAGTTTGTTTATTACAGGGTGGCTTTCGGTTAGCTTTTCGTGCTTCCTCTTTACAACAAGTGCTTTTTATTTTTTCACAGCTAGTGCTTTTCTGTAAATGACAATTAGAGTTTTCTACTCCTAAAAAGACTTTAGACCCCTTTGAACATTGCATTTTAGAAACATTAATCCCACCCGCAAGACCAAGCATAATAGCAGCCATAAAGGTGAAAAGGATATTTCTAAAGAGTTGTGTCATTCTGGCGTTTTGCCACAAAAATAATGCCATTATACTTTGGCTGATTAGGTGTTTATTCGAAGAATCCCACTTTTTTTCTCTAGCTTTTCTATGAAATTTACGAGATGCCCAAGATTTTTGTGTGGATTATGAACTGTATTTAGCTTATTTGTGTTCTCTGCTGATCTTTGACTCTAAATCTCAAGGTCACTAATTCTAGCCACGGTTCAATTTTTTTAAACGAGTTTGATAGGCTTGTAGGTAATTCCGTTTTGTTTGAGTAGTTAGGTAAGAAGCTTCTATTAGTCCTTCAAATTATCAGAATTAGAAAGTATTTTATCGAAGATAGTTCCAACCTGGATAGACGAAATTCCTGCAAGTATATAAAACACGTCTATAATCACATTATAATGTGGTTATAGACATATTTATAGGTTTATGCATCTATTTGAGGGCACAAACCACATTAAGATGTGATTTAAGTGTTGTTTATTATTTGAATAGCATCAATATACAAGTGTCTTGAATACTATTTATTAAGCTCTATTTTTGACAACCTTAAATTAAGCTCATTCACTTCCTTTATTTGAAGCCCTAAAGAGTTTACTTGGATTTTATTCAGTTAGTGCATAGTTTTCACACTCTAGTAAATAGCTTTCATTACTTAATTATTACCATATTTTTTAGTACTATATTTCTCAATAATGTCTAATGCATCCGGTGAGAGGTTTTTCATACTCTCTTGCACCATTTCACTTATTATCTCACCCTCTGCTTCACTAATACCGTCATCTTTTGATATTCTTTTATCTCCATTCAAAATTCTATTTTTATTCTGAAATGCAGATGTTATTACTTGTTCTACATAGTCTTTAGATTTATTCCTAATGACAAATAAAGCAAGCCAAATACTTACAGTACCAATTATTGCATGGTACATATGCTCGCTATTTCTGTACATTACACTATGGTTAATATGGTCAGTAAAATTTCCAAATACACCAACTAATATAATAAGCAGTACGGTTATTATATTTCGTGACATACTCGAAACTCCTTCTCCATTGATTAAATTCGCATAGAGTTTTACGCTGATATTTAAATACAGTAAGCTTAAAATTACTGATGGTATTAGTTCAGTCTCTTCCATGTCGCTAATGGTAACAATGAACAATATGAGTGAAACAAATACTAGAATGGCTGAGATTGGTAATCTTAACATGGTGGCTTTTTTTTAAGTGTAATTATTGTAGTGGTATGTGATGTTTAGTGCAAATATATTTTAGAACTAGCTCCCAGTTTTGAAATTCAGTAGTACCAAAGTGAATGTGTTCACCCTCAAAATCTAGTACTCCATTTGCTGTTCTATCATCTATTAGGTAGTCTCCCTTTAAAAGGCCTTTATTGTGAGACAAAATGAGTTTTTTTTTACACTCCTTACCGAGGAATTTTTCCACCCAAATTCTCTTTCCCGACCAAGAGTCGGGGTTAGACCATAGAGGAGTGGAGAGTATGTATACTTCAAAATGTTTGGTTAGAAAATGAAATGTTTTTACCGCTCCATTTATTGGTTCTAGTTTATCAAATATTCCTGTCATTTTAAATATCTGAAACTTATTCATTCCTTTTGCGAGCATACTATCCATGTGTTTTTGGTAATCTGCTAATACCCCGTCAAGGTCAATATAAATACGTGGTTTTATTATTTCTTGCTCTTCTATTGAGTGTACTCTTAAATTTGAGAATTCCTTTTCGGTAGACTCAGTAAATAGATCAAACTCTTTTTTTTGTTTAGCCTCAATTTTTTGTTTATTGGTTTTATAATACACTTCCCAAGAAGTAGCTGCTTTTTCAAGTGCTTCTTCTGGAGACATATTTTCTTTTTTTACATAGTGCTTTTGTAGTGAATCTATATAGGAGTTTTTCATACTATATTTCTACTTCAGTACTTTATGGGTAAAAGCCTTTGTTATTTCTGTAACACTAGGTTGCCCAGCAGTATTTAAGCCTACTAAGTTTTCAGAAATCTTAATTGTTTTAGCACCTACTTTAAGGTTAGGGTTTTCTAAGCTATTTACTACCATAGATATACTTTTTAGAGAAAAACATACCCTTAAATCTTGTGAAAGTTTATCTTTCATTTCAGTAATTCTATTCTGTACTGTATATTCATCAAAGCCTAAGTCTGTACCAGCTCCATTCCAAAAATACTTCACAAAATCTTTGTATTTCTTAGTGTTTCTTTTTGGAGAAAAATTAATAGATAAGGGTACTACATCAAGAAATAAGAAACCTTGTTCGTTTAAGAAATCTATCATTTCTTCCTTAGAAGGGTAGGAGTCTACCTCTCCCTTTAAAGCTTTGTAAGGGGCTTTCAAATACATCCCTCTAGCTTCTCCTTTGGTATCGTATATGTAATTTGATATTGCCCCTTCGCTATCAAAAGGTGGTGCTTCACAAAACATTATATATTTTACTTCGCTAATTTTGTTAAGATTATCTCTCCATAATTTATGCGATTTTTCGAAAATTGAATTCAATGCATTCACATCTTTTTCCGCATTAAACAGTGCTGCAAATCCTTGCATATCTTTCTTTATTGCCTTCGATGGTTTGCCCGTTTTTTTCGTTGGTTTGTTTACGAATTTAGTAGCTGTTTTTTTCGTTTCCTTTCCTAGTATTTGATTCTTTAATGCTAAGTGTCGTTTTAAATTAAAAGACTCATTCATACTTGAATAGAGTATTTCTAAAACTTTGAAAAATTCAGTTTCCCCATTCATTCCAACCTCACAGGGTTCTTTAAGTACATTTATGTTTGCTCCCTTCTCAATTAATAAATCCACCATATCCCATTTCTGGTTCAATACAGCTAGAAATAATGGAGTAGAACCTTTTTTACTCGTATACGGGTTTGGTTCTCTTTCCCTAATTTCCATATCTGCTCCAGCGTCTAACAATAGCTTTACCAATTTATTACTTCCTCCTGTTATAGCTAAATGTAGCGGTGTTTCATTTACTAAGCTACAGGTATTAACTTTTGCATTCCATTCGATTATCAGTTCTTTAGCTATATCATATTTATTATCCCATGCTGCATAGTGAAGTGCAGATAAGCCTTTACTATTTTGCATGTCGTAATCAAAGTCCTCAAACATCAATAAATCCATTATTTTTTTAATATCTGGATTATCTGCTGCTACTAATTGAATAAATAATGTGGCAATTTTATCTGGATTTGGTTCTTCTTGTATAGCTTTTGGAGTTTGTTTTTTTTCAGGTTCAATTTTTTCTTTAATACTGCTTTTACAATAATCATTTAATTCCAATTTAGATTTAAATGATTTTTGTTGTACACCCATTTCATCTATTTCGTTCCAGATAAGCATTGGTGAATCCTTAAACTTTTCTATTACATCTTTCCAATAACTAGTGTAGATGGATTTAACAATTCGTAAGCTATTTCCTTTAGTGTCTTCAATATCTAAACATCCTTCAGTAGTAACCAGAGTAATTGTGGTGCTAGATTCATTCGTAGTAAATTTTAGGTCTGTAAGTATGCCCCAACTAAATATTTGAATCATTTGATTAGGCTCCACACAATTACTGTAAAACCCATCCATGTTTACATACAAGAATCCACTCATACCATTCCCAAGATTTACACTAGGGTTGAAATAAAATGGAGTGTGTTTATCTACCTCATATCCTTTATTTGAAAGAACTTTAGAGACAAAAGGTAAAAATGGTAGTATCTTATTAGTATCTATTTGCTTACACAAATTGTCTATACTAGATTGAGTACTAAGTAGCTTTTCTAAATTGTATTTTTTATTTTTCTTAGGTTTTACTTCTTTATTAGATGTGGTGTTTGTGCTTAGTCTATTCGCATACATTACCAGTAATTTGGCTTCATTCTCTAAAATCTCTCCATCAGCCTTAGCGATATTACTTAACTGTACCAATAGCATTTGTTGCATTTGGTCATTTAGTTTTTCGTTAAAGACTTCAAAACATAGGTCAATCATTTTATCTATAGGTATTCCATTCGCAAGCATGCTAGAATACCATTCTACTGTTTCTGTTACAATACTTATTGTTTCTTCTTCAGTACAACCCCATACAGAAATAGACTTTAATATTTCTTCTTGTTCAATCTCTGATAAATTATTGTCTGTTATATGAGCGTAACTAATATATACGAAGGATATATGATGAAATAAAGTGATTTTTTTTGGCATTTTTAATTCTGAACTCATAGTCAAATTTTAGTTTTATTTTGGGAGATTTGTTAGGAAGAATTTAGATAGACAATATGTTTATAGAGTTCTATTTTATTCCTCATCGTAAACTTACGACACCCTAATCCTATATTCTTAGACATTATTTGACATTAATAATAATTTAAGTTAAGCGTAACGGAATAGAGTATATTTGAAAATGGCTAGGAAACCTTTTACAATTCCATCAAATATTAAAAATGCTTTACTGAAAGATGTAGAGCGTAATTTTGGAGCACAGCTAGATTCATATGTTAGTTGTGAGTCTCTATCTACTTTGTTGGTTAAAAAAATTAAAAAACCAATCAGTGGGAGAACTCTTTTTAGGATTTTTAAAGATGAAAATTATGAATTCTATCCATCCAAACACAGTTTAGATTTATTAGCAATGTATTGTGGCTATGTAAGTATAGAAGATTTCGTTTCTATTAATGTCAATAGTGAAGGTTCTGAGACATTTGTCGAACTAAATATAATAAAGGATTTATATACCATGCATTTAAATACATCAGACTTAGCTTATAGAGACCCTGCTTTATTTTCCATAACCAAGAATCTGGTTACCAAATTAAGGCGAACAACGAGCTATTATGATGCAGTGGCACCGTATTTTAGTAAAGACCCTTTAGCTCAATGCTACTTTGTAGAGCAATTTGTTGATTATGATTTTCTGATTAAACATTATCATAAAGCTATACGTGCCTATTTGAGTGTTAAGAAATCTAAAGAAGCTAAAATATTTGGTTTGTGTTTGTTATACTTAAAAGCATATTTAGAATGTAATAGAGCCAAATGCTTCGAGTTGATAAGTGAAATTAATAAGTATAAAATAGATACTTCTATCCATCCATTCGTTATTGGTAGATACTTTGTAAGTAACCTATTACATCAGCATTTTATTACTGAAAAGAATAGTATTAAATGGGTTGATGAAATACTAGAAATAGAAAAGTATATTCCAAGAACGGGGATAGATTATGTTAATTTCCCAGGATTCCATTTTGTAGTTTGTGATGCATTATGTCAAGCTGGATACTATAACGAGGTTATATTATTGTCTGGGAAAGCTTTAAAAGAATATCCAAATGGAAAGCAGAATGTAGATACTGGGTTCTATACTGCATTACATTTGTTTAGAGCCATTTCTTTTTACCATCTCGAAGATCAAAAATCATATAAAAAGGAGATGTCATTAGTGAAAACTAATAAGTTTAATTTTTTGTCAGAAAAATACTTTACTATTCAGTTAAATCAATTTAGCATAAAAAATAAACTACTAACTAAATCGAATGAGAAGCAAATGAAACTAAGTACTCAATATTTGATTGAGCAAACTGGTTTTGTTAGATTTTCAATTCCTATTAGTCCTTACTAAGTAGCCTACTATAACGACTATCCATCAATGCAATATATTTATTTCGCATCTCCTTAGATAAAAAGGACTGTTCAATTAAATCATATACAGCGAGCTTACCTAGGTCAAATCGTTTTCTAACAGCATTTATTTGTTTTTTATTCAAGCCTATATTCAAACCAAAACCTTCAAATAGTTCCCAAGTAATTTTTTTCTTTTTACCTGCTAATGTAAGTGCTAATTCTTCGGAGTCTTCTGGAAGTAAAATTGCTACATTGAGTAAGTCGTATGCTGGAGATAAAACCCATTTCTCACCATTTTTTATCATAGAAAAGTTTTTTAGATGCATGTCGTTATTCCCTGTAAGGAAACTAAAAAGCAATAATTCAAACAAACGAAGTTTATCTAAGAGCGTGTTATCTGAGTATTGGTTTACAGCCTTAGCTACTTTTTCCATTGAACTTTTATATTTATCAAATGCTTCTGTTATTTGAAACATATCTAACATATGGATTTTGGCTCCGTCTATTGTCCTATCTATTCGTTTTGTGATATAAGCAAGCTCTCCAGATTTTAATCGAATTAACGAAGATGGAACTACATCCACACCCAATAACGCTCCTATTCGCATTGTTAGGTGCTCGTTTTCGGGCATCTCGGGATAATCAATAGTTGGTGGTTTGAAAATATATTTACCTCCCAATTCTCCTACTATAGTTAAACGATACTTTCCTTTTTTCTGAACTTCTTCTACAAGTCCCATTGATAATTTAGCTTGTACGCCTGGTACAGTAACACTTCTATTTACGACTTCTTTAGCTAAGCTATTCATCTCTGCCATAGAGTACTTAAGTTCAAGGATTTTATCCGAGCCAAAAAATACTTTACTACACTTAGCATGAAAATCCTTATCCTCGTTTAGTTCTTCATAACAATACAAACACTTATTCATCTTGAATAGCTTTTAAAGGGTGAATACTCACTGCACCAATACAATTCCCACAACAGGCTAATAGCAAACCCATACGGTCGTTTTTATTAATCTTCCAATTTTTAGACGCTATATCCAACAACCATCCTTCTGGTATTAACCCTTCGAAAAAAGGAAACAACCTATTTTCAGTGTATGTTTCATTTCTCACTGGCATTGTAAAGCTTAAGAAATCTTTTGGGTTTGTTAAGACATAAGCTGAATCGTAAGTAAATAAATACTCTCCGTCATCAGTTTCTGTGAGTATTCCAGCTAATAGATCCTTATAATGTATATTGGCTTGTCTCATTATTTCGTAGTTTCAATTAGCTCTTTAGTTGGCACAGCAGCCAATTCGTGTCCAAACATTTGCAAGACTATATTTACTTTGTCCAGATTAAGGTTTGTTTTCCCTTGCTCCAACTTACGTATTACCGTTAAGGCGACACCTGTCCGTTCTGCGAATTCTTCTTGCGTTAAATTCACCTCTTTTCTACTTTCTTTTATAAAGGTTGCTATTGCTTTCATTATATGCTTTTAGATATAGTACTGTGCAAATATACTATTTTATATGTAAATACATATAATTTATGACCACTGAAGTGTATTGTATGCAAAAGCATATAGTTTGTGTGTAGTGAAATTAATAAGCCTTAAGAGAATTACGGTATTAGATTGAGTGATTTTTAGTGTTAAATTTAGCTTGTAAATTCGTCTAAATATGAGTGGATTTATGAACCTAAACACGTCAATAATACTCATTATTTACCTTTTCTTTTTTCTATCCTTTCTATAAGACCTAGGATACCACAGAGAAGTTTCAAATCTGCGAAATATAAGTTCGATGATTCTACTTCTATCTCCACAAAAAAAAACAGCCCTTCTTTAATTCAAGAAGGGCTGTTTTTTTAATTAACATTAGATTCTAAGCACATAACACTAGTAGTAAATCTCTTAATTTAGGGTCGTCTCTTAATCGATTTGAACTTTTTCTTTGAAGGGATTGCATCATCAAAGGTGTTTTTTACAACAGCTGATTTATTTCCCTTCCAAGAGTTTTTTCCATGTGGTAACAAGACTTCTAAAAGGTCTTTTCTACCTAAACTGTTTAGTGTATTCTTAATCCAATCTTTATTTTCTTTTTTATACCAAAAGAAGAATCGATGCTGCTGCTCTTTTTCTTTTTTAGTTTTCGGAGTCTTAACTAGTTTTAATGTATAAGGATGGTAACCACTGTAATAAATAACCGTAGCGACCGTCATAGGAGTTGGAGTAAAACCTTGCACTTGCTCTAGCTGAAAACCCATATCCTTTGTTTCTGCAGCCAAATTAGCCATGTCTTCCACTTCACATGCTGGGTGGTTAGAAATGAAGTACGGGATTAATTGAAGTTTTAAACCTTTCTTTATATTGATTTTATCAAATCGCTCTTTAAATTTATGGAAGAATTTAAACGAGGGTTTACGCATCAATTTTAAAACAGGATCAGATGTATGTTCTGGAGCTACTTTTAAACGCCCAGAAATGTGTTTCGTCATCACCTCTTCAGTATAATCGTCTAGTTCTTTTGGATCTGCATTCTTATTGAATTCGGGCACCAACATATCGTGACGAATACCACTTCCAATAAACGATTTCTTAATTTTTGGATGACTGTCTACAGCCTGATATAATTTGGTTAAGGGTTTATGAGAAGTATCTAAATTACTACATATTACTGGCGAAATACAAGAAGGTGCTATACATTTGTCACAGATAGACTGTACCTTACCTTTCATCTTATACATATTTGCCGAAGGACCGCCGATATCAGATAAGTATCCTTTAAAATCAGACATTTTGGTAACCTTATCTACTTCCTTAAGAATAGATTCTTCACTACGGCTAGCAATAAATTTACCTTGGTGTGCAGAAATAGTACAGAAACTACAACCCCCAAAACAACCACGGTGAATATTAATCGAGAATTTTATCATCTCGAAAGCGGGTATAGGACCTCGCTTATTGTATTTTGGATGTGGTAAACGGGTGTAAGGTAAATCAAAAGAGGCGTCTATTTCCTTTTCTAACATGGTTGGATAAGGAGGGTTGATCATCAAAATC
>CBCYMK010000026.1:0-16377 GCA_965183875.1 Flavobacteriales bacterium | reverse complement strand
GTTATAGTTAAAATGAAACTAATCTTTTCATCAAATATTTCATGGAGCATCTATAATTTTAGGTCGCCCCTTCTCAACACTTTAAAAGAGGATGGTTTTGAAATACATACTGTTGGTTCTAGAGATAGATATTCTGATAGGTTAGTAGAGCAAGGTTTTCATTTTCACCATATTGATATTAATAATAATAATACAAATCCATTTGAAGATTTATATTTGGTATATCAATATTATAAGGTTTACAAAAAAATAAACCCAGATGTCATTTGTCATAATGCAATTAAACCAAATATATATGGCACTATAGCTGCAGGGATCTTAGGTATTCCTACGGTCAATAATATATCAGGTTTAGGCACACTGTTTATAAAAAAAAGTTTTTCAACCATGGTTGCCAAACTATTGTACAGAGTTTCTCAAACATTCGCCAAAGTAGTTTTTTTTCAAAATCAAGAGGATTTAAAGTTATTCACTGAAAACAATCTTGTCGATATAGATAAATGTGTAGTAATTCCTGGCTCTGGTGTTGATACTAATTTATTTCTACCACCTACAAAAAAGGAATACAGTACAAACTTAAATTTTTTATTTGTAGGTAGATTATTATTCGATAAAGGAGTCTTAGAGTATATAGAAGCTGTACGTATACTTAAACCCAATTATCCTAATATATCATTTGACATATTAGGTCCGCTGTATGAGGTGAACGCTACAGCTATTACAAAGAAGACTTTACTAACTTGGATTGAAGAAGGTTTAATAAATTACCTTGGAGAAACAGACAATGTTAAGCAATTCATGGAAAAAACGGATTGTATTGTGTTACCATCTTATAGGGAGGGCTTGTCAAAAGTTTTAATTGAAGCATCGAGTATGGGCTTACCAATAATTACTACGAACGTACCTGGTTGTAAAGATGTAGTTATAGATGAAGAAACAGGTTTTTTATGTAAGGTTAGGGATAGTATAGACTTGGCTCTAAAAATTGAGAAAATGATTTTACTACCAAGCTCAGAAAGGAAGCTAATGGGAGTTAAAGCTAGAAAACGAGCAGTTGAAGTTTTTGATGAAAAAATAATTATTAGACATTATAAGAATGCCATTAACTCCATTATCTAATTTGTTTATTGTTCTTATGGTTTTAGTAACGACTTTGCTGGGCTACTTTAAACTAGCAAACAAATTCAATATAATCGATAAACCCAACGAACGCAGTTCACATAAAGAACTTACCATTAGAGGTGGTGGTATTCTATTTCCAATATCCATACTAATTTGGAGTTTTGTAGAGGGTGTTTTCAATCCATTTATTATTGGCTTATTATGTATTTCAATAATCAGCTTTATAGACGACTGCAAGCCACTGTCAAACAAAATAAGGCTTTCTGTTCATATGTTGAGTATTTGCTTATTGCTCTACCACTTAGATTTTGCAGATTATTCTATTCTAGCTTGGCTTGTAGGTTTATTGTTTGTAGGAGGCTGGATTAATGCCTATAATTTTATGGATGGTATTAACGGAATAACGGTATTGTATTCTCTTTCGGTGCTAGCAATGGTATATTATATTAATACACAATATCACTTGATAAATACATCCTTAATTGTGTATACAATTTTAGGATTAACGGTTTTTGGTTTTTATAATGTTCGAACAAAAGCCCGTGCATTTGCTGGTGATGTAGGAAGTGTGAGTATGGCTTTTATACTAGCATTCATTCTTATTACAATAATGATTGAAATGCAGAATTGGCAGTATATTTTGTTAGTGAGTGTATATGGAATAGATAGTTTGGTTACCATAATACAACGGTTATTTAAAGGTGAGAATATTTTTAAAGCTCACAGATCTCATTTATACCAATATTTAGCAAATGAGGCAAAAATACCTCATGTACAAGTAAGCGTTATATATGCTATAATTCAATTCATATTAAATGTAGGCTTAGTATTTTATATTATCCCAAATGGGAGTCACTTAATTGCCTTTATGTATCTTGTGCTGCAAGGAACTACCTACCTATTGGTGAAATTTTCATTGATGAAAAAATTGAGTATTAATGCTTAAAAAACAAATATTAAAAACGGCGAATAAATATGCCTCTCGTTGGTTGGTACTTGCGATAGATTGTATTTTGGTAATTCAGACTTTTGTGCTGGCTTACTTCATACGTTTCAACTTTTCCTTCAATTTCGATACCCAAGATTTCTTATACCAACAACCTTTAGTTTTTGTCATTTCCTTGGTGAGTTTTCTAATAATAGGTTCTTATAAGGGAGTTGTTCGTCATACTGGGGTAAAGGATGCCACTAATGTGATGTATGCAGTGTCTTTACTCGCCGGTTTATTGGTTGTTATCGTTTTGCTAAATAGAAGCATAGGTGCTTTCCCCACTTTTACAATCCCACTTTCTATCATAGTAATCCATTACCTATTAAATGTAGTGGTACTAATAGCCAGTCGTTTTGTGTTTAAGGTATTGTATAGAAGGGCTATAGTAGAATTCAAAATTCAAACTAATGTGATTATCTATGGGGCGGGAGATTCTGGATTTATTACCCATTCTGCATTACTAAAAGATACCAAGCAGGGAATTAATGTAATTGGTTTTATAGACGATAATAAAACGAAGGTTGGTAAGACCATAGATGGGGTAATGGTATACGATTCCAATATACTTACCAGAGAATTCATTCTTAAAAATAGACTGAAAGAGGTAATCGTCTCTATACAAAATATTAGACCCGCTCGATTAATGCAAATTACCGATCGATTACTCTCTCAAAATGTGAAAGTTAAAATTGTTCCCGCAATGGAATTGTGGATCGATGGGGAGTTAAATATAGGTCAGATTAAGCAGGTGAAAATTGAAGATTTATTAGACCGTGCTCCCATTGAAATGGAGAATCAACTTATTCAAACCGAGTTGAAAGAAAAGGTAGTGTTTATTACCGGTGCAGCAGGTTCTATAGGTTCAGAAATAGCAAGACAAATTTCTAGATGTCAGGTAAGTAAACTGGTATTAATAGATCAGGCAGAGTCTCCTTTATACGATTTACAACAAGAGTTTGTGCATAGGGGACAAGAAATTGCTTCTGAAGTAGCTGATGTACGAGATGAAAAAAGAATGTTACAACTCTTTGAGTACTATAAGCCGCAAATGGTATTTCACGCAGCTGCCTATAAACACGTACCTTTAATGGAAGATAACCCCTATGAGGCGATACGTGTTAATGTATGTGGTACAAAACTACTAGCAGATTTATCGGTATCCCACAGCGTAGAAAAGTTTGTAATGGTTTCTACAGACAAGGCGGTAAACCCAACCAATGTGATGGGTACCACAAAGCGTGTTGCGGAGATGTATACCTCTAGCATAGCAAATTCTGGGAAGACTAAATTTATTACTACCCGTTTTGGAAATGTATTGGGCTCTAATGGTTCTGTAATTCCTTTATTTAAAAAACAAATTGAAGCGGGTGGCCCTCTAACCGTTACGCATAAAGAAATTACCCGGTACTTTATGACTATCCCAGAAGCTTGTCAGTTAGTATTAGAAGCAGGTGTTATGGGGAAAGGGGGAGAGATTTATGTGTTTGATATGGGCGATTCGGTTAAGATATACGATGTAGCCATAAAGATGATACAGTTGTCTGGCCTTCACTTTCCGGAGGACATAGACATTAAAATTTCAGGACTTAGGCCAGGGGAGAAGCTGTATGAGGAGTTATTGGCAAATGATGAGAATACAATTCCTACTTATCACGACAAGATAATGATCGCCAAGGTTCCTGTTATGGATAGTGAATTGGTGAAGAAAAAAATTGAACAAATTTGTAGTGTAAATAGAGAGGTAGATAACTTTAAAGTGGTTTCCCTACTAAAAGATCTTGTTCCAGAGTATATTTCGAACAATTCTGTTTACGAGAAGTTAGATAAAAGTTAAACACAAATCTTATGAAGAAAAAAGCCACAATCGTTTCAGGATATTTTAATCCTATTCACAAGGGACATTTAGAATATTTTAATACCGCTAAGGCCTTAACAGATGAATTATTTGTTATCGTAAACAGCGATTTTCAACGTGCCTTAAAAGGGAGTAAGGAGTTTCAGCTTGAAGAGGAGCGCATGATAATAGTTTCGAATATAAAAGCGGTAGACTTGGCTATACTATCTGTAGATACCGATAGAACAGTTTGCAAAACTATAGAGAAGATAGCAAAGGAATACGGTTCAGATTATTCCCTGGCTTTTGCCAATGGCGGAGATCAAAATAATAATACCATTCCAGAGCGTAGTATTTGTGAAGCTATGGGAATTGAGCTTCTCGATGGACTCGGAGAAAAAATACAATCGAGTAGCTGGTTGCTTAAAAAGTAGTATCGACTAACACTATTACATACTCTATATTTTCTACAAAATCCCGACCAATAGGTTGGGATTTCTGTTTGTAGCTAAGTAGAAAACAGGATACAGAATACTGAGATTTAATGAAGTTAAGTAGCTAGAGAATTTAGAGAAGGTGTTTGGATAAAGTTAAAAAATATTTTTATTCAGACAGAGTTCAGTTTACACCCTCTCCGACTTCCGTTTTACCACTCACCACTCACCACTGACCATTCACCATTTACGTTTTACATCGTACGATTTACATTTTTCCATTCACCATTCACCATTTACGTTTTACGTCTTCCGACTTACGTTTTACCATTCACCACTCACCACTCAACCCTTTTCTCATGCTGTCAGTCTGAGTTTTAATCGAAGACTTTTTTTATCTTAGCGCTGATGAAAGAAACACAAACATATCAGGCGCACGAAACTGCTGTTATAGATACAGGATGTACTATTGGTTTAGGGACAAAAATTTGGCATTTTTCCCATATTATGGAAGGTGCAATTTTGGGATCAAATTGCAATTTAGGCCAAAATGTAGTTGTGTCGCCAGGGGTAGTACTTGGTAATAATGTAAAAGTTCAAAACAATGTTTCTATTTACACAGGAGTAATTTGTGAAGACGATGTTTTTTTAGGTCCTTCTTGTGTTTTTACCAATGTAAATAATCCACGCTCTGAGGTTAACCGACGTGGGGTTTACGAAACAACAAGAGTTAAAAAAGGGGCTACTATTGGTGCCAATGCGACCATTGTATGCGGGATAACTATTGGGGAATATGCTTTTGTAGGTGCTGGAGCTGTAGTTACCAAGTCAGTTCCCGACTATGCACTGGTAGTAGGAAATCCATCTAAGCAAATTGGCTGGATGAGTGCGCATGGAAATCGCTTGAATTTCGATTCTTATGGACATGCTTTATGTAAAGACAGTAATCAGCAGTACAAGCTTGAAAATGGACAGGTTACAAGGATATGAAAGATTTTGCACTGATTGGCTTGTCGGGATATATAGCTCCGCGACATATAAAAGCTATTAAAGACACCCGTAGTAATTTAGTGGCTGCTATAGATCCGCACGATAATGTAGGGTTTTTAGACTCATCTTTTCCAAATGCTTCTTTTTTTACCGAATACGAACGTTTTGATCGGTATATGGATAAGTTGCAAAATGCTTCTTCTGGAGTAGATTATGTGTCGGTATGCTCCCCTAATTATTTACACGATACACATATTAAGTCTGCATTGCGTTGGGGCGCTCATGCCATTTGTGAAAAACCACTAGTGTTAAACCCATGGAATTTAGACAGCCTTGTGCGCTTAGAAAAAGAAACAGGTAAACGTGTTTGGAATATACTTCAACTTCGGTTACATCCTAGTATAGTTGCTTTAAAAGAGCAAATAGAAAACAGTCCTTTGGATACTGTTCACGATGTAGACCTAAGTTATATTACTTCCAGAGGACTTTGGTATTACGCATCATGGAAAGGAGATGTTTCTAAGTCTGGAGGTATAGCAACCAATATAGGGATACACTTTTTTGATATGTTAACTTGGATTTTTGGAGAGGTAAAAAGTAATACGGTTCAACTACATACACACGATAGAGCTGCAGGTTTATTGCAGTTAGAGCGCGCTAATGTGCGTTGGTTTTTGTCTATCAATGCAGCTACTCTTCCCAAAGAAATAAAAGCTGCTGGGCAAACAACGTATAGGTCAATTGTTGTGGATGGGAATGAGCTTGAGTTTTCTAATGGATTTACCGACTTACATTCTGAGTCTTACAAACAGATTATTGCAGGGAATGGTTTTGGGATAGAGGAGGCTCGTACTTCTATTAATATTGTACATGATATCCGTAAACAGGAGCCTGTTGGCCTAGTAGGAGATTATCATCCCTTAGCAGGCTTAGAGGTAGTTAAGCATCCTTTTTTATAAATGGTAAACGGTGAATGGTGAATGGGAAAAGGTACCCTTCGATAAACCCTACCCTAGGTAGGGGTGCTCGATGCACAACTCAAAACTTAAAACTCAACATTCACGTCTTCCGATTTCCGGCTTACCACTTACCATTCACCACTCTCCATTCACGTTTTACGTCTTCCGATTTACGTTTTACCACTCACCATTTCCGTTTTCCGATAAAAGAAGGATACAGGAGTCAGAACACAGAATACAGAGATTTAATGAAGTTAAGTAGGTAGGGTAGTTTGAAATTTTCTCCATCCTAGTCTCTAACGACCCATTTGACCGCACGACCTTTTGACTTACCTACAGTCGTTCGTTGTACTAAACAAAATTCACCTATATTTGTATGGTACACTAAACAATTATGGATAAGTTATTTGAAAAATACCTACAAAAACTAAGACATACTTCTACTGATTTTGTAAGAAGTAGGCTCTATAGTATAAATTGGAATGCTCGATTATTAGGCCTCAAAGGTGCACGTGGTGTAGGGAAGACCACTTTACTATTACAGTATATAAAATTGAATTTGTCTGAGGATCTAGAAAAAACCCTTTATATAAGTTTAGATGATTTATGGTTTAGCAAGAATAGCTTAGTAAGTTTGGCAGAAGAGTTTACCAAAAGAGGAGGGGTGCATCTTTTTGTTGATGAGGTGCATAAATACCCAAACTGGTCACAAGAAATAAAAAATATTTACGACGATTTCCCATCTTTGAAAGTTGTTTTCACGGGATCTTCTTCGTTGGAGATTATTAATGCAAGTGCCGATTTAAGCAGAAGAGCAGTAGTGTATCACATGCAAGGTTTGTCTTTTCGAGAGTATATAGCTATAGAGACTGGACAGGACTTGCCTATATATAGTTTGTCGGAATTGTTAGAAAATCATGTGGCTATCGCAAATGAGGTCTGCAGTGTACTTAAACCTTTTCAGTATTTTAATAGTTATTTAACTAAAGGTTACTATCCTTTTTATAAAGAGCAAGTTGATTTGTATTATATGCGAATTGAAGAGGTAGTAAAAATGATGCTTGAGATAGAGCTCCCTATGTTGCGAGGTGTTGATTTAGCTTATGTCCCCAAGTTAAAACAGCTTTTATTAATAATTTCTGAATCGGTCCCTTTTATTCCCAATGTGAGTCGTTTGAGTGAGAAGATGGCCATAAATAGAGCTACTCTTCTGATGTATTTCCATTATTTAGATGAAGTAGGGTTAAGTTTAAATTTATTCAAGAAAGCTGATGGTATAAGTAGATTACAAAAACCAAATAAGGTGTTTATGGAAAATAGCAATTTAATGTATGCTCTTGCTTCTACTGAGGTAAATGTTGGAAGTGTACGAGAGACTTTTTTTGTAAATCAACTTCGCGATAATCACAAGGTGAATTTTGCTGCTAAAGGCGATTTTATTATTGATGACCTGTATGTTTTTGAAGTGGGGGGTAAGAATAAGACAGATAAACAGGTTCAAGGTATCGAGAATGCTTACGTTGTTTCAGATGATATAGAATGTGGTTTTCAGAATAAAATCCCGCTTTGGTTGTTTGGGTTTCTGTATTAATAATGTTGAAATTAGTAAAGCTATAAAGTACTAAGTAATTTTTTCTCGTTGAGGGTGTAAACTGAACTCTGTCTGAATAAAATTAATTATTAACTTTATTCAAACGAGTATTATGAAAGACGAGACCCAAGATAATTTCGAAAAAAAAGCCCTAGACCAGTTCATGTCTGGTAAGAGTTTATTTGGTGAGGATGGAGCATTTGCCCCTATGTTACAACGATTTCTAGAAAAGGCCTTAGAGGCCGAGATGGAAACTCACTTAGATAAACAGGCACGAGAAAAGGGCAATAAACGCAACGGAAAAGGCTCTAAAACGATTAAGAGTTCCTTAGGAAGTTTCGAAATAGAGACCCCCACCGATAGACAGAGTAGTTTTGAACCTGAGCTGGTACGAAAACGACAAACAATTTTAGCAGATAATTTATCAGAAAAAATTATTGGTTTATATGGCCTAGGGATGAGTCTACGAGATATTTCATCACATATAAAAGATATGTATGATACCGATATTTCAGCTACAACCTTAAGCCAAATTACTGACCGTATCATCCCTGACATCAAAGCTTGGCAAAGCCGCCCTTTAGAGTCTCTATACTGTATTGTTTGGCTAGATGCTATGCACTATAAAGTGAAAGTAGATGGGAAGATAGTGCACCGAGCTCTTTATAACATACTGGGCATTAATCAGTCTGGTCATAAAGAAATACTAGGGATGTATATTTCCGAAAGCGAAGGAGCAAACTTTTGGCTCCAAGTGCTCACCGACCTACATCAACGAGGTTTAAAGGATATATTGATAGCTTGTACAGACAACCTAAAAGGCTTTAAACAGGCTATATTAAGTATTTACCCAAAGACACAGATACAGCTTTGTATAGTACACCAAATAAGAAATTCATTAAAGTATGTAGCCTCTAAAAATCAAAAGGAATTTATGAGAGATTTAAAACCTGTTTATAAGGCAATAAACAAACAGGTGGCTGAAGATGAGTTTGAGTTATTAGCAGAAAAATGGGGAGAAAAATATCCTGTCGTTATAGATAGTTGGAGACGAAACTGGGAGCAACTAACAGAGTATTTTCAGTACACTGAGCCCATAAGGAAAATCATCTATACGACCAATGCTGTAGAAGGTTTTCATAGACAAGTAAGGAAAGTCACCAAGACTAAAGGGGCTTTTACCAGTGATATGGCTTTATTAAAACTAGTCTATTTAGCAACGAAAAACATAGAGAAAAAATGGAAACTGCCGCTACATAATTGGGCATTGACAATACAGCAATTATATATTAAATTTGGGGATAGGATATCTCTGGATATAAACGATCCCGTTGGGACTAGGAATAACAAAAAGGAATAACCATCAGACAGAGTTTAAATTACACTCCCTTCTCGTTTCTTCTAGTCCATTTTCTTTCCTGCTTACGTTTTACCACACTCTTTTCCCACCTACTGAAAAAGAAGAATACAAGAGTAGGAATACAGAATACAGAGCATTATTTGTCAGGCTGAGGCACTCGAAGTCCATCCTAGTCCTTAACAGACCCATTTGACTGCAAGACTGCACGACTTTTTTTCCACATCATTTCGTCTTTGTCTTCGTCCTTCGTTTTTTAATCAGTCATTTCTTCTATCCATCCTAGTCCTTAACAGACTCATTTGACCGCAAGACCTTTTGATTTTTTTTAAAATTTCCTACTACCTCATTACGTCTTCGTCTTAGTCTTCGTTTTTTTAATTAGTCATTCATTCTTCATAATAGTCTCTACTGACTCATTTGACCGCAAGACTGCAAGACTTTTTTCCCCATCATTTCGTCTTAGTCTTTGTCTTCGTTTTTTAATTAGTCATTCATTCTTCATAATAGTCTCTACTGACTCATTTGACCGCAAGACTGCAAGACTTTTTTCCCCATCATTTCGTCTTAGTCTTAGTTTTTTTAATTAGTCATTCATTCTTCATAATAGTCTCTACTGACTCATTTGACCGCAAGACTGCAAGACTTTTTTCCCCATCATTTCGTCTTAGTCTTAGTCTTCGTTTTTTAATTAGTCATTCATTCTTCATAATAGTCTCTACTGACTCATCTGACCGCAAGACTGCACGACTTTTTTCCCCATCATTTCGTCTTCGTCTTAGTCTTCGTTTTTTTAATTAGTCATTCATTCTTCATAATAGTCTCTACTGACTCATTTGACCGCAAGACTGCAAGACTTTTTTCCCCATCATTTCGTCTTAGTCTTTGTCTTCGTTTTTTAATTAGTCATTCATTCTTCATAATAGTCTCTACTGACTCATTTGACCGCAAGACTGCAAGACTTTTTTCCCCATCATTTCGTCTTTGTCTTCGTCCTTCGTTTTTTTAATTAGTCATTCATTCTTCATAATAGTCTTTAACAGACTCGTCTGACCGCAAGACCTTTTGACTTTTTCCCTTCCCGATAGCTATCGGGACATTTCTCCATCCTAGTCCCTAACCGACTCATCTGACCGCAAGACTGCACGACTTTTTTCCCCATCATTTCGTCTTCGTCTTTGTCTTCGTTTTTTAATCAGTCATTTCCTCCTCATCCCTCATCTTTCTTCACTCATCACTAAATTTTTAAAAAAAAGTAATACGAACTTAAGTATCCTTTAAACAAATTCAATTTAGTATTTTTGCAGCTATGGCAAATCAAGACGATATTTTTAAGAAAGTTATAGCGCACTCTAAAGAGTACGGATATGTATTTCAATCGAGTGAATTATACGATGGCTTGGCGGCTGTTTACGATTACGGTTCTAACGGATCAGAACTAAAGAAAAACATCAAAGACTACTGGTGGGCTTCAATGGTAAAGATGAACGAGAATATAGTAGGGATAGATTCTGCTATTTTTATGCATCCTACTACTTGGAAAGCTTCGGGTCACGTAGATGCATTTAGCGACCCTCTTATAGATAATAAAGACTCCAAAAAACGTTATCGTGCCGATGTATTGGTTGAAGATTTTATTGCTAAGATAGAAGGTAAAATAGCCAAAGAAGTAAAGAAAGCTGTAAAGCGTTTCGGCGATGATTTTGATGAGCCTCAATTCTTAGAAACCAACCCTAGAGTTTTAGGTTATAAAGAAAAGATGGCTGCTATTTCTAAACGCTTAAACGGTAGTTTAGAAAAAGAAGACTTAGACGATGTAAAAGCGCTTATTGAAGAGTTGGAAATAAAATGCCCTGTTTCGGGAACAGCTAATTGGACTGAAGTACGTCAGTTTAACTTGATGTTTGGAACCAAAATGGGTGCTACTGCAGATGGTTCTACTGATCTTTGGTTGCGTCCAGAAACGGCTCAAGGGATTTTTGTAAATTTCCTAAACGTTCAGAAAACTGGACGTATGAAAGTACCTTTTGGGATAGCTCAAATAGGGAAAGCTTTCCGTAATGAAATTGTAGCTCGTCAGTTTATCTTCCGTATGCGCGAATTCGAACAAATGGAAATGCAATTCTTTGTACGTCCAGGAGAAGAGATGAAATGGTACGAACACTGGAAAGAAACACGTCATAAATGGCACCTTTCTTTAGGAGTAGATACTAAGAAATACCGTTTCCACGACCACGAAAAATTAGCACATTATGCAAATGCTGCTACAGATATAGAATACCAATTCCCTTTCGGATTTAAAGAAGTTGAAGGGATTCACTCTCGTACAGACTTCGATTTAAAAGCACACCAAGAACACTCGGGTAGAAAGGTTCAGTATTTCGATCCAGAGATAAACGAGAGCTATACTCCCTACGTAGTAGAAACTTCTATTGGGGTAGATCGCATGTTCTTATTAACCATGTGTAATGCGTATAAAGAAGAGAAAATTGGTGAGAACGATACAAGAATTGTATTGGCTTTACCTCCAGTTTTAGCGCCTGTAAAAGCAGCTATTCTACCTTTAACTAAAAAGGATGGTCTTCCGGAATTGGCACGTAAATTATACGATGAGTTGAAGTTAGAATTTAACTGTACCATAGAAGAAAAAGATTCTATTGGTCGCCGTTACCGCAGACAAGATGCAAACGGAACTCCTTTCTGTATTACTATAGACAACGATACTGTGAACGATAATTGTGTTACAATTCGTCATAGAGATAGCATGGAGCAAGAACGTGTTTCTATGGGTGCTGTTAGAGATATCATAGACAAAGCCGTTAGTATTCGCCATAATTTATCGAAACTATAAAGAGCTGAAAATTCACTTATACTATTGAATCCCTTCGTTTTACGAAGGGATTTTTTTGTGCCCATAATTTGTTTAATATTTCTAAGTTTTAGGTAGTTCAAAAACCAAAGATTAGTATCTTTGCGCGGGGCAAGTCTTAGACAAGTCGCTCCCCTCGAATTCCCCCAGGGCGGGAACGCAGCAAGGGTAGAGGGTTGAGCACTGTGATTTAAGTAGCTTGCCCTTTTTTTTGTGCCTTTTTTTTCCTCATCCCTTCCCGATAGCTATCGGGACATTTCTCCATCCTAGTCCTTAACAGACTCATCTGACCGCAAGACTGCAAGACCTTTTGTTTTTTTAATTTCCTACTACCTACTACCTACTACCTACTACCTACTTCCTCATTTCAACATTATCAAATCTTCATTTCGTCTTCGTCTTCGTCTTCGTTTTTAATCAGTCATTTCCTCCTCATCCCTTCCCGATAGCTATCGGGACATTTCTCCATCCTAGTCTTTAACGACCCATTTGACCGCAAGACTGCACGACCTTTCTTAAAATCATCACTTAGTCTTAGTCTTCGTCTTCGTTTTTTAATCAGTCATAGTCCTTAACCGACCTTTTGACTTTTTCTTAAAATCATCACTTTGTCTTCGTCTTTTTCCTTTGTTTTTAATACCCTGAGATTACAATAGGCTCTTGTAGAATTTCCACTTCTCCATTTCCATTTATCATCTCTGCTACTAGAATATAAATCCCAATTGGGAGTCTAAAAGCATCAGAATCTAGGCCATTCCATATCCAATTAGCATTGGAGTTCACCAGTTCATTTTTACAAACTAGTTTTACCATATGCCCCTGTTTATTGTAGATGTAAATACTTGTTTTAGCAGATTCTTCCAGTTGCAATACAATACTGGTAAAATCTTTTTCTCCATCGTTGTTTGGGCTGAAAATTTCGGGTTCTACAATTAGTGTAGCCTTTGATTTCTTCTGATAAATAAATTGAGAATTCTCCTTTCCTGGCGAGCCATAATTATTTGTCGAAGCAGCCGAAAACCATTGTTCACTTTCGGGGTTCAGTCGTTCTAAAGCAACCCCATCTACATCTTCTAATAGCGGAAAATGCTGCTCTTCGGTGTAGTTTACTGTGTTTATCAATTGATAAGCGATATCACTAATGGCTATCGATCCCTCACTATTTGGAAAACTTGGAAGATGGTTTAGTTCCATATAAATAGCCTCAGCATCTCTATTGTAGTTTGTACTTAGCCACGTGGTGTCTTTACACAAAACCACATAACTTTTCGCTGGTATTGAATATATAGATTCGCTTATAATTTCGGTGTTTAGGATTGACTCTTGTTGAGATTCGTAGTTTCCTATGAGTAATTTGGAAAAATCAATAGAGCTGTCTGATTTGTTGTATAACTCTATATAATCATAGCCGTCTGTTTTAGGATTAAACAGAATTTCATTGATGATAATTTGATTGTATTCAGGCCAAACTCCAAGGGTAAATTCTTCTCGTATAGAATTTGTGTTTCCTTGACAGTCTTTCAGCTCTGTAATATTTATTTGGTTGCTTATGTTTGGGCTAATAGCTCCGAAAAATTGGATCCTTGTTTCATCCATAAAGTGATGAATTTCTTGTGGGATTAACCCATTAGAGAACTCATAGGAATTAAATAGGTAAAGGGTAGAGTCGTATAGGTTTTCCGACCAGTTTAATTGAATTTCCTCCTCTCCTAGAATAGTGATTTTGGTTAGTTTGGGTTTGGTACTGTCTGGGTTTATTTGTAGTGTGCTATTGGGTAAGCCCGGACTCCCACCAAATGTATTTTCACAGGCATTCCAATTTTCTGTTCCTGTACAATAATTGTTGTAGTCCATCATTTCTAAAGACCATCCTCCATTTTCTTTGTTCGTATTTTTATACCAGTTTTTATAGTAATAAACTTCGTGAATAAGTTCCTCATCGTTATCAAATAAACCAATATAACCCTCTGTATTATTCAAGTTAGAATATGGGATAGAATAAGAGTTTTGCTCTGTGAAAAACAAAGAATCATTTGCATTATGGATAATTAAATACTCATTTGACTTCAGGCTTCGCGAATCTATTTGGTATTCCTTAGCATCTATAACTAAGACCCAGTTGATGAGATTTATCGTGTAGGCTGCTCTATTATAAAGTTCTATATATTCTATGTTTTCTAGCTGAACTAAGGGTTCTGGATCCACCATAAGCTCATTTATAATTAGGTCAAACCGTTGGTGTTCTTGTAGGTAGAAATCGATAATTGTATCGCTCATAAAATTCCCTATTGAATCACTAATAGAAGTGATTTTTAATTGAAAATCTTCATTAACAGGAAAGTTGTTGTCGTATTGTAAGAGGGTTAAATTTTCAGTCTGATTAATCGAACTCGGGAAGTTTATATTGGGTATAATTTCAAACTGATGATTTGTCAATTCTAGTTCTTCTTTATTGTTAAACTCCAATAAAATACTAGAGGAATCCATGAGTTCTACGGTCACTAATTCTGGTGGAATACTATCAATAAAAGGTGTTCCATCGATATTAAAATCATCGAAGTAAAACTTATTGCTTCTTGTAGAGGTGTACTTACAATTGATGCCCGAATAGCGAGTGTTTATTTCGGTTGTGTCTGTGGTAGTTCCAATAAAACTCCAATTTGTATCGTTTAATAAATCTACCCACATAGTAAGATTCCCTCCAATTTCTCTTGTTACTTTCAAGCGTATGTCTACCGGATTTGTATTGACAATTGCCTCTGTGCTTTCTATCAGCATTGTATTTTGTTCACCTTCTTTTTTATAAAGAATTATTTGGTCTCCTGTACCACCAATTCGTATAAAGTAGGCCTCATTACTTTGTTCTAGAACGGTGTCACTAGCTAATATATACCAGTCTAAATAATTAGAAGAAGATGGATTAAAGTCCATTTTTAATGAGATTTCCCAAGTGGAATTTTCTAGTATATTACTTTCAAAACACAAATAGGAATTCCCGGTTATAGCTGGGGCAATAAGATGCAATTGATAATTAGTATCTACCTCGAAATTTTGTGTATTCCCGAACCATTTAGGGTTTTCTGTAAAATCTCCATCAGAGAAATTATCGCTTATTTGTGCCATTATACTTTGGCTGCTCAATAGAGCTAGGATTAAATATTTCATAGTAAGATTATATTATATAAGTATTCTAGTAAGGTACGAAAAGAAGAATAAAAAGCTTGGAGTCAGAATACAGAGCATTTTTTGTCAGGCTGAGGCACTCGAAGCCCATCCTACTCCTTAACCGACCTATGGACTGCACGATCTTTTGACTTTTTTCTCATCATTTCGTCTTCGTCTTTGTCCTTCGTTTTTTAATTAGTCATTCTCCATCCTAGTCCTTAATCGACTCATTTGACCGCAAGACTGCTCGACTTTTTTCTCTTCATTTCGTCTTCGTCTTTGTCCTTCGTTTTTAATCAGTCACTTCTTGTCTCCATCCTAGTCCTTAATCGACTCATTTTACCGCAAGACTGCTCGACTTTTTTCTCTTCATTTCGTCTTCGTCTTTGTCCTTCGTTTTTTAATTAGTCATTCTCCATCCTACTCCTTAACCGACCTATGGACTGCACGATCTTTTGACTTTTTTCTCATCATTTCGTCTTCGTCTTTGTCCTTCGTTTTTTAATTAGTCATTCTCCATCCTACTCCTTAACCGACCTATGGACTGCACGATCTTTTGACTTTTTTCTCATCATTTCGTCTTCGTCTTTGTCCTTCGTTTTTTAATTAGTCATTCTCCATCCTAGTCCTTAATCGACTCATTTGACCGCAAGACTGCTCGACTTTTTTCTCTTCATTTCGTCTTCGTCTTTGTCCTTCGTTTTTAATCAGTCACTTCTTGTCTCCATCCTAGTCCTTAATCGACTCATTTGACCGCAAGACTGCTCGACTTTTTTCTCTTCATTTCGTCTTCGTCTTCGTCCTTCGTTTTTTAATTAGTCATTCTCCATCCTAGTCCTTAATCGACTCATTTGACCGCAAGACTGCTCGACTTTTTTCTCTTCATTTCGTCTTCGTCTTTGTCCTTCGTTTTTAATCAGTCATTCTCCATCCTAGTCCTTAACCGACCATTTGACCGCAAGACTGCTCGACTTTTTTCTCTTCATTTCGTCTTCGTCTTCGTCCTTCGTTTTTTAATTAGTCATTCTCCATCCTAGTCCTTAACCGACCATTTGACCGCAAGAC
>CBCYMK010000025.1:0-41929 GCA_965183875.1 Flavobacteriales bacterium | reverse complement strand
GCTATAGGCTCAGCGTATAAATCGTAATCGCTAGCTTCATAAACTTTCACTTGTACAAAATCACCTTGACGAACAAAGTGTTTTGTAGCATCAATTAGAACTTCATTATCCACATCAGGAGAATCGAATTCTGTACGACCAATGAAGAAATTTCCTTCTTTACGGTCTATCAAAACTTTAAATTCTTTCCCCACTTTAGCCGCATTTAAGTTCATAGAAACTTCCTGCTGTATAGCCATAATTTCTTCGGCTCTTGCAGCTTTCACTTCTGCAGGAACATCATCTTCTAAAACATGAGCAGTAGTATTTTCTTCGTGAGAATAGGTAAACACACCTAATCTATCGAACTTAGTGTCTCTAACCCAATTTTTAAGAATTTCGAAATCTTCTTCTGTTTCACCAGGGAAACCTACAATCAAAGAAGTTCTAATAGCCATATTAGGGACCTTAGTTCTGAAATCGCTTAATAAGGCATTGGTCTTAGCGAAAGTAGTACCGCGTTTCATCGCTTTAAGAACAGGATCTGAGATATGCTGTAAAGGAATATCAATATAGTTACAAACTTTATCCTCCTGTCTAATAACGTCTAATACATCCTGCGGAAAACCTGTAGGGAATGCATAGTGTAAACGAATCCACTCTATACCAACAACATCTTTTAAGGCTAATAATAAATCGGCTAAACGACGCTTTTTATAGATGTCTAATCCGTAATAGGTTAAATCTTGAGCAATTAAAATTAACTCTTTAACACCATTTTTGGCTAGTTTTTCAGACTCTATAACGAGGTCTTCTATAGATTTAGAAACGTGCTTACCACGCATTAAAGGAATGGCACAAAAAGAACAAGGTCTATCGCATCCTTCAGCAATTTTAAGGTAAGCATAGTGTTTTGGAGTAGTAGTTAAACGCTCGCCTATTAGCTCGTGTTTATAATCTGCACCTAAAGCTTTTAGTAGCTTAGGTAAATCTGTAGTTCCAAAATACTGATCTACATCGGGGATTTCGTTTTCTAAATCTGGCTTATAACGTTCAGACAAACAGCCAGTAACAAAAACTTTCTCTACTGAACCTTCTTGTTTCTTCTGTACATAATCCAATATTGTATTTACAGACTCTTCTTTAGCATTGTCTATAAACCCACAAGTATTAATAACAACAATATTATTATCGTCTGATTCCGACTCATGCTCAACCTCCATTTCGTTGGCTTTAAGCTGTCCCATTAGGACTTCAGAATCATAAACATTCTTAGAACAACCTAGCGTTACTACGTTGATTTTGTTTTTTTTGTGTGATTTTGTGCGCATAATAATCAATTATTCAGGAGTCCGGAGTAAGAATACAGAATGTTATGACTGGTTTAATTTCATAACTCTCATATAAGAGAAAAGGATTTTACTAACCTCTTCAATTTTACTTCTCAAATCTTGACTATCCTCGTTTGTTGTGTATTTTAAATCTCTAGCTAGAATGATGTAATAACGACATTCTTCTAAAGACGCCTGTGCAATATTCATAAACCGAAGTTTATCTTTTGTTCCGACTCTTTTATAGCCTTCAGCAATGTTAGCAGCAATAGAAACTGAAGCTCTTCTAAATTGAGATGTTAAACCATAAAGTTCAGATTTTGGAAATAATGTAGATAAAGTATAAACTTTCAACACAAATTGATGAGCTTTTTGCCAAACAATTAAATCCTCAAAGCTTTTACTTTATGTCCATTATATTTCCAATATCTATATTATTAAAGTCATTTTTTCAACTTCTGTATTCTGGCTCCTGTATTCTTATTTAAAAAGCGAATCTACAAACTCTACTTTATTAAATACTTGGAGGTCTTCAATTCCTTCTCCTACCCCAATATATTTAACTGGGATTTTAAACTGATCTGAAACTCCAATAACGACACCACCTTTTGCAGTCCCGTCTAGTTTTGTTAAGGCTAGCGCGTTTACCTCCGTCGCTAAGGTAAATTGTTTTGCTTGCTCTATTGCATTTTGTCCAGTAGATGCATCAAGTACTAGGAGTACTTCGTGCGGAGCATCCGGAATTATTTTCTGCATTACTTTTCGAACCTTCCCAAGTTCATTCATAAGGTTTACCTTATTGTGCAGTCTACCTGCAGTATCTATAATAACTACATCGGCACCTTGTGTAGTTGCAGATTGTAGTGTATCGAAAGCTACAGATGCAGGGTCAGAGCCCATTTTTTGCTTTATGATAGGCACATCAACACGTTGTGCCCAAATCTCTAATTGCTCTATGGCTGCAGCCCTAAAAGTATCTGAAGCACCTAAAACAACCTTTAAACCTTTCTTTTTTAGCTGATAAGCAAGTTTCCCAATAGTAGTTGTTTTACCAACTCCATTAACACCTACCACCATTATTACATAAGGTTTCTTGTCTTTAGGGATAGAAAAATCGGATAAGTCTTCCGAATTATTTTCTGACAATAGCGAAGAAATCTCTTCTCTTAAAATAGAATTCAACTCTGAAGTCCCAAGGAACTTATCATTTGAAACACGCTCTTCGATGCGCTCAATAATTTTTAAAGTTGTGTGTACACCTACATCAGAGGTAATTAACACCTCTTCTAAATTGTCGAGAACATCTTCATCTACAGTAGACTTTCCAACAACCACACGAGCCAACTTTGAAAAAACACTCTCTTTTGTTTTCTCAAGTCCTTTATCTAATTTCTCTTTCTTCTCCTTAGAGAAAAAACTAAAAAATCCCATAAGTCTAATTTATGTATATAAAAAAAGCTTCTTTCAAATATAGAAAGAAGCTTTTACTCACTTTATAAAAAGTGACTTATTTTTTTGCAAGGAAATCTTTTACTTTGTCCTTAAGAATGATTTCCTCACGGAAAACATAAGAACCAGTCTTTTCAGATCTCACCATTTTAATTGCCTTTGTAATGTCTTTAGCACCTCTTTTTTGTAAGGATGCAACTACTTTCTTAGCCATAACTTAACTTATTTAATTTCGCGGTGAACCGTCATCTTTTTCAACACGGGATTGTATTTCTTCAACTCCATACGATCTGGAGTATTCTTCTTGTTCTTAGTAGTGATGTAACGAGATGCACCTGGTTGACCAGATTTTCTGTGCTCTGTACATTCCAAGATTACTTGAACTCTATTACCTTTCTTTGCCATTGCTGTTCTTTTTATAAGGCTGCAAATTTAAAAACATTTCTGTTAGTACACAAGCCTATTCTACTTAATCTTCTTTTTTTTCGAATAGAAATAGATCTTCCGAAAATTTCACTTGCTTCTTATCAGTGTTTCCTAGGGACAAGCTCTGATAATTTGCGTTCGGAAAAATACGAAATTTCTCGGTATTTCCAACACTTATCTCCATAGGCATATTAAAATTATCTTCTGTAGCCTTCCACTTATAATAAAGCTGTAATTCTCCCTTTTTATTATTAAAATAATAAGTTAAAACAGGTAAGTCTGCATGTGTTAAAAACTGGTTAAAAATAGGCTTTAAATCTACACCTGACTTTGTACATACAAACTCAATAAGCTCATAACCATCGCAGTTTGCTAGGGTATAATTTTGTGCTATATCTTTCACTACAGAAAACCAAAGACTGTCGTTATTCAAAGTATTCCTAATAGAATGCAACATCCAACTCCCCTTATAATACATATCGGTAGAATTACCTTTGTGGTTAAGTCCATGAACACCAAGAATTGGACTTCTACCGCTAATAAATTCTTTTTGATAAAGCAGGTATTCTAGCATAGAGTTATAGCCATAAATTTGCTCTACATACAAAGCTTCGGTATAGGTGCAAAAGCTTTCGTGTATCCACATATCAGCTATATCGTTCATGCTTACACTATTTCCCCAATACTCGTGACCAGATTCGTGTATCACTATGAAATCGAAATCCATATCGCCAGGATAACGTCCTAAATAACCAGGTTTATATTTATTTCCGTAAGCAATAGCACTTTGGTGTTCCATCCCTAAATAAGGGGTTTCAACTAAAGCATAACCATCATTCCAAAAAGGGTACGTACCAAAAAGCTCTTCGTAAACTGCTAGCATTGGTTTTACTTGTGCAAACTGCTTAATCGCTTTTTCTTCATTCCCTTTTAGCACATAATAATCGAGAGCTAATGTATCGGAATTAGAAATATATACATCTTCCAAATGGCTATAATCGGCAATATTTAAGGTAACATTATAGGTGTTAATCGGATAAGAAACCTTCCAAGTAGAAACTCTTTTATCTCCTAGCATAGAATCAGCTTCCAAATTACCATTTCCTATAAATCGTACTTTTTTAGGAACCGCACATGTAATACGCATACTATCTGGTTCATCGGATAAATGATCTTTGCAAGGCCACCATGAAGAAGCTCCTAAGCCTTGACACGCAACGCCAATCCAGGGCAAACCCAGAGGGTCTTTTTTCCATACAAAACCACCATCCCACGGAGCATTCTTAGCTGCAATGGGTTGCCCATGATAATATATACGGATTGATTTATGCTCACCAATTTTCAAATCAAAAGGCAGCTCTACAAAAAATGTATCAAACAACCTGTTTGTACTACACAAAACGCCCTCATAAACTACACTATCAATACTGAGGTTTTCAAATAAATCAAGCTGAATAGTTTTTGACTCTTTAAGGACATTAAAAGCAATATCGTTAAAGCCCGAAATAGATTTAGTTTCTATATCTAAGTCAATTGAAAGGTTATAGTAGCTAATATCAAACCAAGTCCTTTCTGGAGAGAGCGCTCCTCTCAAGGTATCTCTCAGACTAAAGTCTTGTGCTTGTGCTTGAATAAAAACAAAAAAAAATAGAATTAGACTACGCATTCTTTAAGTCTTTAAAAATAGATTCTGCCACACGTTCTGAAGCCCCTACTCCACCTAATATAGTTCGTAGCTCGGAATATTCGTTTTGCATTTGATTTCTTTTATCAGAAGCTAGTATTAAGTTTAGCTCAACAACCATATTAGGCACTGTTAAATCGTCTTGTAGTAACTCTTTTACGATCTCTTTGTCGCTTATTAAATTCACCAAGGAGATATATTTAATATCTACCAGAAGCTTGGCTATTGCAAAAGAAAGCTTACTTGTCTGGTAGCAAACCACCTGAGGAACATCAAACAAAGCTGTTTCTAATGTTGCCGTTCCAGAACTCACTAGGGCAGCATCTGCCTGCTCGAACAATGCATAGGTTTTATTATAAATCACCTTTATGGAAGACTGCTTTAAGAACGATTGATAAAAATCATCACCAAGAGCTTCAACTCCAGCAATGATAAAATCACAATGAGGGAATTGCTTTTCAACTTCCAACATTTTAGGGAGCATCTTAGTTAATTCCTGTACTCTGCTTCCAGGTAATAAAGCTACTAAGGGCCGACCTTCTTGTTTCCACGTAGTTCCTAAATTAACCGCATTAAACTTATAACTTTCAACTGCATCTAAAAGTGGATGCCCTAAATATTCTACATCATAATCGTACTTTTTATAAAAAGCTTTTTCGAAAGGGAGAATGGCATAAAGCTTCTTAACATATTTTTTTATGTCGTAAACTCTATTCTTTTTCCAAGCCCATACTTGTGGCGATATATAATAGTACACAGGGATATTATGCTGTTTTGCAAATTTTGCAATTCGCATATTAAAGCCGGGATAATCAACCAAGATTAAAGCATCTGGTTGAAATTCTAAAATGTCTTTTTTACACAAACTCAAATTCCCTAAAATGGTTTTCAAGTTTAATATCACTTCTAAAAAGCCCATAAAGGCTAAATCCTTATAATGCTTCACTAAAGCAGCTCCTTGAGCCTCCATTAAATTACCACCCCAAGCACGAACCTGTATTTCTACATCCTTCTTCTTTAAGTGCTTCATTAAGTTAGAAGCGTGTAAATCGCCTGAAGCTTCTCCAGAAATTATATAATACTTCATGTGATTATATTTGCTTTTTACTTGTCACATGGAACTCGAAATTTCTATTCCCTAAGACCATAAGTTTGCTGTAATAAACTAGTTTCATCCTTCTTCTTTAATTGCACTAGCTTCAATTTCTATAAGTAAATCGGGATGGATTAATCTCGACACTTCTACTAAAGTACAAGCAGGCATAACTTCTTCAAACAAATAAGAATGCACTTTAGCTACCTCTTCCCATTTAGAGATGTCAGTAATAAAAATACGTGTCCTTACAACATCAGCTAAACTAAAGCCAGCTTCTACCAATGAGTGTTCTATTTTTTTAATGATGTATTCAGTTTGAAGCGTAATATCTGCCACACCGATAATCGAAGAACCTTCGGTTGCAGTAGTTCCTGAAACTTCAATGGTATTTCCAATTTGAACGGCTCTAGAATAACCAAATACCTTTTCCCATTCTGTGTTTGAGCTCCAATTAGTCCGCATTAAAATTCTAACATATTGTGATGAATAATATACCAAATAGCTAAAATAAAAGTACTCAACAGCATACCTCTTCCTAATTTATCCTTTTTGTGGTTGCTTAGGATATTTCTAAAAACCGGAAAATTTATAAAAATAGCAATCACCTGCATGGTAGAAATACGCAAAGGATTTACCTCTAGTGTAAACTCAAGCACGCTTAAAATTAAGGCATAAGAAACCATTGGTATTAAGGCTCCTAAAGCAAAGCCCAACAACATATTGTCTTTTAACTTATCCATTATTCAAAGAATTTAACTGTTTAATAGTATGGTGTGCAGTAACATCGTATTGTACAGGGACTACAGAAACATAATTATTTTCTAAAGCCCAAATATCGGTATCTTCACCGGTATCGTAGTTTACAAATTTACCTGTAAGCCAGTAATACGTTTTTCCTTGCGGACTTATACGTTCGTCGAATTCTTCTTCCCAGTTTCCATCAGCTTGTCTGCAAATCTTAACACCATTAATTTTTTCTGATGAAAGCTTAGGGATATTTACATTTAAGCAGGTTCCTTTGGCAAGGCCATTTTCTAAAACATGAGATACAATTTGAGAAATAAAAGGATCGCAATGCGAAAAGTCTGCATCGTGAGAATGGTCTAATAATGAAAAGCCTATTGAAGGAATCCCTTCTATAGCGCCTTCTACTGCAGCAGACATAGTTCCAGAATACAATACATTTACAGAAGAGTTAGAACCGTGGTTAATCCCAGAAACACATAAATCGGGCTTGCGTGGCAGTAATTTATTAATTGCCAACTTCACACAGTCTACAGGAGTACCCGAACACGCATATTCTACTTGGCTTCCTTTATCAATATGAACTCTTTCTACATGCAGCGTAGAATCTAAAGTTATGGCGTGCCCCATTCCAGACTGAGGTCCGTCTGGAGCTACGACTACCACTTCACCAAACTCATTCATTAAACGAATTAAATTACGAATTCCTGGTGCAGTAACACCGTCGTCGTTTACCACTAATATTAAGGGTCTTTCTTTACGCATAGTTCTATTTTACCTACTCCGAATTTAAGCGAAATTATTTTACGCTTAATTAAAAAAATCATTTACAAAACTATCGTTTTCATTTTAATCGCAATCAAAACATTTGTAAAAACTGAATTTGATTTATTTGCAAGTTGCGTATTACCAATAGATTTAGACAACAACATCACTATAATATTTACAGATAATAATTAAACAGATAAGGTGGTGAGGAGGCAATGCAAATAATTGGGCAAAAAAAAGACCTCCTTTACTAAAGGAAGCCTTGTTTTATCGAGTAAAAAACTAGTTAAAAAACAAAGAATATGCACTTAGGTGTATAGTTAACTTTTCTAAAGCAGGTTCTGAAACAGAAGCCTCAGCCTTAGAAATATCATCAAACATTGCCACCATAGGTAACAAATAATTATGTAATTGATTATGAGCCTCTCCGGTCATGGTACAATTGATAAAAAGAGCTTGAAACTCCTCTACTAAATTGGAGTGTAAAGCTTGATAATCGCTAGAAAACTCTTGTGATAAGACTAACATATTTTTTACTCCCTGAGTAGTTTCTGCATTGGCAGTCCACTGCTTACCGTTGTCAAGTACAATTTCCATATAAGTTAAATCAGAAACTTTTACAGAGCTGTTGCAAGAGGAAAATAAAAGAGATACTAAAAGAATAGTAAGTATTGTTCTCATGACTTGAAGAATTAAAATTTTGGTAAAGAGGATTAGATTTATTTTTGAAAGACAAATAAAAATAAATTTAAATCGATACACTACTAATTAAACACTTTTTAACTTTTCAAAACTTCCTAGTATAAAGGGAAACTTAGCAATTTTATTATATTTGTTCAATCAAAATTTAACGTTCAAAAAAGAAAGAGAATGAAAATCAAATCTACCTTAGTACCTTTTGCCAGTATCTTATTGACATTTAGCTGTATTGCCCAAGAAAAAACAATTGAACTAGAAGATATTTGGGCTAGTAGAACTTTTTCTCCAGAATGGGTTTGGGGCTTAAACTCTATGAATGATGGTGTACACTACTCTTCAATGAACTACGGAAATGGAAATGTTTACGTTACAGAATATTCATACGAAACAGGAGATTCTGTTTCCACCATTATAGATTCTAAAAACTTTGAAGATTTAAATTTCGAAGATTATAGCTTCAGTAAAAACGAGCAAAAAGTCTTACTTCCTACAGCTACAGAATCTATTTACCGTCATTCTACACGCTCTAAGTATTATATCTACGATAGAAAAACGACCAATGCAATAGAGTTATCTACAGGAAAACAAAGGTTAGCTCAGTTTTCTCCTGACGCCAGCAAAGTGGCATTTGTAAGAGAAAACAATATTTTCATAAAAGATTTAAACTCTACTATTGAAACTCAAGTTACTACCGATGGTGAGATGAATAAAATCATTAACGGTGCTACCGATTGGGTATACGAAGAGGAATTTGCTTTTGACAATGGATTCCAATGGAATGAAAACGGAACTAAAATCGCATTTTATAGGTTTAATGAGGAAGCAGTTCCAGAATTTAGCATGGATATGTTCTCGGCACTTTACCCAAGCCAGACGCGTTTTAAATACCCTAAAGCAGGGGAGGCAAACTCTACCGTAGAAATTTTTATTTACGACTTAGAATCAAACAAAATTATTGAAGCTGCTATTGAAGTAGAAGAAGAGTTTTACATACCACGTATTAAATGGACGAACAACGAAAATGTACTTTCTGTACAAAGAATGAATCGTCACCAGAATAATTTAGATTTCATTTTAGTAAATGCTACAGATGGTTCTGCAAATACAATTTTCACAGAAACAGACGAAGCTTATATTGATGTAACCGACAATTTAACCTTCTTAAACGATGGAGTACACTTTGTTTGGACGAGTGAAAAATCAGGTTTTAACCATATTTACCTTTACAATTTAAAAGGGAAACAAGTCCGTAAAATCACCAAAGGAAATTACGATATAACTGACTTTTACGGAGTAGACGAATCGAACAATACTGTTTATTTTGCTTCAGCAGAACGTAGTGCTATGCATAGAGATGTATATTCGGTTCAATTAAACGGAAGAAACAAAAAAATGCTCACAAATAAGGTGGGTACTAATACGGCTACTTTTAGTACGAGTTATAAATATTTCATCAACCAACATTCTGATGCGAATACACCTTATTACTTTAGCTTATTTGATGCTACAGGAACAGAAGTACGTACTCTAAAAGACAATGCTCGCTTAAACGAGACACTAAAAAACTATACCTTAAGTACTAAGGAGTTTTTTAATTTTGAAACTACAGAGGGTGTAAACCTCAACGGGTGGATGATGAAGCCTAAAGACTTTGATACCAACAAAGAATACCCCGTATTTATGTACCTATATGGAGGTCCAGGTTCACAACAAGTAACTGATGCTTGGGGAGGTTCGAATTTCTTATGGTACCAAATGCTCACACAACAAGGGTATATTGTAGCCTGTGTAGACAACAGAGGAACAGGAGCTAGAGGTGCCGAATTTAAAAAATGCACCTACCAACAACTAGGGAAACTAGAAACTCAAGATCAAATTGAAGCTAATAGACACCTAGCTAGCCTACCTTATGTAGACGGCTCAAGAATTGGAATCTTTGGCTGGAGTTACGGAGGGTATATGTCTTCGCTTTGTTTATTAAAAGGGGCTGATGATTTTAAAATGGCTATTGCTGTAGCACCGGTAACGAACTGGCGTTATTACGACTCTATTTATACCGAGCGTTATATGAGAACTCCTCAAGAAAATGCAGCTGGATACGACGATAACTCCCCCATTAATCATGTAAGTAAATTAAAAGGAAAGTACTTACTTGTTCACGGTTCGGCAGATGACAATGTGCATTACCAAAACACAATGGAGATGACCACAGCCTTGGTAAACGCCAATAAAGATTTCGATATGTTTATTTACCCAAATAAAAACCACGGAATATACGGAGGTTATACACGCTTACATTTATTCAGAAAAATGACCAATTTCATTAAGGAGAACTTATAGTCCATATTTTTTTCCTATTTTCGGAACTTCTTAAAAAAACCATTCATGACAAAAGACAACGAATTATTCGGACACCCTAAAGGGTTATTTGTATTATTCTTCACAGAGATGTGGGAACGTTTTTCTTACTACGGAATGAGAGCTATCTTAGTTCTTTATTTAGTATCACAAACTACAGGCGATAACCCAGGATTGGGGTGGACTACAGGAGAAGCTTTAGCTTTATACGGATGGTACACGATGTTAGTTTATGTGGCTTCTATTCCTGGAGGATGGATAGCTGATAGAATATTAGGTCAAAAGAAATCTGTTTTAATAGGTGGACTTACCCTTTGTTTAGGTCATGGAATTTTAGCTGTTGAAGAAATGTGGGCATTTTACACAGGTTTAGGTTTAATTATCGCTGGTGTAGGTCTATTAAAGCCAAATATCTCTACTATGGTAGGAGGTTTATATGCCGCTGGAGATAGCCGTAGAGACAAGGGTTTCACCATTTTCTATATAGGGATAAACATAGGAGCTTTCCTATCGAGTTTAATCGTTGGTGTAGTAGGTGAAATTTATGGATGGCACTACGGATTTGGTTTAGCAGGAATTGGGATGCTATTAGGACAGGCTGTTTATATGGCTGGTCAAAAACACCTTACTCATGTAGGGAACTTACTTTCTGAAACTTCTAATGCGGAAGACAAGGCTAAATACGATCAACCACTAACGAAAATTGAAAAAGACCGAGTAATTGTTCTTTTACTATCCTTCTTAATTGTAATTGTTTTCTGGGGTGCTTTTGAGCAAGCTGGAGGACTAATGAACATTTATACCTTAGAGAAAACAAATAGAGTATTTGCAGGAATGACTATTCCAGCTTCTGTATTCCAATCGTTAAATGCAGCCTTTATTATCTTATTAGGTACTACTGTTGCAGGATACTGGGTGAAGAGATCGAGTAAAAACAAAGAAGCTTCTTCGCTATATAAGATGGCTGTAGGTACTATGATAATGGGATTAGGTTTCTTATTTATGACAGGTGCTTCTGCACAGTTTGAAGCAAATGGAGAATCTGCAATGTACTGGTTAGTTTTTGCATACTTATTCCATACTATAGGTGAGCTTTGTGCTTCTCCTGTATCTTTGTCTTTCATTACTAAATTAGCTCCAGTAAAATACGGATCTATTATGATGGGCTTCTATTTTGCAATGACAGGATTTGGAAATAAACTTGCTGGTTTACTTGGAGAGTCTGCTGCTGAACTAGGAGAATATGTAATCTTTACAGGGATTGCAGTTTTCTGTGTAATCTTTGGATTATTAATTCTTACCCTACTTAAGAAACTAAAAGCATTGACTCATGGTGCAGAAGACAACGAAGTAGAATTAAGCTAAACTTAAATATTATTTAAAGCCTCCCTTATTGGGAGGCTTTTCTTTTTTTAAAAAAACGATTATGAATACTACAGCATCAAACGATTTTTTCAAATCTAATGTTCTCGGACACCCAGCAGGACTATTTGTTTTGTTTTTCACAGAAATGTGGGAGCGTTTCTCTTTTTATGGGATGCGTATCTTATTGGTGATTTTTCTTACTGCCGCTATAGGTTCCGACAACCCAGGTTTTGGAATGGCTATAGATGAAGCTGCAGCTGTTTACGGTACCTATGCCATGTTACTTTACCTCACTCCTATTTTAGGTGGATTAATGGCCGATAAATTCCTAGGCTATAGATGGGCTGTTGTAATTGGTGCTATCATTATGACATTAGGACATGCAGCCATGGCTATAGAAACTCACTTTTGGGTTTATGTAGGTTTAGGTTTATTAGTAATAGGAACAGGTTTCTTTAAGCCTAATATGACTTCTATACTTTCTGAAATGTATAAAGATGTACCCGAGAAAAAAGACGGAGCTTACACGATATTCTATATGGGTGTAAATGCTGGAGCTTTCTTCGGGATGATGTTATGTGGTTACTTAGGTGAAAAAATTGGCTGGTCCTATGGGTTTGGATTAGCTGGGATTTTCATGCTTTTAGGGACCCTACAATTTTGGTTAGCAAAACCGTTATTTGGTGCTATTGGTGAAGTTCCTTCTAAATTAGCAATAAGTGAAATAGAAGTAGTAGAAGATCCATTAGACAAAGACACACGTAATCCTTTTACCCTACTTGATAAAATCTTAATTGGCTTTTCTTCTGTGATAGGTTTAGGATATGCTATAAACGACCCTTTATCTAAAATTGCGAAAATAGACATGTTTGCATTTGCCAATACTAGCTTACTAGAAGGGCAATATATAATGGTTTTATTAGCTCTAGCTGCATTCTTATACATGGTAATAAGCCGTATTTCTCGATACGATGCCGTAGTAAGAGATCGTATGATCGCTGTTATTATCTTTGCTTTCTTCACTGTTTTCTTCTGGTTGTCGTTTGAACAGGGAGCTTCCTCTTTAGTACTTTTTGCAAGAGACTCTGTAGACAGAACCTTAGTTGGAGATTCTGCAATGATTTTTAAAATTGTAAATACACTACTTACGGTAATCCCGTTGTTTATTATCTCTTATGTATTGTTCCTTCTTGGAAAACAGACTTGGAAAAAAATACCAGCTTCTAATATTGTACTCATCATCACCTTTGCAGGAGTATGGGCAGTATCTTTATGGATGTTAGGAAGAGACTTTATGTCTGACAATACAGAAATACCTGTTTCATGGTTTAGTATTCTAAACTCCTTCTTTATTATTGCTTTTGCTTCATCTGTCTCTAAATGGTGGGAATCAAAATACAATCCTTCTGCAGCAGTAAAATATGGATTAGGACTTATCATTATGGCAATAGGATTTGGATTCTTAGCCTTTGGTGCTTATGGAATTGAAGCAGGAATTAAAGTGAGTATGCTTTGGTTAATACTCGCTTATTTATTCCACACACTAGGAGAGCTGTGCTTATCGCCTGTAGGTCTTTCGTATGTATCTAAACTTGTACCACCACGTATGATAGCCTTTATGTTTGGAATGTGGTACCTAGCTATTGCAATAGGTAATAAGTTAGCAGCTGTTTTAGGAGGGCAAATAGAACATATCACCAACGAATACAGCTTATCTACATTCTTCTTAATCTTTACTATCGTTCCAACAGTAGCAGGGTTATTGGTAATGGCTTTAAACCCATTATTAAAAAAGTTGATGCACGGAGTAAAGTAACAGGATTAAGAATGCAGGAGAGTGAATTAAGATTTCAATCTTCAACCAAAACTACAATGGAATAGTAATTGTAGTTTTGAAAACATAAACTATACAAAATGAAAAAAACACTTTCTTTATTAGTCGCAGTAATTTGTTTTTCAACACTTACCTTCGCCCAAAGCGATAAAATACACTGGCGTACAGTAGAAGAAGTTGCTGCACTACAAGAAAAAGCACCACGTAAAGTTTTGATGGATGTTTATACTACCTGGTGTGGGCCTTGTAAAATGATGATGAAAAACACCTTTTCAGATCCAAGTGTGATAAAATATGTAAACGAACATTTTTATGCTATTAAGTTTGATGCAGAAAGTGGAACGGACATAACATTTAAAGGGAGTACCTATACAAACCCATCGTATATAGAAGGTAAACAAGGAAGAAAAGGACAGCATCAATTTGCACAGGCTTTAGGGGTAAGTTCCTACCCTACTGTAATATACATGGATGAACAAATGAATGTGATTGCTCCAATAAAAGGATATCAAACACCAGAAAAAATTGAATTATACTTAAAGCTCTTCGGTGAAAATTTATATGTAGATATTCAATCTCAAGAAGATTTTCAAAAATTCCAGACTGAGTTTAAATCTACCTTTTAGGACTCAAGTCAATCTCTACTAAACCTTTATAATTCACAAAGGACTCCTGTCCTTTCTTAGGTTTAGACATCATATCTTTAGAGTCTGCAATTCCTACACCAGCATATAAAAGGCGCGCTTTCTTCTCGATAGCGTGCTTTTTCATTTTCTCCATCCAAGCCTCATCGTACTTTTGTGGGTCTTGCGGGAAGCTTACACTCCGTACTAAAACAAAAAATAATTCCTTTTCATTTTTTACGCATACAAACTGAGGCGACTGTCCCAATTCACTCTTTACAGCAAGAAACTCAAATCCATTTTGCTCTAAATGTTTCCCAACATGGTTCATCCCCATTTGGTGGATTTCTTGATTTGTTAAATCTATCATAACAATATATCTACGAGTCTCTTAAATAATTCTTATCGATATAAAAGGTTCCAAAAGGGAGAACTGATGCCACCAAAACTACTGCTAGGGTTTTTAAATTCCATTCTTTTTCAGCTCTCATAAAAAGAGCAAAACCAATATATGCCACAAATAAAATACCGTGAGGCATACCAAGCATCTTCACGTATGAAGGATCACCAAGGCTGTATTTTATTGGAACTGCAATAAAAAGCAATAGTAAATAAGAAAGTCCTTCAAAAAAGGCAATAAGTCGAAATAGTTTCATGCTAAATTATTTAGGAGAGCAAAGTTAAACATCTTTTCTATACAGTCTATCGTGAACTAATAGGAACTGAATAAATTTAATTAATTTAGACAGACGAATTTACAGGCTGTTCTAAATTATGACTGATACAATTATAAGTAAACTAATCCCTACAAGCGTTTTATTAATACTAGGTATTCTAGAAGCTATTGGAGGCTTATATATAGAAACCAAGCGCACTAAAAACGACTTTAAGGTAGAAGTATTAAGTCTAGCTATATTACCAACATTTATACAGCCTACCATATTTATACTCTGCTTTTTGATAATGAGTAGCTTCTTTAAGCCCTGGGAAAATTATTTTATAGAGCTATCTATAGGATACAGTTTTATTGCCTTTTTACTATTAGACGATTTAAGCCAGTATTGGTGGCATAGACTATCGCACGTTAATAAGACTATGTGGAAACTACACAGACCACATCATATAGTGGAAGAGATGGGTGTATTAGTTACTTATAGAAATGCTGTATTATATTATGCGATGATGCCTGGTATATGGTTCTCTGCAATCTTAATTTTCATGGGAATGGGAACTACTTATCTCATTTACCTTCCTTTAAAATTGAGCATTATCTTATTGGCACATAGCGAAACTCGTTGGGATCGGTTTCTTTTTAAATACAAAGTATTAAAACCATTAACATGGATAATAGAAAGAACAATATCTACTCCATGTACACATTTTGCACATCATGGATTAACAGACGAAGATGGAATCTCGAACCCAAATGGTAATTTTGGAAATATGTTATTTTTATGGGATGTAATTTTTGGAACTGCTAAAATTACCCGAAAATACCCTACTAAATTTGGTGCATGGAACCAAATTAAAGAACCCTGGCAAGTACAGTTATTCTTTCCCTTTGTAAAATGTAAAGACCCAAAAAGCGAACTGTATTCTGTAAGGTATAGCCCAGACAAAGAACAGTAGTGAAACAAAAAAGCCTCTCGTAAATACGAGAGGCTTTTTAGCTATTTAGATAGTGGATTATTTAATCCCTAATTTTTTACGTAAAGACTTTGGTAGTGCATCTTTATGCAACATAATATCCATGGTTTTATACTCTACAAAAGCCTGAGAAGCGTAGAAATAACCATCGCAGTCGTTATGATCTGTTCCCCAAGAATTTTTCACGATATAATATTTCTTCCCTGTTTGATCTTTCACAATCCCAGTCATATGCATTCCGTGGTCATCTGTAGTCTCGTAGTTATCGAAAGCTAATTGACGCATTTCTTGTGTGATTTCTTTTTCTTCACAAGGAGCTTCAAACACAGTACTTTCTTTTGCTGCTCCAGCATCAGAGAAATTTTTATTATCGTTACCAGACTTTTTAATTTTAGCTCCATCTAAAGGAATTAAAGCTAAACCGTCTCTAAAAGAGAATCCTTTCTCTGATACATCAGAAGCCCAAGCAATAGAAAAATCATTTACTAATGCGTGGTCAATAACTTCTATCATTTCGTCCATAGGAACGTTATATACAGATTTCATCATCCAATTATCTTGAACTTCAATAATAAAGTCTTCGTAAAATGGGTGGTGTGTATATGAGCTAATAAACACGTAATCGTCGGCATTAAACTTAACCGATTTCGCAAAAGACTTAGGCGTAAACTCTTTCCCTCTATAAGAGAAAGTTGTTGGCATTTCTCCTAAATATGTATCTAGAACTGCATTATAAGCAGGCTTCCATAAAGGTGTAAGTGTTTTTTGCTCAGCATCAACAACGGCTTTCACCATTCCGTGTAAAACATGGTCCATTTCACCATGGTTAAAAGTTTCTTCATTAGCTGTACGACCAGTATAAGCTTCTAACGGTACTATACCATGAGCTTTAATCATTTCACTCACATCGTGAAATGCTCCACCAGGGCCAAAGTTTAAATAGCCATGCATACGCACATACTTCTCTGCTTTATCTGCATAAGTATTGCGAACAATAAACATTTCTGACAATTCGTGCTTACCACCGCCCAAACGCATAATTTCAGATTCTATAAAAGAGAGTGCCGAAAAGCTCCAACAAGTACCGGTTCTACCTTGACTTTGAACTTCAGTAGCTTCAATATCTGCTACAACCGTAAATTCATATTCACTACCTTCTTTATTGGTTATTTTGTCTTGTGCTTGTGCAGAGGCAAACATACCAGCAACAATTACTACTAAAGCTATTTTTTTCATTCTAATGGTCTTTATTTAAGGGTTTGTAAAAAGTTCTTGTTCTATATAATGTATTAAAGAGTGAATCACTTTAATATGTATTTCTTGTACTCTATCTGCAAATTTAGAATGAGGTGCTCGTATTTCTACATCTGCTATATTAGCTAGCTCTCCACCAGTTTTACCAGTAAATGCGATTACCTTCATACCTTTATCCTTTGCTACTATTGCTGCATTTATAACATTGGCTGAATTTCCACTTGTGCTAATTGCAATTAACACATCACCACTAAAACCCATCCCTTGTACATAACGAGAAAATACAGCATCTGCTCCATAGTCGTTAATTACACAAGACATATAAGAAGGGTCAGAAATAGACATAGCAGGTAAAGAAGGTCTATCTCCACGAAACCTACCAGAAAGCTCTTCAGCAAAATGCATTGCATCGCACATAGAGCCGCCATTTCCGCAGCTTATGAGCTTGCCTTTATTCTTGAATGACTCAATAATAAGATCGCCCGCTTGCACTATTAATTTGAAATTATTTTCATCAGCTATAAAGGCATTTAATACCTCTTGCGCTTCAATAAATTCCTGTTGGATTCTCTTCATCTTTTTTTCTAAATATAAATTAGTTAAAAGCAGCTAAACCACGGTCTAACCAGTCTTTAAACAAATCTACAGTACCGTAATCTTGATAGTTGGCATTTTCCAATAAGGGCTGTCCACTACTATCTAACATCACATAATAAGGTTGAGAATTTGTTTGGTAGGTATTTGCTTGAAGCACCATCCATTTATCACCAATAGTTCTTACTTTTTTCTTCTTTCCAGCTAAAGTCGTTTCGTACTGATCCTCTTCAGCTAACTTTGTTCTATCGTCTACATATAAAGAAATAAGAACTACCTCGTTTTTAAGAATACTTTTTATTTGAGCATCTGACCACACACCTTGTTCCATATTACGACAGTTTACACAGGCCTTACCAGTAAAGTCAAGCATAACTGGCTTGTTTACAGATTTTGCAAAAGTTACACCTTCGTCATAATCATGAAATGCCATAATTCCTTGAGGCCCTAAATGTTGTCCTTCCTCCTTATGTACAGAAGCATCTCCACCTAAGGTATACCCTACTCCATAAGGCGACTCGCTATATTCCAATGGTGGTGGGAAAGCACTAATTAACTTTAGTGGAGCACCCCATAATCCAGGTATCATATAAACAGTAAATGCACCTGTGATGATAGCCATAAACAAGCGACCTACAGAAATATATTTTAAATCGCTGTCGTGAGATAATTTAAGTTTCCCTAATAAGTACATGGTCAGTAGTCCGAAGATAATGATCCATATAGCAATAAAAGTTTCTCTTTCTAAAATGTGCAAGTCCAAAACTAAATCGGCATTCGATAAGAATTTGAATGCTAGTGCCAATTCTAAGAATCCTAAAACAACTTTTACAGAGTTTAACCAACCACCCGATTTTGGCAAAGAATTTAACCAACCTGGAAAAGCAGCAAAGAGTGTAAATGGTAAAGCAATAGCAAAGGAGAATCCGAACATACCCACAATTGGTCCAATGTATGAACCACCAGAAGCGGCTTTAACTAGTAAAGTCCCAACAATAGGTCCAGTACAAGAAAAGGAAACCAAAGCAAGTGTAAACGCCATAAAAAAGATTCCAATTAATCCTCCTTTATCGGAAGCCGAATCTGCCTTATTAATCCATGAGTTAGGCATTGTAATTTCGAAAGCACCTAAGAAAGAAGCAGCAAAAACAATTAATAATAGGAAGAAGGCTACATTAAAATATTCGTTCGTTGCCATATTGTTTAAAGCATCGGCACCGAATACAGCAGAAACAACAACTCCTAAAAACACGTAAATCCCTATAATAGACAAACCATAAATAATGGCATTTCTAATTCCCTGAGCTTTACTTTTACTTTGTTTAGTAAAGAAACTCACCGTCATTGGTATCATTGGAAATACACAAGGGGTTAGAAGCGCAGCAAATCCACTAAAAAATGCTACGAAAAAAATTGCCCACAGCCCTTTGGTACTCGCTGAAGAACTCGCAGGTTTTGATGCAGCAGGTAGTGTAAGTTCTATATCTACCCATTCTGGAGGTAAACACATACCGTTGTTACACACCATAAATTCAAACTCACCCTTTACCACTGTTGCCGTATCGGCAAGCAGTTTTATACGTTGTTTGAACTCTGCTTTATCTTCAAAATACTTTAATACAGTGTCAAAACTTTTATCGTAAGCTTCATGTGGTATTCCTTCAGTAACCTCTCCAACAAATTCTAGGCTCGGGTGCTCAAAAAAGGTAAAAGTAGTAGGTATCGGACCAACCACATCCTGTGAGTATAGATGCCAGTGTTCTTCTATTTCGGCAGAAATAACAAGGTCTACTTCATTTTCTGAAACAGAAACAACTTCAAAATCCCATTTTACAGGATCTTCTATTTGACCGAATGAAACGGTACTTATAAATAGACTTATAACTAAACTAAAAAAGATTCTCATGCGTTTATTTTTCTAATTCTTTTTTGATGATTTCAAATAATTCCTCAGGTCTTTGTGTCCCTACTACATATTCTAAGCCATCTTTATCTGTTAGTAAAATTGCATCTTTACCACGGGTATAAAAATGGATTCTTCCCTTGCGATGCAAATTGTATACCGCACGTCGCACATATATATTAGAATAGATAATTTGTTCTACCGAAACAATACTAGACATCTCAACTTTCACCTTTCTAGCAGTCCATAATCCGTCAAAAATTAAGCTACCATTGGTGAGGGTAGTCTCTAAATGTAAGATGTACATTAATGCAGCAGAAAGTACTAAAGTAGAAGTCCCTAAATAAAAAAGAAGGTCCGATGACTCTATATTAGGTTTAGAAAAGTAGTAAGCAATAAAGAAAAACAAGGCCAGTATTATACGGCGTAGATTAGAATACTTACTGTATCCTAAATATTGCTTTTCGTGAAAATAATTTTCCTCTGGCATTTTCATCTTTTATTTAGCTGCACAAGATAAAGCTTTTGGGTATTTTCTACAAGTTTAAAGCGCTCATCAATTCGCTGTCCTACCACCCAAACAATTTGCTCGTTTGAGCATACTACCCAAGAGTTTTGCTTTTCAAAAAGACTCATTTTATTGTCTATAAAAAAATCGCTTAATTTCTTTTTCCCGCGCATTCCTAGAGGTTGAAATACATCACCGTGTTTCCATTTTCGCAAGCGTAGAGGAAAAGTAAGCTTATCGAAATCTAATAAGGCTACAGAAGAGTCTTTAATTAAATTAAAGCCTGCACTTGAGCTACATTCAAAACTTAAATCTAATGGATAAGAGAGGGATTTCAAATCTTTTTCAATAAGATATTCATCATCCTGTTCTTCACTTTTCTTCTGCACTACTAAATCTTTTCTGTTTTTAAGTAGTTGATGTGTGGGGCTAGAAATAAGCCTACCTGACTCAGCAGTTAAAAGCTGCTCAATTGCAGACCAATCTTGAAAACCAAAATTATATAAATAATAAAACAATGCATCTATAGGAGCAGGTAACAGGAGTAGTTTAGCTAGGTCAATTGTTAGACCTAAAGAGTTAGGAACCACAAGATCAGAACGCTCCTTTTCGTAAAAAAAAGACAAATTCTTTTCACTGGCATAAAAATGCTCTGTATTATCTTGAAATGTTTGAGCTAAAGAAGGGTTAATTTCTTTTAGAATAGGTAATACTTGATGACGCAGTTTATTGCGAGAATACTTCACTGAGGAATTGCTACTATCTTCTCGGTAAGTATATTTATTATCGAGCATCCATACTTTTAAAGTACTTCTATCACAAAACAAAAGTGGTCTAATTAAATTCTCCTGTTTAGGCAAAATTCCGTGCATACCTTTTAAGCCTGTACCCCTAGATAAGTTTAGCAAAACCGTTTCTACTTGATCGTCTTGGTGATGTGCAGTAGCAATAAAATCGAGTTTATTTATGCATCTAACTTCTTCGAACCAACCATAACGTAATTCTCTAGCAGCCATCTGTATAGACAGGGCATTATCCTTAGCAAATCGCGTTGTATTAAACTGTTTAGTATGCAAAGGAATATTTAGAGACGCGCATAAATCAATCACAAATTTCTGGTCTGCATCAGACTCCTCTGTTCTTAAATTAAAATTACAATGGGCAACTTCAAAAGAAAAACCAGCCAAATGAAACATATGGAATAAGGCTACAGAATCTAATCCACCACTGAGCGCAAGCAGAATTTTGGTTTCTTTACTCAAACCAATTTTAGTACAATACTTAAGAAACTTATCTAACATGGCTTTTATCTAAAACTTCAAATATAGCTTTTGCTTTAACCAAACATTCTTGGTACTCTAATTCGGCATCGCTACCAATGGTAATGGCACCACCAACCATAAACGAAAGATACTTATTTAATGCATTGTATTGAATAGTTCTGATAACTACATTAAAATCGAAATCTCCTGTAGGACTTATATATCCTACAGCACCAGAGTATAATCCACGTTTTGTTATTTCAAATTTCTCGATCAGTTTCATAGCACTAATTTTTGGAGCTCCGGTCATAGACCCCATAGGGAAGGTTGCTTCAAAAATTTCTTTTAAAGTGGCATTCTCTTCAACGTCACAGCTAATGGTAGAAATCATTTGATGCACCTGATCGAAGGTATAAATCCCAAAAAGCTCATCTACATTTACACTATTCTTTTTTGCGATTTTAGACAAGTCATTTCTGACTAAATCTACAATCATCACATTTTCCGAACGCTCTTTTTGATCTTCGAAAAGTTCTCTTTTTAAACGCTCATCCTCTGCTAAATCTACTCCTCGCTTACGAGTACCTTTTATAGGTTGTGAGCGTATTATTGAGCCCGTTTTTTGAATGTAACGCTCAGGACTAGCAGACAACAAGTATTTATCTCCCACTTTATAATAACAAGAAAAGGGCGCTTTAGATATTGTGTTTAATCGTTTAAAAGTTTCAATGGTGTTGAGTTCCGAATTTTCTGCAAAGAATTCTTGACAGTAGTTCATCTCGTAAATATCACCACGTTGAATATGTTCTTTAATGAGATTTACATTTTCTATATAATTCTCTTTAGAAACCTTATTATTAATCGATTCAGTAAAAGAAACCTTCGATTTAGACCTATGAGTTAACAAAGATTGAATATTGAATTCTGGAATAGATTTATGACGGTAAATAGCTAATTGGCCCTCTTTATAAATGAATAGATATTGAGGAACAAAAAAATGTAAATCAGGGAATTGAATTTCATCTTTATGTAGCGACTCTAAATTCTCTAAACCATTTTTAAGATCGTAGCTCAACGAACCAAAAACCCAATCTTTATGCGTATCATAAAAGTCTTGAAATTTCTCAAAAGCACTTTCACACCCTACAGAAATTGAATCTATAGCACCCACTGCAAACATCCAATCAAAGGAACTAACTTCCGAAGAATTCCCATCGAGTAAGAGTAAATCAGAAGCTTCATTAAAGAAGTCTACTAAAGTGTATTTGGCTTCTTCTGAATTATAACTTTTAATATGTGCTTGAAATTGCATGCAGCAAATATAGTGTTTCGGACTTGGAAAAAAGTTTTGGTTATTGAATTTTAAGTAATGAATTAAAGAGTCATTAAAAACAAAGTTGAAACAGTGATGCGTTTTGTGCTTCGACAAAAACTCAACAGTGAAATAAAATTAGTTTTGAGCTTGAAAGGTCAAATGTTCTAATTGTCAAAAATTACATTAAATACATGGAACTGACTGTAAATGATTGACTAATGAGACCTAATTATTAATTGGGAGAAATCAAAAAAGCCGTTCTGAAAAATCAGAACGACTTTTTATATATCAAAATAAAGGGCTTAAATATGTAAAGCTCTTTTATCGGTAGCATCTAAAGCAGCTTCTTTAAAAGCTTCAGTAAATGTTGGGTGCGCATGACAAATACGAGCTATATCTTCTGCAGATGCTCTGTACTCCATTGCTACAACTGCTTCAGCAATCATATCAGCTGCACGAGGTCCAATCATGTGTACTCCTAGAATTTCGTCTGTATTCGCATCAGCCAATACTTTCACAAAACCATCGGTATCGTTAGAAGCTCTAGCTCTACCAGAGGCTTTAAACGGGAACGAACCAGCTTTATATTTTGTTCCTTCAGCTTTTAACTGCTCTTCGGTTTTACCTACAGCAGCAACTTCAGGCCAAGTATAAACCACACCAGGAACTAAATCGTAATTCATATGAGGTTTTTCTCCAGCCATAAATTCTGCAACAAAAACACCTTCTTCTTCAGCTTTATGTGCCAACATTGCTCCACGAACAACATCACCAATAGCAAAAATATTAGAAACCGAAGTTTGTAAATACTCGTTTACATCTACTCTACCTCTATCGTCTACTTTTACACCTGCATTTTCTAATCCTAGTTTATCAGTAAAAGCACGTCTACCTACAGAAACCAAACAATAGTCAGCTGTAAATACTTCTTCCTCACCTTTCTTATTGGTTGCTTTTACCACAATCTCATCGCCATTGCGTTCTACAGAAGTTACTCCGCAGTTAAGGTTGATATCAAATTTCAAGTCTTTCTTTAGTACTTTACGTAGTTCTTTACCTAAAGACTTATCCATTGTAGGAATCAATGCATCAGCATACTCCACTACTGTTACTTCAGAACCTAATCTTCCGTAAACAGACCCCAACTCTAATCCGATTACACCACCACCAATAACGATTAATCGCTTAGGTACTTCAGTTAAATTTAAAGCCTCTGTAGAAGTAATAATTCTTTCTTTATCAATAGAGATAAAAGGAAGTGATGAAGGCTTAGAACCAGTTGCAATAATTGTTTTTGCAGCTTCAATCTGAATATCGCCGTCTTCTTTAGCAATATTAATGTGTGTAGCATCGGCAAAAGAAGCCCAACCTTGAATTACATCAATTTTATTTTTCTTCATTAAGAAGTCAATCCCACCACAAGTTTGCTCGATTACCTCATTTTTACGCTTCATCAGTTGAGAAACGTTAATTTTAGGTGCATCTATTTCTATACCGTGATCGGCAAAACTATGCTTAGCATTGTGAAAATGCTCCGAAGAATCTAATAAGGCCTTCGAAGGAATACAACCTACGTTTAAACAAGTACCCCCTAAGGTATTGTACTTTTCAATAATTGCAGTTTTTAAACCTAATTGTGCGCAACGTATTGCAGCTACATATCCGCCAGGACCTGAACCAATTACGGCTACATCAAATTTTTCCATGATCGCTCTTTAATGTGTATTAATGAATTGCAGCGCAAAAATACAATTGTTAATTTAAATGAGGGAGTTTAAAGATTTAAAATTAGCCTATTAATAGGCTTTTATGCTTATCCGTTTGTTTGCAAGAAACTAGCTAAAGCTCTTTTTCAAGCAATTTGAATTTGTCAAAAGGTCAAAAATCGTCAATGAGTCTTTCTGTCGGAATAGTTAAATTTTGAGATGATATATAAAACTACCAAAGAACAAAGCTAAAGTAAACTATCATTTTTTTTGACGGCATTCAAAAGAGATTTTTTTCTAATGGCAGTAGATGATTAATAAGATTGGGAAGCTCCGATTTTATGAGGAGATCACCCGACCGCATTTATCATATACAAGAGTAGGAGAAAGATATTTTGTAAGCCTTGATTTTTTCGTTCTTTTTGATCAAGCAAAAAGGACTACAATACGATTTTAAACTATTTAGTTATTTACATCCTAAATCCATTGCTGTAAACAAGCGGGTAAACATATAGGCTATTAAATTCTATGGATAGAGTGTTTTGAATGAATTGATTAAAGTAAAATGGTTGATTTGTATTTATTTTAGGGGATTTGTAGAATGAGGAATAGTTACAAATGGCGAATAAATGTAAATTGCGAAAATATTTTTTAGAGATGAAAAAAGTAGCCTTATTAATTCTTGACGGTTGGGGACATGGAAATGAAACTCAATCTAATGCCATGAAAAATGCAAAAACACCTTTTGTAGATTCATTGTATAAGAACCACCCAAACTCAGAACTACTTACAGATGGCGAACATGTAGGCTTACCTACTGGACAAATGGGGAATTCTGAAGTAGGTCACTTAAATATTGGCGCAGGGAGAGTCGTGTATCAAGATTTAGTGAAAATTAATAAGGCTGTAAGCGAAAACACTTTAAAGACAACAAAGAGCTTAAAAAGGCTTTCGACTACGCAAAGCGAGAAAAAAGGAATGTACATTTTATGGGATTACTCTCTAACGGAGGAATACACTCTCATGAAAACCACTTACACCACCTCTGTGAATTAGCAGATAAAGCCGGTTTAAACAATGTTTATATCCATGCTTTTACCGATGGTAGAGATACAGACCCTAAAAGTGGGAAAGGATTTATAGAAAATTTAGAGGCTAAAACGGCTCATATTTCTGCTGAGTTAGTAACTGTTATTGGTCGGTATTATGCAATGGATAGAGATAAGCGTTGGGAACGAGTACAATTAGCCTACGACTTATTAGTAAACGCTAAAGGTACAAAGAGTACAAACTTAGCGGAATCTGTAGCTGAATCGTATATAAATGGAATAACAGATGAATTTATTGAACCACTACAAAAAGTAGATGGTAATGGAAATCCTATTGCCTCAATAAAAGAAGGTGATTTAGTAATCTGTTTTAACTTTAGAACAGATAGATGTAGAGAAATAACATCTGTATTAACTCAAGTTGATATGCCTGAAAACAATATGCATAAACTAAACTTGAACTATATTACCATGACCATGTACGATCAATCGTTTAAAGGTATACCGGTTTTATTCTATAAAGACAATTTACAAAACACTTTAGGTGAAGTTTTATCAGAAAATGGTAAAACACAAACCCGAATCGCTGAGACTGAGAAATACCCACATGTCTCCTTTTTCTTTTCTGGAGGTAGAGAAGAAACTTTCACAGGAGAAAAAAGAATTATGATCCCTTCACCAAAAGTGGCTACCTACGACTTACAGCCTACAATGAGTGCGCAAAATATATGTGATGCCATAATAAAGGATATAGAAACTGAACCAACAGATTTTATCTGCTTAAATTTCGCCAATCCGGATATGGTTGGACATACTGGAGTTTATGAAGCAGTTGTAAAGGCGCTAGAAACTGTAGATGACTGTGCAAGACAAGTAGTAGAGGCAGGCTTAAAACAGGATTATGGTTTTATTATTATTGCAGACCATGGAAATGCAGACTATATGATAAATGAAGACGGTACACCTAACACCGCTCATACAACAAATCCAGTGCCTTGCTTTTTGATTAACACAGACTACACTGAAATTAAGAATGGAAAGTTAGCTGATGTAGCCCCAACGGTATTAAAACTAATGAAAGTAAATATTCCCCAAGAAATGGATGGGGATGTATTAGTTGGGTAAATAATATTAGCCAAAGTACGGTAAATAACTAGTGTTGAGTTTTGAGTGATAAGTTTTGAATACCTTTTAATAATCTTGTCATTTTAATATTCGCATTTCATTTTCCACCCATCCTTTATACTTTTAGAGTAAATAACGATAATAAAGGACTACAACACATTTTTAACTGTTTAGCATTTATAACCAAATTTAATATCCTACAAGCAAGCGGATAAGCATATAGAAAATTATAAGCACAAAAAAAAGCATCCCGAGGGATGCTTTTTATATTTATGTTAAGCTTTTACTATTGTTGAAAATTAACTGTAGTTGGACTTCCATTAACAAACATCATATAAGCTTGACCTGGAACAAAATCTGCCAATGATGAATATATTACAGACCAAAACTGCCCAGAAGCATTCTTAATTACTTGGAATGTATTTGCTGTACCAGCACCATTTACTAATGCAGCATCCATAGCAGATACTATGTTAGCTTCAGCGTTTACGTCACCTGTAAAGGCAACCATGTTCCAACCAGCAGATAATGCATACTCAATACCTGAGATATACCCTGAAGTTTGTTGGAAGTTAACAGATGTTGGAGTACCGTTCACATACATCATATACCCTTGTCCTTGTGTAAATTCATTAAGTGAAGAATATACGACTGACCAAAATTGACCAGATGCATTCTTAATAACTTGGAAAGTGTTTGCTGTACCAGCACCATTTCCTAAAGCAGCATCCATTTGTTCTACAATACCATTATTATCAGCAGTACCAGTATAACCAACCATATTCCATCCAGAAGATAGTTGGTATTCGATAGCTTCGCCATCTCCACCAGTTTGATCATAAGTACAAGAAGCATCATCAACGTTTGCTTCAGCATTATAGTTGTTTGCAGAAGCATCCATACAACCTTCAACATCATAAGTACAAGAACCATCATCTACATTTGCAGCAGAGTCAAAGTTATTTGCTGAAGAATCAGTACAACCTTCAACATCATAAGTACAAGAGGCATCATCTACAGTTGCATCAGCATTATAGTTGTTTGCCGTAGCATCCATACAACCTAAAACATCATCAACCACAGAACAATTAACTTCAGTTACAGTAGCAGGTGAAGGTTGTACTACCATACCATTAGTGGTATAAGCCACTACATTCGGTAATACTACATCATACAAATTTGAACCGTCAACCAATTGAAAAGTAATATTTTCATTAGACGAGGCACCATCGACAACATCTTCCGTAGAGGCATCATCTCCCCAAATAGCAATAGTTGTTTGAGAAACATTACCAACAACTGCAGAACCAACAATAAGTCCCTCTTCTGTTAATGCGACTAAATATGCATCAGCTGAAGTTGCATTTAACGAAGAAACAGCTCCTGGAAGTAACATCACAGTCATATTAGCCCCTGTGTTTAACACATCCGAAGAAGGCAAGTCACAATCCTGTGCAGAACTAGAAAGTCCAAGTAAAGCAAAGGAGATTAAAGTAAGTATTTTTTTCATCTTTTGAGAATTAAGTTAGAAAATAGGAAAAAAAAGCCCCCTCGAATAGAGAGGGCTTTTAAACTATTTAGGTTTTATTTAACCATTTTCTTTTCTACAGATCCGTCATTGTACATGTACAATAATACTTCACCTTTGAATTCATTTGCAGGATTAACTTCCTGACCTAACATATTCACAACTCTAACAAGAGTACGAACATCGTTCGGGTGGTTTTGAACATCCATCTCAATAGCCCATGTAGGAACTGTAGGAACAAGAGTTCTGTAAGCATCTGCATTGATAGAGTGATCGAAGATAAAGTCAGATTTACCGTTTGAAGAATCTTTAACTCTTACTTGGTAACCTTGACCTGGAATTAACATTTCGATACCGTCGAAGTTAAATTCTGGCCAGTAGAATAAACCTTCGTTATTCTTAACAATGTTAATGTTTTCAGCAATAGCAGTTTCAGAACCGAATTGTTTTTCGAACTGAGCAACTACTGGAGACTCATGGTGTAAATAGTAAGCTATTGTATTCCATTGAGTATGTAAGTCAATAACTAAAGGAGCTCTGTGGTAATCAAGAGTATCGTTAGTTACAGCTAATAATGAATCAGAAGAAACTAAAGTAGCAGCAGTATAAGCAAGCCATTGAGCTTCGTTCGCATCGTATGCAGCTTGCATATCAGAAATAGTAAGTGCTAATAAAGCATCTGAAGCAGCAATAGTTTCAGCTAATAAAGCGTCAGAAGCAGCAATAGTTTCAGCTAATAAAGCATCAGAAGCAGCAACGGTAGCATTCAATAAAGAAAGTGCATCTGCAGCGTGAGTAGAATCCGCTAAATACCATGCTAAGTCATTTGCATCGTAACGTGCTTGCATATCAGAAATAGTATCAGCTAATTCAGCAGCATCAGCAATTTCATCAGCAGTGAACATAGTATCCCATGCTGTTTCATTTGCATCGTAACGAGTTTGCATGTCAGTAATAGTATCAGACAATTCGTTTGCATCAGCAATCTCATCAGCATCAATCCATTCCATTACATCCGCTAAGTTATCTATAACATGAGCAGTAACGTCTAAAGCACCAGCGTCGAATAAGATATTAGCATTTTCAAAGTCAGAACCTACAATACCATCATTCTCGTTAGTAGGATCTACAGAACCGAAGTTATATTCAATAGCGATCATGTTACCATGCTCATCTACATCATACTCAGTCATTCCGTTTAATGACCAATCACAAATAGTTTCGTCATTTTGTGTAGCTAAAGCATCGTAGTTAAGAGCCATTGCATCTGTACAACCTTCAACTTGTGTTTGACAGTAAGATTGGTCGTGAATATTAGCAGCAATACCACTTGGGAAAGTAGCACCTGTATTTAAGTTGATACCGTGGTTTTGACCAAAAGCATCACCAAAGTTTTCAGCATTATCGTGAGTTGGGTTAGCATCAGCACCTGCAAAGTTTACAGCAGAAGCATCCATACAACCAATAGAGTAAGGAGTAGCACAAGAACCATCATCTGTAGTAGCTAAAGGCTTAAAATTAGAAGCAGTAGCATCCATACAACCTTCGTAATAAAGAGCACCAATTGTAATAGAACTTACAATAACAAATTCTCCATCTTCATAAGCACCGTCAAAACCAGCAGTAGCATAAGTTAAAGAAGCGTTGTAGATAGTTCCATCAGCAGCTTCTACTAACCAAACTAAATCTTCAGCTTCTTGGAAACCGTTGTCTTGATTGTTATCAGCACCAAATACTGGCATACCAACTTGAGATCCAGTCCATCTTACAGCACCTGCAGACTGAATACCTGAAACTTCAGAGAATCCAACCCATTCGTTATTTAAACGAGCAGTTTCGTAAACAGCAAAAATAACAGCACCATCCATCATATCAGAACCAGACCAAACACCTAAGTTTTCTACTGGGAATAAAACAGACATATTGTTAGAAGTAATATATGTAGGAGCAGCTTCTGACCCACCACCTAGGACCCCAAGGGTTAATTCCTGAATATTCACATGATTCTGAATCAGCAGTATTTGCATCAGCATTAAAGTTATCAGCAGCTGGGTTTCATACAACCTACAACTACAGAAATCACAAGAACCATCATCTTCTGTAGCAGAAGCATTGAAGTTAAATGCATTCTAGCAATCAGTACAACCAGGAACAATTAAAGTAAGACACAAAGAACCATCGTTACCACAAGTAGCACTTGCATCGAATTCGTAATAAGCAGCATCGGTACAACCTACAAGACCTTCACAAGAAGCGTCATCTTCATTTGCATTTGCATCGAAATTACAAGCCGTATCATCCATACACCCTAAGTATTGACAGTATCCATCAACGTTAGCGTTCAGAATCGTAGTTGTCTGCAGAAGCATCCATACATCCTGTAAACAAACAAGATCCATCTTCAGTATTTGCAGCAGCATCGAAGTTATCAGCAGCAGCATCAGTACAACCTTCAGCAACTAATACAGAACAAGAAGCATCATCTAAATTAGCTGAAGCATCAAATTCTAAATAAGCAGCATCTGTACAACCAAATACAACAGCAGAACCATCAATTGAGAAACTCAACATTTCAGCTGCTAGCACTGTAAACATATTCGCTGTATATGTAATAGGAGGTGATACTTGAGTAATTACAATTACTTCACCATTCATCAATATGGCAAAATCTAGTTGATCCCCTGGATTTGCAAGTTCACAATTACAGTCAGTAAATGCTCCTACTACGGCGGGACCTGGAAGCACCGGCAGCATCAACAATAACAGCACTAGATACTGGAGTACCATCAACAAAAGCCATTACTTGGCCTCCAACAAAATCACTTAATGTTCCATCAGGAAACACTATAGAACCTGTATTATCAGATGTCATTGGTAGAAACGAGAAATCATCAACAGTTTGTGCAAGTGTAACACCTACAGCAAAAATTGACATAATAAATAAAGAAATTTTCTTCATAACGGGGGGGTTTAGTTAAAAAAATTGTTCTTAGTATGTTAAGTCTCCAAACTTAGTGAAAAAAAATGCCGAAGACCAAATATTTATTCTTTTTTTATTTTCATATACAAACAACTTTACTAGTAGTGATTAAAAACTCTTAGTATATACAAGACAATACTATTTTAGAAATACTAAAATAAAAAATACGCTAGTCTTCTATTCTCTCAAAATAAAGTACATTTAAATGTGATTAGCAGTCAATTTTCAATCAATTACACTGTAATAATGTCGAGTACTATGTTAATCGCTACTCTAACCTATAAGAAAATATACTATGAAATTATTTCTAGACACAGCTAACTTACACCAAATAAAAGAATTAGAAACTCTAAATATAATTAATGGCGTAACGACCAATCCGAGTCTAATGGCTAAGGAAGAAATTAGAGGCCCAAAAAACTGGACAAAACACTATAGTACTATATGCTCATTAGTAGAAGGCCCGGTATCGGCCGAAGTAATCGCTACCAATTATAAGAATATGTTAGAAGAGGCATACAAGCTAGCTAGACTTCACAATAACATCGTTGTAAAAATCCCAATGACTAAAGCAGGTATACAAGTAATAAGTGTATTAAGCAAGGAGAATATAAAAACCAACTGCACTTTAGTTTTTACAGCTGCACAAGCGCTCTTAGCTGCAAAAGCTGGAGCTACTTATATATCTCCTTTTATAGGCAGACTAGAAGATATAAACGAAGATGGCCTGGGCTTAATAAAAAGCATTCGTACAATTTTCGACAATTATAGTTTCGAAACTCAAATACTTGCAGCTTCTATCAGAAACCAAAATCACATAGTTAAGTGTGCAGAACTAGGAGCTGATGTGGCTACTGCTCCCTACTCTATTATAATGGAGATGTTCGACCACGCCCTCACAACAAAAGGACTAGACCAGTTCTTAGCAGATCATGCTAAACTTAATGGGGGATGGTGAAAGGTTGTGATGATTTGAAAATGAAAATTGGAATAAATAGCTGGTATCTAGTAAAAAAAAGACTAATCCTTCTTTTTCCCTACTCAAAACTTATAACTCAAAACTCAAAACTTCTTTTGTCCTCCTGTCACCTTGAGGCTCTCGAAAAGCTAGATTCTAATTAATTACCAAAAGGGTATTGTAGTAAAAAGGTCATTTAAAGATTGAGTAGGTCTTCGATAATACCGACAACTATCGGTACAGACTGACATTATTAGGTTTTGTATGGAGAGCACTAAGCATAATCATTTTCAAATTCTCAATTCATTCCTCCCGCATTTGAGCTGAGGTTTTTCGAGAGTTATCGTGACTCCAACCGGGAGGCATAAATAAGTACTTCAATTTTACAGTCAAAGGAATCTTCTTTTTAAAATCTTCAAAAACTAACTTCCATTCAGCAAAAGCAATTTTAAAAGGATTGAAGGTTTTGATATTGGTAACCAATCCATAAATAGGCTTTTCTACTTCTGGCACAAAAGTACCAAACAGTTTATCCCAAATAATTAACACCCCTGCATGGTTTCGATCTAAGTAATTTACTTGTGTTGCATGGTGTACCCTGTGATGTGAAGGGGTATTAAAAAGGAATTCATACCAGCTAGGAAGTTTACTTATCAACTCAGTATGAATCCAGAATTGATAAATTAAGCTTATAGCTTTCATCGTCATTACCCACTCTGGGGAAAAACCAATAAAAGGCAACAGTATCCAAAACAAAAAAGCCCCGGTTAAATCTCCTGTCCATGTTTGACGAATAGCCGTAGATAGATTGTACTTTTTTGAGGAATGATGAATACTATGTGAGGCCCAGAGGAATCTAGAACTATGACTCAGACGATGAAACCAATAGTAACAAAAATCATCTAGTAAGAAAAGGAGTACTATAAACGGAAGGTTCATTTCAAAAGAAAACAACCTGTACTGATAAACGAAAGAATAAGCTGCAAAAACAATTATTTTTGTAGCCCCTCCCACTAATACACTTCCAACGCCCATTGATAAACTACCAAAAGTATCGGACTTTGTATAGGCCTCGTATTTAAGTTTAACTGTGAGAAATAGCTCTACAGAAATTAACAGTACAAATAGAGGAATCGCAATTAAAACTGGATCTATCATAAAAATCTAATTTAGTCCAATTTACACAAAAGTTAAGATAGCACCTTTATAGAGTGGGTTAAATATTTTTATTAAATGTTAAGATCGCTAAGGCCACACGAATTTCGTTGTACTGAATTTCTTCATTTAAAAACTCAAAAACAGGTTTCATTGTCAAAGGCTTACCACATTCTAAGTAGGCACTTTTCACCTTTTGTAATATGACATCTGTTACAAAAGGACTTAAATCTATTTCCAAGCCTTCTAAGTAGCAGCTTACCAAATGAGTTAATACAGTGGAGGGTTTCAAATCTCTTTCTTCAGCGATCAATTCAATGGTACTTCCACTCTTAAAAGAATTATAGGAAACTAATTTGGTTGGCGTTTTTGTATTGGCTTGAGTAAAGCTCTTAATGAGCGACATAAATGCAGCGCCGTACTTATGCAACTTATTCTGTCCCACACCAGAAACATCCATAAAACTTGATTCTGTTTGAGGCCTTAAGGTGACCATATCCTCAAGCGACTTATCGCTAAAAATGATATAAGGAGGGACATTTTCTGACTTTGCTAATTGAGCTCTTAACACTCTAAGTTCCTCAAAAAGGGCTTTTTTGACTTTTTGTTTAGGCTCTTTTTTAGATTTCGCCTTTTTAGATTTTTTCTCACTTTCGGCAATTGGCTTAGATAACTGAACCTTTTTTCCTTCTTTTAGAATAGACCAACCCAAAGGAGTAATTTTAAGTGCCGAACTCTCATTATATGCAATTTCTAAAGCCCCAATATTGGTCAATTGAACGAAATAATCGTTCCAGTCGTAAAAACTTATATCCTTACCAATTCCATACGTCTTTAGTTTGTGGTATTCTTTTTCATAAACTTTAGCATTCTGAGAACCTCGTAAAACATTTACTGCCATTACGGAGGATTCGGACTCATTCATCCTAGCGGTGGCGGACAGTGCTTTTTGGGCAATTATGGTCGCATCAAAATTTTGTGAAGGATTACTACAAGCATCACAGTTATTACAATTTTCAGTTAAAAACTCACCAAAATAGGACAGTAATATTTTACGTCTACACGACTTGGCTTGGGAGAACTGAAGCATCCTGCTAAGCTTGTCTAATTGCATTTCAGCATTTGCACTATCGGCGGCAAACTTTCTGTACAATACAACATCTCTCAGAGTAAAATACAAAAGTGTTTCCGAGGGTAAGCCATCTCTTCCAGCACGACCAATTTCTTGGTAATACCCTTCTAAATTTTTGGGTAAATTGCTGTGTATAACCCAACGTACATTCGACTTATCTATACCCATTCCAAAAGCAATGGTAGCCACAATAATTTTACTGGTATCGTTAATAAAATCTGTTTGAACCTTTGCTCTACTAGCACTATCCATTCCAGCGTGATAACACTTGGAATCGATACCATGGGCATTTAAATACGCCGATATATCTTCGGTGTTTTTCCTACTCAAACAATAGATTATACCACTTTCGTTTGGCTTGGCGTTTATAAAGGCTACAATCTGTTTTAGCTTGTCTTTTTTAGCGACATTACCACGAACATCAATACTTATATTTTCTCTATCGAAGGAAGAAATAAACAACTCTGAATCTTTAAGCCCTAACTGCTCAATAATGTCTACCCGAGTAGACTTATCTGCTGTTGCTGTAAGCGCTATAAAAGGAATATGCGCTAAGGAATTACGAAAGTCGTTTAGTTGAGTATATTCCTTCCTGAAGTCATGTCCCCACATACTCACACAGTGTGCTTCATCTATAGCAACTAACGAAATAGTTAGTTGTTTTAACCAAGAATCTTTTACTGAAATTAGTTTCTCTGGAGACAAATACAATATTTTTGTAATTCCATTGAGTGCATTTCGCACTACTTCACTTTCTTCATCTTGACTTAAGCTACTATTAAAAAAGCTAGCCTCCACCCCATTAGCTCTTAGAGCTTGAACCTGATCTTTCATTAGAGAAATGAGCGGTGACACCACAATGGTTATTCCCTCTAAACAAAGTGCGGGAATTTGAAAACACATGGACTTCCCTCCACCTGTTGGCATAAGTACTAAGCTATCTTTTCCGGCAATGGTTCTATGTATAATTTCTTCTTGAAGAGGACGGAATTTCTTGTATCCAAAAATCTCTTCTAACTTTTTAAAAATCATTATTAAACTTTAAGGTTTTATCAAATTCAAACACCTACTCCTATTTAAGAGGGAATAATTTGAGGTCTTTGATGAGGAAATCAAAGGTTTTTGAGAAATCAATTTTCAAACTATCAAACTCTGGGTCAACAACCATTTTATAGCCAGGTATTTTATCAGATGGCATCGATTTTTTACCCTTGTATTTTTTTAAAAACTCTCTAGCTAGAGAGTTGTCATCACTCGATACAGCAACTAAAACACCTAACTGTAAGTGCTCATAAATTACTTCTGATTTTTTTTTGTTTCCTAAAATATTCATGCTTTATTTATTGTGTAAATTTTAGCCATCATACCCTCGTAGTCGATGATAGATTCTAGTGACATTCCATTTTTTAAAGCTACTTTTTCGGATGCTTTATTATCAACATGAATCATAGACATTAATTGCGCTGCAAAAGAATTATCAAAGGCAAATTCTTTACATTTTATCGCAGCTTCAGAACCATATCCAAAACCTCTAAACTCGGGTAATAACGAGTATCCAACTTCTAAGCGTTCTTTGCCTTGAATAGTTTGAATTAGCAAGCCACATTGCCCAATAAGTTCACCTGTTTCTTTTAGGATTATGGCATTCATCCCACCTAAATTATTCTCATAACGATCGAATACTCTTTTAAACCAATTTTCACAAAGTTTGTGCTGACTTAAGTTAGGATCAATACCAAAATAAGTTAGTATTTCTTTGTCTTCAAAAAACGGAAGCCAGGCATCAAAGTCCTCATTTATTAAAGGTCTAAACCGAAGCCTTTCGGATTCCTGATTGAATAATAAATAGTTCATGTTTATTGAATAAAAGACTTTTTGAAAGTTAGTAAATCATCTTTCAAGTCGGTACTTCTAATTTTTAAATTCTTTATTATATCTGAAGGAATAGTCACTTTTATAGATTTCATTCGCATACTTTCGTTGCTGTGAATAAACTCAGTGTCAGGATATATTTTTAAAATTGACTCTAAGACATCGTTGATACTTAGTGATTTTGTAACCGCTAAATGTATGCCTGAATTATATGTAGGATTTTGAACTAATGAAGTAATTATCTGACTGATTTCTGAAACCGATATAAAGCCACGATACTGCGAACCATCTCCATTAATACGTACACGACCTTCGAATTGTGCCTCGTACATAAACCTGTTAATTACTGCATCTAAACGTATAGCAGGGTTGTAGCCGTAAACATTCCCTGACCTTATAATATGTGTAGGGATTTTGTTTACCAAACGCTGTACATGTTTCTCGGCTTGGTATTTACTAATCCCATAAGATGAGTCTGGATTCACCAAAGTATTCTCATCAACTTGTTGATCGTTATTTCCAAAAACCGAAATAGAGCTCAAATAAATAAAATGCTTCACATCGCTTTCTTCTACAGCCGACACCAAATTTGCAGTACCCCAGTGATTTACTTGATCGAAATGGTGAAAGAATTTGTCTTCGAAAGGCGTGGTTACCATGGCAGCTAAATGAATTACTACCTCTGCATTATTTACTTCTTTTTGTAGCTTATGATTGTCGAGTAAGTCCCCTTTTACAAAGCGTATATTCTTACCATCTAAATGATGTGCATTTAAAAGCGAGAATTCATTTCGAGACAAGTTATCGTAAATCACAATTTGATTTTCTAAACCGCTTAATTGTGTTAGTTGCTCAATTAAAGTATAACCGATATAACCTAGTCCTCCAGTAATTAGTATCCTCATCTTATTTAATTAAATCGGTGTGTAATCCACATTCATTTTTCTTCATACCTTTCCATCTACCACCTCTACTATCGTCGGTTTCGAGTGAAAATTTCTGTGTACAAGGCAAGCATCCAATACTTAAATACCCTTGTTCTTCTAGTGGATGCGTAGGTAAATTATACGCTTTTCGGTATTCCCCAAATCATTTTACTAGACCAGTGAATCATAGGATGAAAACGCATTGTATTATGTGGTCCTTGAGCCTCATACCCCATCGTACTTCTATTGGCATTTTGATCTTTCCGAACTCCGGTAATCCAGATATCATATTGCATCATCAAACTATCCATTGGCTGTGTTTTATTAATGGCACAGCAATAAGCAGGATCAGACTGAAACAGAAATCTATCTTCGGTGGTTAATTGATTTACCAAAGAAGTAGTTCCTCTGTGATTTTTAACATTTAAATTGAATTGAGCAGCTACCTGATCTCTAAATTCTAAGGTTTCTGGAAAGTGAAATCCAGTATCAATAAAATAAACAGGGAAATTAGGGGCAATCGTATTGAGGATGTGCAGCATAGGAATACTGTGCGATTGGAAAGATGAGGAAGCAAAAAACTGCTTCCCCTCATCCATATATCCTTTCAAATAAGCCTCAATTTCTTTCAGCCTAAATTTTATTTCTTCGTTCATAGTTATATGATTTAGAAGAAAAAGTAAATGCTAAGTGTATTTAAATACAGTCTAAAGCATCTGATAAATCAGCCACAAGATCTTCTATATCTTCTACACCTACAGAAATACGTACAAAATTATCGGCAATACCGAGTTTTGCTCTTTCTTGGAGGGGTACAGAAGCATGGGTCATTATGGCAGGGTGTTCAATTAAACTCTCTACACCACCTAAACTTTCTGCCAAGGCAAATAATTTAACTTTCTCTAAAAATATTTTACTCTCTTTTAATCCGCCTTTAATATACACACTAAGCATGCCGCCAAAACCAGACATTTGGCTCTTTGCTAATTCGTGTTGTGGATGAGATTCCAAACCAGGATAGATAACTTTATCCACCTTAGGATGTTGCTCTAAATACTTGGCAATTTCCATAGCATTACTCGCATGTGCACGCATACGTATAGCCAAGGTCTTAACACCTCTAAGCACTAACCAGCTATCGAATGGCGACTGACTAGGCCCCATAGAATTTTGTAAATACCAGAGTTTATCGAACTGGGTATTATCGTTTAACATAATAGCACCACCAACTACATCGCTATGGCCGTTTATGTATTTTGTTAAAGAGTGCATTACCATATCTGCTCCAAGATCTAATGGGTTTTGGAAATATGGACTCATAAAAGTATTATCTACTACTACCTTTGCATCAACAGCATGTGCAGCAGAACATATAGCTTTAATATCGCTTATCTGTAACATAGGATTCGTTGGAGATTCTAACCAAACTAAATTGGGCTTAAAAGAATTCAACTCTTCTTTTACAGAATCTACATCTGTAGTATTTACATGTTTTAGTACAAAACGATCGTTAAAAATGGTGTTTAAAATTCTATAGGTACCCCCATAAACATCATCACCACAAAGAATTTTTGTACCCTGTGGGAATGATTGAAATATTAAAGATACAGCAGCCATCCCACTGGAAGTAACCAAGCAATGGTCAGCGTTTTCTAATGAAGCTAAACAGTCTTCTAAACGTGTGCGTGTAGGGTTATGAGAACGCGTATACTCGTATCCTTTATGCTCTCCTGGGCTAGACTGGATAAAAGTAGAAGTTTGGTAAATTGGTGGTATTACAGCCCCTGTTTTTTCATCGGGTTCATTACCAATATGTATAGCTCTAGTACCTTTTTGTAAATTATCTTTATGCATTCCCTAGAATTTTATCGATTTCTAAATCTAATTCATCTTTTGGTGAATCTCCTTTTAAATAGCCCATTTCTTGCATCCAAGCTTCATTGTAAATTTTAGAAGCATAACGGTTACCTGAGTCTGGAAGTATAACTAAAATACGCTCTGGCTTGTCCAAGGACTCGGCATACCTTATAGCTCCTACAACAGCAGAACCACTAGATCCTCCAGCATAAATCCCCTCTTCTTGCAATAAGCGTCTAGTCATATGGAACGACTCTTCATCGCCTACTCTTACCATAGCATCTATTTGATCGAACAATACATTGTCTGGTAAAAAATCTTCACCAATACCTTCAACCAAATAGCTATAAGCATCACCCATTTCACCGGTTTCGTGGTACTCTTTTAAGATAGAACCTTCACAATCTACCGCCACAGATTTTAAATGCGGCATTTTAGGTTTTAGGAAACGAGAACAACCCGAAATTGTTCCACCAGTACCTATTCCAGCCATAAGGGTATCAAACTCTCCTTTTGTTTGTTCGTATATTTCTGGACCTGTAATTTCAAAGTGAGACTGACCATTATCCATATTTCCATATTGATCGAGGAATACAGAATTAGGTAGTTTTGCTAAATTAGCAGCGACAGAATAATACGACCTAGGGTCTTCTGGCTCTACATCTGTAGGGCAAACCAAAACCTTAGCACCGTAAGCTTTTAGGTTGTCTATTTTTTCTTGCGACTGCTTATCGGCCATCACAAAAACACATTTATAACCATTAATAGCAGCAAAAAGAGCAATCCCTACCCCAGTATTTCCCGAAGTAGACTCCACGATAGTTCCACCAGGTTTTAGGTCTCCACGCTTCACAGCTTGTTCACATAAATACACACCCATACGATCTTTAATAGATCCTCCAGGGTTCATATATTCTAATTTCACATAAATAGAAGAGGCTACACCTGTAGCTACCTTATTCAATTTTATAATTGGGGTATTTCCAATTACGTCTAATATAGTTTGATCGAATTGCTTCATGTTTTTATACTAAAAAACCCATCCAAACGGATAGGTTATGATTTATTTACATAGCACTATTACCACTCAGATTAGATAGTTAATCTAGTGCAACAACAGTTAGTATGTGTTTGGTTGTTTTTCATGATTGAACTACAAAAATAGGAAAATTGACGGAACCTACAAGTTGTAGTTCTCATAATCTATTTCTCTAGATTGTACTGATGAAACCATAAGAAAGCCGTTATTAGAACGGCCTTCTATTACTTTTTAAAGTGTAAGTTCTCAGACCTACCTTTATTAAAGATCTTATTACTGTTTGGATTCCCTTTTCGCAACTCCTTTTGTTCTTCAAAAGGCAGGTCGTTAATATCTTTACAAGCTTTACCACAGCAATTGGCGTGTTCTATTTTACAATCTTCACATTGTAAGAATAAAAGGTTGCAGGCTACATTCCCACAATTGGTATGGGTATCGCAAGGCTTACCACATTGGTGACAATTAGAAATGATATCATCAGAAATTCGCTCTCCTCTACGTTCATCAAAAACGAAATTCTTACCTAAGAATTTATTCTCTAAGCCTTCGTCTTCTATTTGTCGTGCATACTCAATAATACCACCTTCCAGTTGGTAAACTTTTTTAAACCCTTTGTGCTTAAAGTAGGCACTGGCTTTTTCGCAGCGAATTCCTCCAGTACAATACATTACAAGGTTTTTATCTTCTTTATGATCTTTAAGATCGTCCTCTATAATGGGTAAGGACTCTCTAAAGGTATCTACATCGGGTGTAATTGCGTTTTTAAAATGCCCAATTTCTGTTTCGTAATGATTCCTCATGTCAATCAATACCGTCTTGGGGTCCTCTAATATATCGTTAAAATTTTGAGCTTTTAAATGCACTCCTATATCCGTTGGATCAAAGGAATCGTCGTTTAAACCATCAGCAACAATTTTATCTTTCACCTTAAGCTTAAGCTTTAAAAATGATTTATTGTCTTGCTCTCTAGCAACGTTTAACCTTATACCTTTTAAAAACGAAATGGTATCGAGGTGTTGTTTAAAGTCGTTAAACTTATCCGCTGGCAAAGACAATTGCGCGTTTATACCTTCGTGGGCAATATATATACGCCCTAAGACATCTATGGACTCCCACTTAATAAATAAGGTATCTCTAAAAATTTGAGGATTACCAATAGTAGCATATTGGTAAAAAGAAATGGTTAGGCGATCGGTACCTGCTTCGTCTATCAAAGCTGATCTCTCACTCGCACTTAGTTTATTGTACAGTTGCATGCTATACTAATGTTTAAAGTTAAAAGTACTGCAAATTTATAAAATTGATTTCTTAATCAGTAAGAAATCTTATAGAACTATAGTGCAGCTGGATAATTCTCTTCCATATAGGTTTCAAGGTTTTCTAATTGCTCCCTTATTATTAAAACAATTATTACAATTAAGGTTAAAAGCCCTGGGATAGCGATAGGATTTTCAAATAGAACACTATCGTTTACTATAATAGGCCAAACAACAATCCAATAAAAAATACTAGTACAAAATTGTGTAAAAAAGCGATACTTAGTAGCAACTAAATATTTTGAACTCACCTTTTTTAAATCTTTAAAACGAATAAACATAGTATATATTAAAAAAGTAAAAGAAGACAATCCTACAGAATAGTATACGATTTCGACTAAATAATTAAACGACATTAAATAATAGAAAATTGAAAACAAACAGATTGTGAAAAATATTTTTGGGATTTTGAAAAACTGAACTAAATCTGTCAAAAAAAGTTTTAAT
>CBCYMK010000024.1:0-17036 GCA_965183875.1 Flavobacteriales bacterium | reverse complement strand
TCTTATTACGACCTATCTTATCGAAACCTTCAATAAGAAGGGAGGATTACAAAAGGATGCTTCCATAGGAATTACTTTTACCTGGTTATTTGCCATAGGTGTAATTTTATTTCTCTTTATGCGATGACGTACATATTGACTCAGACTGTGTGTTGTTTGGTGAAATCTCTTATGTAGCCTTAGAGCCTCTCTATTCATTTATTCCTGGTATTAACGCTCCCAATACAGTTTGGGTTTTAGGGAATCGTTATGTTGTTGATAATCGCTATGATCCTTATTGGCTATAAAGGATTGTTTTTAACCACCTTCGATCCTGCTTTTGCTGCATCTATTGGTGTTTCTTCACTTGTTTGGCATTATGTATTAATGTCTGCAGTTTCGGTTACTACTGTTGTGTCATTTGAGTCTGTTGGGGCTATTATTAGTAGTTGCCCTATTAATTGCCCCTGCAGCAACCGCTTATCTTCTTACCGAAGAACTACCCAAAATGCTACTTATCTCTGCTTTAGTTGGAGTTATCTCTTCATTTGCTGGCTACTATTTAGCTGTTTGGCTCGATGCTTCTGTAGCTGCCGCAATTGCTACCGTACTGGGTATAGAGTTCACCCTTGTGTTTCTTTTTGCTCCAAAAAAATGGAATAGTTTTTAAACGATTTAGAGCTTGAACTAGGAGTTAGAGATTTAGAGTAGGTAAGCACTTAGTTTTTTTGTCCTGCTGATTTACTTTCCGCTAGGTAAGGGGCACTCGAAGCACAATCAACAATTACACTCCTAGACTTTAAATGACCATTTGACAAAAAGACCATTTTGACTGTTCGTTTAAAACCTCGACTTTTCTTCTAAGTCAGCATGCAGAAAAATAGATTCCTCTGTGATTCACAAGATTTTCTATGTGAATCTCTGTGTAATTTTTTTTAAAAGAATACTCAGAAGACAGGATACAGAATTCATCAAATTTTCAAATCATTTTAGTTTTTTAAAACCTCGGTTTTTCTTCTAAATCAGCATTAATCACCTTTAGGTTAAATACCACAGAATTAGAATTCTTAAACGTATTTTCCATTTCTGTATTTATGGCATTCATTACCCTTTTATAATCTCCAAATACCTGCGTACTCATACCATTGGTATCTACTTTAATGAACGGGTACTTTCTTAAGTTTTTAATGAAGGCGATTATCGATGGTTTATAATCTTCTTTTAAAGGATACATGGATATTTCTACGGATGTGTTCATTTCTTATTTTAAGTCTAATTAGAACTCTAATTTAAGCGAATTTACTGATTTCAACGATCAATTTTAAACTGATCAGTTATATATTTAAAAGAATCTGTTACAGTGTTTTATACGATCTAAATGCTTGTACAGCCTCTATAAATTAGCATTTAGAACTTAAAATAATTTGTATTCATCCTTTTCAGAATTCTCTATTTCGTGATTTAGTAGCCACCTTTTTCTTTCTAAACCGCCACCGTAGCCAGTGAGTTTACCATCTGAACCTATTACTCTATGGCATGGAACTACAATAGCAACTCTGTTAAATCCATTTGCCGATGCTACAGCACGTACAGCTTTCGGCTTATTTAATTTTGTAGCTTGTTCTAGGTAGCTGGCCGTACTTCCGTATTTTATTTTCTCTAAACCCTCCCATACCTTTTGTTGAAACTCGGTACCTGGGCAGTCTAAAGAAAGTTTAAATATTTTTCTTGCGCCTTCAAAGTATTCAAATAATTGAGTTTTCGCTTCTTTTATATGTTCATTTTCTCCAATGAGGATTTTGGCATCTAGTTGTTCTTGTAGGTCTTTGAATTCAGTTTCTAACATTCTACGATCTACGAATTCTATTAGGCATACACCCTTATCTGTTGCGCATATAAACATAGGTCCAATAGGAGTAGTAATACGACTCAGTAAAATGCTGTTTTCTTGACTACTATTTTTTGGCGACTTTCCTAGGGCTTTCTTGAAGGTATATCCAAATCCACTTAAGGAGTCGAAGCCCGAGTCTAAAGCAGTTTCTGTGGTGTTTTTACCTGATTTAAGTTCTAGCAGTGCATTGTTTATGCGGTACATTCTCTGGTAGGCATGAAAAGTCATATTGTAGTTTTTCTTAAACCATCTGCGTACCATTTCTGGTGCAATGCCTTTTTCTCGAAGCATCCAATCGGCAATTTTAGTTTTAGGGTTTTCTTTTACCAACTGTATTGCTTGTGTTACTAAAGGGGGCGTTTCATTCGCGTTTTGTGTAGGTTTACATACCTTACAGGGCCTAAATCCATTGTCTAATGCATCTTTAAAAGTGCTGTAAAATACTACATTTTCAAATTTTGGTTTTCGTGCACTACAGCTAGAAATACAAAATATTGAAGTCGTTTTTACTCCAACAAAAAAGAGTCCTATATACTTTGGGTCTTTTTCTACCAATGCTGTATAGTACTGGTTTATTTTAGCTGCATCTGTTATTAACATACATTCTTGTTTTGGAGTCCACAATTTATAACAATTGTATATTTTACCGCAACCGAAAAATGGACATGTATTTTTTAACAAAAAAAAAGAGGCCGAAGCCTCGTTTGGTTAATTAATTTCTCGATTAATATCATCGATTATTATCTCGATACATCCCTTGGTATTGAGTGATAATGATTCTACCATATTTGTCATGAAGTCAGTGCGCAAAGTTTTGGAGTTATTTGATTTAGGGATTGATAATTCTTGCGTTTTACCGAATACATAATTTCTTTTAAAGACTATATCATTTTTATTTTTCAAGCGTACACTAAGGACGAGTTGAGAGACTGATGGAGATCTTTTTTCATCCCAAATACTCATTGATATTACTCCGAAATACATATGGGATTGTATGATCCTATAATTTGACTTAGTATCAATGGTATCAATCGATATATCGAGTGTATAATCACTTGTGTTTGAGTTAACCAGAGTGTATTTACCCGATCGTTGAGATTCCGTAATAAATGAACTTTTGAAGAAGTCACTATATTTTTGATCAAAGTTATTTTGACCTAATGTGATATCATATTTTCGATCGAAGTAATAATAAAAAATAAGTGGAAGAATTAATCTATTAGTTAATGTTACTGTAGTAGTTGAGTCAATAAATTGAATGTCAATATTGTCTAATGCGATTGTTTTTATTTTATCATTCTCTATGATATCACTATCATGAAGATAGCTGATTGGTACTTTAACACTTTGTAGACTCCTTGTCAACATTTTAGTTTGCGAACAAGAAAGAAACAATAATGAGCTCGTAAGTAGAAAGACTATTTTTTTAATCATTTGAGTAATTGTATCTAATGTATCTAATACGGGTTAATAGTAGGTTTTTTAATAAGTTGTTATTGGGGTTTGAATCTAATAAGTATTGATATTTTTGTAGCGTTTGTTGGAAGTTAACGCTGTCATTAGTTCTGGAAATTTCATATTCCAAATCAATATTTAATAGTTGTTTTATTTGTGGGTACTTTCCATCTTTTATTTCTGATAGTGCGTGTTGAGCTTCTGAATAATTGCATTTATAGATGTGATACATGGTTTTTGCTAATATAACATCGCTATTGTCTGATGAATTTGAATTTAAATATTGTTTAAGCTTAAATAATTCTTGTTGTTTTAGAAACCTGTGGGTGGTAGCTAAAACTACAGATTTATCCAGCTCAGATTTCAAAATAGGAATATAATTCTTGGTGTTTGTTTTCCAAATTATTTCTGATAGCTCAAAATCTGTTTTTAAATAGTAGTAAGTCTGCGAACAAGAGCTTACTAATATCAAGCATAAAATTATTGGTAAGAGTCTCATTTTTATCAATATTTCTGACAATTTTCGTATTTGAGATGCAATATACTCCTCCTTTTTAGTAGGACCAAAAAAAAAGAGGCCGAAGCCTCTTTTTTTGGTCATATAAAGTAAACGATTACTTTCTTTTTAGTACTGTTTCAACAGATTTAACAATATCTGTGCGAGTAAGTCCGTATTTCTCCATCAGTTGTGCCGGTACTCCTGACTCACCGAAACTGTCGTTTACAGCAACCATTTCTAGAGGGCTAGGGTTTTTACGAGAAAGTAACTGTGCTACGCTATCTCCTAAACCACCGTTCATTTGGTGTTCTTCGGCAGTAACTACGCAACCTGTTTTTTCTACAGACTTTAAGATCGCTTCTGCATCCAAAGGCTTAATCGTATGAATATTTATTACCTCAGCATCTATACCCATTTCAGCAAGAATATGTCCTGCTTCAATAGCTTCCCATACTAGGTGTCCAGTAGCTAAAATAGTTACATCAGCTCCTTCGTTTAGCATCACCGCTTCACCAATTTTAAAATCTTGGTCTGCTGGTGTAAATACGGGCATTTTAGGTCGACCAAAACGCAGGTAAACAGGACCTTCGTATTCTGCAATAGCTACAGTAGCTGCTTTGGTTTGATTGTAGTCACATGGGTTGATAACCACCATTCCTGGAAGCATCTTCATCATCCCTATATCTTCTAATACTTGGTGTGTAGCACCATCTTCACCTAGGGTTAAACCTGCGTGAGAAGCACATATTTTCACATTCTTATTAGAATAAGCAATAGACTGACGAATTTGATCGTACACTCTAGAGGTAGAGAAATTGGCAAAAGTTCCTGTAAAAGGAATCTTTCCTCCAATAGTCATCCCTGCTGCCATACTCATCATATTGGCTTCAGAAATTCCTACTTGGAAAAAACGCTCTGGGAATTCATCCTCAAAAGCATTCATTTTTAACGAACCGGTAAGGTCGGCACATAAACCAACAACTTCAGGGTTTTTACGAGCGGCTTCAACTAAACCTGCACCAAATCCCGAACGGGTATCTTTTGTTTCTGTATATGGAAATTTTTTCATCTGATTTGGCTTTTTAGTAGTCTCCTAAAGTTTCTTCGTTTTGAGCTAAGGCATTGGCAAGTTCCTCATCGTTAGGTGCCACACCGTGCCACTTATGAGATCCCATCATATAATCTACTCCATTCCCCATTTCGGTATATAGTAAAATACAAACTGGTTTTCCTTTTCCGGTTCTCGTTTTTGCTTCTTCCAAAGCAGCCACAACAGATGCCATGTCGTTTCCTTGCTTTTCTACCAATACATCAAATCCAAAAGCTGTAAACTTAGCTTCTAAACTACCCATATCGAGTACTTCTTCGGTACTACCGTCAATTTGCTGTCCGTTTAAATCTACAGCACAAATAAGGTTGTCTACTTTCTTTGCTGAAGCATACATGGCAGCTTCCCAAATTTGTCCTTCTTGTAGTTCCCCATCACCGTGAAGAGAGTAAACGATACGATCGTCTCCATTCAACTTCTTCGTTTCTGCAGCACCTAAAGCATTAGACATTCCTTGTCCTAAAGAACCCGAAGCCATACGCACACCAGGTAATCCTTCGTGTGTGGTTGGGTGACCTTGTAAACGTGAATTTATCTTACGAAAAGTTGCCAATTCAGCAACATCAAAATATCCTGAACGTGCCAACACACTGTAAAATACAGGAGATATATGCCCGTTAGAAAGGAAGAATATATCTTCGCCTTTACCGTCCATTTTAAAGTTGGTGTCGTGTTTCATTGTCTCAAAGTACAATGCTACTAGGTATTCTGCACAACCTAAAGATCCACCTGGGTGGCCAGAGTTGTTTGCATGAACCATACGTACAATGTCTCTGCGTACTTGACTTACGGTTTGTTGAAGTTTGCTAATGTTTGCCATGGGGTATGTAAATTTTCGTTGCAAAAATACAATAAAATGATGCGCTATAAAACTATATTTTATGAAATACTTTGGGGTTTTCGTTTCGCAGTTTTAAGCTTGTTTTTCTCTGCTTGAAACCCGAATAAAAAGCTCCCTTCCTTTTCGAGGAGCTATAGAGTTATACGCTTTTTCCATGCGTACATTTTTAAAATACTTATTGAATAGTTCTAAGTATTCACTTTTCTTACCACCAAAAGGTGGCCTGTTGGAATAGAGTTTATCGTTGAATAATAAACCCACTAATAGGCCTTTATCATTTAGTAACTCTTTCATTTTGATTATATACTTTTCTCTGAGGACTGGATTAATTGCACAAAAAAAAGTTTGTTCTATTATAAGATCGTAGTTTTCTGAATGTTCGAAAAAGTCTCCGCAAATAAGGTTTTCTGTAGGAAACTTAGAATTTCGATTTTTGAAATTATCCAATGCCTCTTGTGCCCAATCGATTAAGTACACATTTTTAAATCCTTTTTCGATTAAATATTCTGCCTCGTAGGCGTTGCCACAACCAGGGATAAGGATTTTAAGCTCTTTATTTTCTATCGTATCGAAATAAGTTTTTAGCGGGGTGGAGGCAAAACCTATATCCCATCCAATCTCATTATTGAGGTATCTCTTGTTCCAAATTTCACTGCTTAATTCCATACATCAAAGAAACAAAGATTCTCCATAGCTTAGTATTAAATATTGCTGCTTTTTTATCTGTGAAAATGAGGCTCTAACAATCAAAATATTGTTCTTTTGTAGGGCTTAAAAAAGAGAGTATAACTTTCTGCTTATTTAAATTTAGAAAGCATAGATGATAAATTTCGAACGATTTGTATTAGACAATGGCTTAAAAGTTATTGTTCATCAAGATAAGAGTACACCTATAGTAGCCTTTAATTTACTCTACGATGTAGGTGCTAGAGATGAAGATCCTTCAAGAACAGGTTTTGCACATTTGTTCGAGCATCTTATGTTCGGTGGTTCTGTAAATATAGCTGACTACGACGAGGTGGTAGAAAAATCAGGAGGGCAAAACAATGCCTTTACTTCTAACGATATTACAAATTACTATATAACACTGCCTAAAGACAATTTAGAACAAGCCTTTAGGTTGGAGTCTGATAGGATGTTGAGTTTAGCTTTTACACCCAAAAGTTTAGAGGTTCAACGTCAGGTAGTAATTGAGGAGTTTAAACAAAACTACCTCAACCAACCCTATGGAGATGTTCATCTATTATTAAGACCTTTAGCTTATAAAAAACACCCCTATCAGTGGGCAACAATAGGGAAAGAGGTTTCTCATATTGAAGAGGCTACTATGGAAGAGGTGAAAGCATTCTTTTATAAACACTATGCACCCAACAATGCAATTTTGGTTGTTGCTGGTGATGTGGAACTTGAAGAGGTGAAAAGGCTTTCTGAGAAATGGTTTGCTCCTATAGAGCGCAGAGATGTATCTAAAAGGAATTTACCAAAAGAGCCTCGTCAGGAACAGGCTCGTACACTTACTGTAGAGCGTGAGGTACCTGTAGATATTATCTACAAAGCTTTTCATATGTGTGCACGTAAAGACCCGAATTACTTTGCGACAGACCTAATTTCCGATGTATTGTCTAGAGGGAATTCTTCAAGGTTATATAAGAGTTTGGTAAAAGAGCAGAAGCTATTTACCGATATAGATGCATTTATTGGTGGCGACTTAGATGAAGGTTTATTCTACTTCGGTGGTAAGTTAGCCGATGGTGTTACCATGGAGCAAGCTGAAGCAGGAATAGATGCAGAGACAGAAAAATTAAAAACTATTTTAGTTTCTCAAGAAGAACTCACCAAAGTGAAGAATAAAGTCATTTCTGCGCATATGTTTTCAGAGTTAAATGTGCTTAATAAAGCAATGAATTTAGCTACTTCAGAACTAATAGGAGATGCTAACTTAGTGAATAAGCAGTTGGAACTTTACGATGCTGTAAATCCAAATTTGATTAGGGAAATTGCTAAAGATCTGTTTAGACAAGAGAATTCCAATACTTTATATTACCACGCCAAATAAATGAAAATGTTAGATAGAACTATAGACTTAGAGTATAAAGATATTAGCATGCCTCAGTTTTTGGATGCGGCTACTTTTACATTGAATAATGGTGTAAATGTGTATACTATGGATGGTGGTGGACAAGATTTATGCCGCTTAGAATTTGTGTTTGAAGCAGGCTCGAAGTTGCAGTCTAAGCCCTTACAAGCAACCATGTGTAACGCCATGTTATTAGAAGGAACCCTAAATAAAACGGCTGAAGAAATTCACGAAAAAATTGATTTCTACGGTGCTTATACACATTTAGATATTAGTCCAGATAGGGCAGTAGTGAGTTTGTATACACTCAATAAGTACTTCGATATTGTAGTGCCAATATTTATAGATGCCATTAAAAATGCTTCTTTTCCTAAAGAGGATTTTGATTTATTGATTGAGCAACGTAAGCAGGGTTTTGTTATTAGCTCCGAAAAGGTAGAGTTTAAAGCTAGAAATGCCTTCTTCGGACATTTGTTTAATGATCACTCTTACGGTGCTTCGGCTGTATTATCAGATTTTGATAAAATCACTAGAGACGATTTAATTCAATTTCACGATTTACATTATAAGCAAGCTGCCTTAAAGATTTATTTAGCAGGAGCAATTCCTGTAAAAGCACAACTACTATTAAACGAATTATTGGGCGATTGGGAGGTGAAAAACTCCTCTTCTATAGAGTTGTATTCTGCAAAAACCAGTGCCGATAAAATTCATATAACCAAAGAAGGAGCTTTGCAATCTGCTATTAGAATAGGGCGTGTTTGTTTTAACTCCCAACATAAAGATTACCACGAATTTAAATACCTTTCGGTGGTGTTGGGTGGTTATTTTGGTTCTCGATTAATGAGTAATATCAGAGAAGATAAAGGTCTTACCTACGGTATAGGTGCCATGTGTGTACAGCAAGAAGAAAGCGGTTTCTTTAGTATTTCTACCGAGGTTAAAGGAGAGAGCACAGAACTGGCTTTAGTTGAAATTTATAAGGAATTAAAGCGTCTACGAGAAGATTTAATTCCCGTAGAGGAGTTAGCCTTAGTGAAGAATTATATAATGGGGCAGATTTTAACCTCTGCTGATGGACCTTTTGCTCAGGCTACTTTATTAAAAAATATGCATATCCATCATATAGGATTTGAGTTTTACGATTCGTATCAAAAAATGCTCAATTCTTTGGATGCTGTATCTTTAAGAAATTTAGCCGTTAAATATTTAAAAGAAGAAGATTTATGCGAGGTTGTAGTTGGAAATATTTCCTTTTAGCTTTTAGTTTTCCATTGAGTGTAATAGCGCAAGATTTTTCATGGTGGAACAATGCTCATCAGTGGGATGGCAATACGCATTGGTCCTCGTACTTAGTAGTAGCGCCAAATTTTATGGGACCTAATGCTTTTCCTATTCCTTTTGCAGAACGTAAAAACTCTAAAAAAGAATTAGATCTCAGTTTTAATAATCATACTAATCCAGGAGAAAAAAGTTGGGATTTCCTCAGCCGGTTTTCCTACCCTCTAGGAGAGAAAGCCTCTTTGCGCTTGTCTATGAATCCTATTGAGTATTTTGAAATGGATACTACCATTAGGAATGCCCGATTTGCTAGAGATCAGTACCCTAAAGGGTATGCTTCAGGTGATTTGTTGGTAGAAATGAATGCCTTATTATATGAAAATGATAGGGCTGAATTACTTTTTAATATTGGTTTGAAGACGGCTTCTGGCTCACAGTTTAGAAATGCACGATATACTGATAGCCCTGCTTATTATTTTGACCTTTCGTATCATTCTGAAAAAATAATAAATGCTGACTTTAAAATTGATGCCGGTTTGTTAATGGGTTTATATGTTTGGCAAACCTATATGGTAAATAACCGTCAAAACGATGCTATTTTAGCTGCCGCAACTTTCCAGTTGCACTATAAAGACTATTGTTTGCAAAACGATATAAGAGGATTTAAAGGTTATTTAGGTAATGGAGATCAACCCTTATTGTATTCTTTGAAATTAGTGAGAAAATGGAATTCTTTGCAGTTATCTATTAGTCAGCAAATAGCTCTTCATGATTATCCATACCATACAGCACAGTTAGCAGTAAAGTATGTTCTATAAATTAGTTGTTTTTTGGAAAAAATAATAGGCGCCATTTGCGCCTTTTATTTTGAATTAAATCCTAGCCCCACGCTAAATTTAATGCCTTTTAGAAAATGAATTTATGAAAAATTGTATTAAGTGGTTTTTTTATCTGTTTATACTTCTTAATGTACGCAAAGTCCAAAAGGTTAACACGAAATTGAAATAATTTGAAATTATTTTTTAATTCACTGATAATTAGTCGTGTATAGGTTCGTTTTTTATGTGAATTGTATAAATAGCTTATGTTTTTCGTGCATTTTTTCTTCTTGTATATATAAATTTAGCCCTTATTAATTTTCAGTGTTTTCACTCTACTTAAAAAAATACGTGTAGGCCTTCGTTTACAATGATATTTATCAGTAGTTTTGCGCCAAATTACAAGCACACATTTATGAAGCGCATAAACGAGTACAAAAAATTATTTAGTGTTGATGAAGAGACTACTTTAAAATCTCTTAAGAAGACCTATAGAAATTTAGTGAAAGAATGGCACCCAGATAAGTTTCAAGCTGGAGATGATAATGCTATTGAAGCTGAAAAGATGAGTAGAAGCGTTATAGACGGTTACCACTTTTTAGTAAGTATGGCTCCAGAAACTATTGAAGCTGGTCTTCCAGAATATACCAAGACTATTACAGAGTCTGGTATTGCCGATTTCCAACATAAAGGACAACTCTTAGAGGTTTCTTTTATGGACGGTACTACTTATGAGTATTTCGGTGTTTCGAAAAAAATATACCAAAAACTGATTAATTCTGATAAGCAAGCACGTTTTGCTAAAAGAAGTATTTTTAATTCTTTCCCTTATAGAAAGTCTAAGAAAGATTCTGAAAAGGCTTAATACACTACGGTTTTACAATACAAAAAAAAGGCATTCAAATTTTGAATGCCTTTTTTTATGCTTGACAGATTGTGTAGATTGATTCTACTTTTCCTGTTCGAAAATAATACTCCTTTCTGTATCCTTCTTATATTTATCCTTTGCTGTAACCATTCTTTTGGTGCCCGATCGATATTGTTTATTATCTGTTTTAAGAGTGCATTCTATTTGATACTCTATCATTTTTTCAAAAGGAATAAGGAAATCCTTAGTGTCGCATTGCTCTAATTTACCTTCCACAAGTAAATTGATTACTGTATATACAGACTCTATTGTGCTTAGACAAAGAGACTCTGGTTGTTGTTTGATGATGAATTTTGATTTAATTTCATTGTCAAAACTCACTCTATTTAGCTTGTGTAAGTTGCTGCTTAGTTTGAGCATTTTGCGTGCACAAGGCCACGTGCCGTCTAGGAGGAATAAGTATGGGCTAGTACCCATAAATGAACTTAAGTCCGAGCTAGTGCTTGTAGATAAGTTAAAATTTTCTTTTCCTGGATAAAGTAAAAAAGAATTGTTTTTTACATCTGTCAGTATTTCGTTCACTCGATTATTATTAGTGAAATCTACACCTACTATAATTTCTGAGTTTTTTAGTTGAAGCTGTGTCATCCTTCCAGTGCCGTTTTTTTCTTTTTTATACTCTTTCGGGTGCATAAGAATAATAAAACGAGTGTTTGTGTGGAAAGGACTTGTGTGTTTACAAATACATGAGCTTGAAGGTCTCATGCATTTATAGCATTTTGTTCTTGGATTTTCTGTTTCTACTCGCAAAGTGTTTTTCTGTAGTTCTTGTTTTAAGCTAAATTTAATCGGGCTATGACTTTTTATCAAAACTAAAGATAAGGGCTACTGTATTTAGCTTTCATCTAGTATTTCACAAATCAGTTTCCCAGCTTCTCTAATTTCATCTTCCGAAATAGTAAGTGGTGGACTTAGTCTAACTGCGGTGTCGGTAAATAAAAAGAAGAATGTGATGATTCCTTTTTCTATCCCTTTGCTCACTAGTTTTTGGCAAGTTTCTGCATCGCCTAATTCTATGGCTAGCATTAAACCTATACCGCGAACTTCTTTTATTTTAGGATGCTTTAAGACTTCTCTAAATAGCTGTTCTTTTTTGGATACCTCCTTTATAAGATTGCTTTCGCATAATTCGTTTAGGGTAGCTAAGGCAGCAACACAACTTGTAGGATGTCCGCCAAAAGTGGTTATATGTCCTAGTTTAGGATTGTCGCTTAGCTCTTGCATTAATTCTGTAGAACAGGTAAAAGCGCCAATAGGCATTCCGCCACCCATTCCTTTTGCCATACATAATACATCTGGAATAACACCGTAAGTTTCAAAGCCAAATAAATTTCCAGTTCTACCGTAACATGTCTGTATTTCATCAAATACTAATAATGCACCAGTTTGATTGCATTTTTTGCGAACCGCTTTTAAAAAACCATTGGTTGGAGTAATAAAACCTGTGGCTCCTTGCACAGGTTCAATAATCACTGCTGCCGTTTTAGAGGTGATATTCTGTAAGCTTTCAATATCGTTGTATATAATCTGATTGCAGTCGGGCAATAGAGGTCTGAAATTTTGTTTGTAGGTTTCAGTACCCATTATGCTTAAAGCACCTTGAGTAGAACCGTGGTAAGAGTTTTTACAAGATATTATTTCAGATCTACCGGTACTTCTTTTAGCTAATTTCATTGAAGCTTCTATAGCTTCCACACCTGAGTTAACGAAGTAGGTGCTGTTTAAAGAATCGGGTAATAGTGAGGCTAGTTTTGTTGCAAGATCTAATTGAGGACTTTGAATAAACTCTCCATAAACCATTATATGCATGTATTCTGCTGCCTGGTCTTGTACTGCTTTTACCACTTTAGGATGACAGTGCCCCAGTGTACAAGCCGAAATACCTGCTACCAAGTCTAGGTACGATTTACCAGATTTATCGGTAATATACATTCCCTTAGCATTAGCTATTTCTAGACTTAATGGGTATGGGGTAGTCTGTCCCTGATGTTTTAAAAAGAGTTCTTTGTTATTCATTTTAAAATGAGGTAAAAAGAATGAAGGTTTAGAATAAACCGTTTAGCTCTGCATTTACCTTATCAATGATAAAACCTAAGTCTTCAGGATTGTTAGTAAAGTCTAGGTCATCGGTATCAATAATCAGGAGTTTACCCTGGGTATATTCAGAAATCCAAGCTTCATAGCGCTCGTTTAATCGCGTAAGGTAATCTATACGTATACTGGATTCGTATTCTCTACCACGTGCTTGAATTTGTTTTACTAAAGTAGGAACCGAAGCTCTTAAATAAATTAGTAAGTCTGGAGCCTCCACAAAAGAAGCCATTAAATCGAATAGGGTAGCGTAATTTTCAAAATCTCTCGAAGTCATCAATCCCATAGCATGAAGGTTGGGTGCAAATATGTTTGCATCTTCGTAGATAGTACGGTCTTGAATAATGTTTTTTCCACTCGATTGAATCTCTTTTAACTGTCCAAAACGACTGTTTAAAAAGAATACTTGGAGGTTAAACGCCCAGCGTTGCATGTCGGTATAAAAATCGTCGAGGTAAGGGTTGTCGTCAACCGATTCGAAATGAGGTTCCCATTTAAAATTCTTTGCTAATAGATTGGTTAATGTGGTTTTACCAACTCCTATATTTCCAGCAACTGCTATATGCATATTTATATGTTCAAATTATGGTTTAAAAATACAATTTAAATGATGATTAGCAATTGGTAATTAATAATTGTTGATTGACTTCTTATCATCTTTCTGTCAAATGGTTTTTTCGTCAATATAGTAGTTAATGACAAGGTATAAAAAGAGTATTGTTTATAAAATTTAAATGAAATGCACTAGATACATAGATTGTTGTGTAGGCTTCGAGTGGCCCTTCCTACCGGCAGGTAAATCAGCTTGACAATAATCTTGTCTTCCTAATTCTGACTCCTGTATACTTCATTCAAACATTCAATTTCAATAATTCTTCTAAGATGTCTCGATTATTCGAAAGTCTAGGAACTTTGTTTTGTCCGCCTAATTTCCCTTTGCTTTTCATCCAATTAAAAAATAAACTCTTTTTAGCAACGTGAATTTTGGGGCTTTTAAGAATCATGTCTTTATGTCTTTTGGCTTCATAGTCGGAGTTTATAGCTTGTAAGGCTAAGTCAAGCTTGGTCGTAAAGACTTCCATGTCTTGGGGTTCTTTCTTAAATTCTATCAGCCATTCGTGGTAGGCTTTCGATTCTCCTTCTATATGTTTTGGAGCTGCAGTAAATTCAAATACTTCTGTAGTGCTGCCTTCACATACTAGTTGAATTGCTTTTTCTGCATTGTGAATCATTACTTCCTCACCAAAAGCATTCATAAAGTGTTTTGTTCTACCACTAATAATAAACCGATAAGGTTTTGTGTTTGTAAATTGAATGGTGTCTCCAATACGGTACCTCCACAAACCGGTATTGGTGCTAATAATCATCTCGTAGTCTTTACCGATTTTTACTGCATCTAAAAGGATGGTTTCTGGATTTGTGTTTTTAGAATTTTCTAATGGAATAAATTCGTAATAAATCCCATAATCCAACATCAACAACATTTCATTCGTATTAGGCTGGTCTTGAATACCAAAAAAGCCCTCTGAGGCATTGTAGGTTTCAAGGTAATTAATACCCATCGGGAAAAGCTTTTCGAATTGTTTTTTATAAGGATCAAAATTTATCCCTCCGTGCATATATAGTTCTAAGTTAGGCCATACCTCATGAAGATTCTGTTTGCCCGTTTTCTCCAATACCTTATTTGCAAATACGAGTGCCCATGAAGGGATACCTGAAATTGAACTTATATCCTCCTGAATGGCTTGTGTGGCCATAAGGTCAATTTTTTTCTCCCATTCATCCATCAATGCTATTTCCTTTGCAGGCGATTGCTGTAAGAGTACCCAAAAAGGAAGATTTTCCATGATGATTGCCGAAAGGTCTCCCTCATGCATTTTATTAGAAAGTGTAGAAATACTATGACTTCCACCTAGCATTAGGCTTTTTCCTTCGAAGATGTTTTTTGCAGGGTAGTTATTACAATATAAAGAGAGTAAATCTTTCCCTCCTTTATAATGACAATCTTCTATACATTCCATACTTATTGGAATATACTTGCTTTGCTATTGGTAGTTCCCGAAGATTTTGCAAACCATTTTACTTCTGTAGGCCATAATATATTCGGTTCTCCAGAACGCATTCTTCTAATATAGGGTTCTAAGTCTTCGTAGTTATGAAGAGGAATTAATCTGCAAAAATCTTTTGAATTCTTTATTGAATTAAAATCGTAGGTTTTACCAAATTCGGTATTTTGGCTTTATCAATTAAATGTTGACGTAGCTCATCTTGTACCTCATGTGGGTAATTGATGAATAATTCTATATGATGGATTCGTTTTTTTATGATCCAACTGACTATGGAATTGTAGATCTTCATTTAATTATATAGCTTAATTTATGCTTAACGAAATTACAAAAAATCACTTATATGATCATGCAAGGTAGAATACTTAAAATGCTTACTAAGCTAGAAAATCCGGTTAAATATTCACTGCCTATGGGCGATAATTTATTGGAGATGAATAAGTGGATAGGAAAGAATATTCAATTCGATTTTACCGGTGAAATTTACTGTTTAGACTGTGGTAGAAAAACGAAAAAATCATTTAATCAAGGCTTTTGCTATCCTTGCTTTCAAAACAGTCCTATGGCAGCAGAATGTATCATTAAGCCCGAGTTGTGTAGAGCTCATTTAGGAGAAGGTAGAGATATGGAATGGGAGCGAAAGCACCACCTGCAAGATCATTATGTATACTTGGCAGTCTCTAGTGGAGTTAAAGTTGGGATTACACGCGATACGCAAGTGCCAACACGTTGGATAGATCAAGGCGCTAGTTATGCTGTGCCAATAGCAAAAAACACCCAACCGTTATTTATGTGGTGTAATAGAAGTAGCTTTAAAAGATTATCTATCTGATCGAACCGCTTGGCAAAGAATGCTTAAAAATGAAATCGCTCATATTGACCTCGCAGAAAAGAGAGACGAAATAATAAAATTGATCCCCGAAGATTGTCAGCAATATGTGTTGTCAACCGAAGAAATTTTAAATATTGAATTCCCTGTAAATGAATATCCTACCAAAGTGAAGTCTTTAAGTTTCGATAAAACACCTACTATAGCTGGGCGTTTAATGGGTATTAAAGGGCAGTATCTACTTTTTGAGGGTGGCCAGGTGTTGAATATGCGTAAACACCAAGCTTATGTTTTATCCTTTTCTGCAAACGAAAATGAACAAGGTGTAGGGAAGGAACTAAGGCTTGATTTTTAAACCTACTTTCAAGCAAAAAAAGCCTAATAGAATTTATTCTATTAGGCTTTTTTTGTGTCGTAAAGTGCAAGATTATGATTTGCGTACAAACTCTGATTTAAGTTTCATTGAGCCGAATCCATCAATTTTACAACTTATATTATGGTCTCCATCGTTAAGACGAATGTTTTTCACTTTCGTTCCAGCTTTAATAGGGCCTGGGGCGCCTTTTACTGGTAGGTTTTTGATGACAATTACTGTATCCCCATTTTCTAAGGGGTTATTATTACTGTCGAGTACTTTTAAACTGTCGCTTTCTTCTTCAGCTTTCTTTGCTTCTTCAGGATTCCATTCGTGACTACATTCTGGGCAGGTATATAAATCTCTACCTGATGAATATCCGTATGGAGATTCACAAACTGGACAAGCTTTCATTTCTTCAGACATATTCGATTTGTTTTGTGATAGTGTGTATTGTACTCGTCTATAAAAGTAGACATGGTAAATATAAAAAATCTACTGGGTAAATAGATTTTAGATAAGGGCAAAAAAAAAGTCCCACGGACTGTGGGACTAAATGAGCGAGAGACGAGACTCGAACTCGCAACCCTCAGCTTGGAAGGCTGACGCTCTACCAATTGAGCTACTCTCGCTTATAGTGGTGGGAGAAGGATTCGAACCTTCGAAGGCTAAGCCAGCAGATTTACAGTCTGCCTCGTTGACCGCTTGAGTATCCCACCAAAGTAATAAAAAATTCTGAATTCAAAAAATAGTGAGCCGATAGAGGGACTCGAACCCACGACCTGCTGATTACAAATCAGCTGCTCTAGCCAGCTGAG
>CBCYMK010000023.1:100000-234624 GCA_965183875.1 Flavobacteriales bacterium | reverse complement strand
TAAAATTCCAAGTTCAACATAATCATTAACACCATCAAAACTCAAAGAATAATTATCCTGCCCAAACAATGCAACAGGAACAAATAGTAGTATGTAAATTAGCTTTTTCATAATATGAGATTTTCAAGATATAAACCTACAAAAAATAAAGGAGGGTAATTTTAATTCAAAACTAAATAATCTATATTTGGTATATTAATGCGACAGAACCCTAAAATTACATATAATGAAAATTTCATACTACTTTTTGATATTATTTCCATTTATAAGTTATGCTCAAAACTATAATATAGGCAATACAGAAATAGAGTTTTATGATGAAACAAGGAATAGAATTATACCTACTCAAATTTACTATCCTTCTGAACAAACTGGTGAAAATGTATCAATATCAAATTCATCCTTCCCTATTATAGTTTTTGGACACGGATTCCTTATTGGTTGGGAAACATATTCTAATTTTTGGCTAGAGTTGGTCCCCAAAGGATATATTGTATGTTTTCCAACTACCGAAATGAGTTTTAGCCCTAATCATGAGGAATTTGGACAAGATTTAAAATATGTAGCTAACGAAATGATTCAACTGGACAATCAAATTAGCTCAATTTTCTTTAATTCTATAATGCCTAAATCAGCTATAATGGGGCACTCAATGGGAGGTGGAGCTTCGTTTTTGAGCTCAAATAATAATATATCATCAATAACCACACTAATCAATTTCGCAGCTGCAGAAACTTCCCCTTCAGCAATTTCAGCTGCGTTAGATGTTGATATTCCTACACTTATTTTTGCTGGTGAAGAGGATTGTGTAACTCCACCTACGTTAAATCAAATCCCTATGTATGATGCAACAAATGCAAGTTGTAAAACACTTATAAACATAAATAATGGTGGACATTGTTATTTTGCAAACGATAATTTTTGTGTGCGATTTTGGGGAATCTTCTTGTAGTTCTGGACTTAATATTTCAAGAGAGGAACAGCAAGATGTGACTTTCGACTTTTTAAATTTATGGTTAGATTACACATTATATAATGACGAATATGCTTTGGTTGAGTTTAATGACTCCTTACAGACTTCAATACGCATAAATTATCAACAGTCATGTGAATCAGTCAATATTAATGAAGATTTACTATTACAGGAAAACACCTCAACACTCATTAAAATGATTGATGTATTGGGAAGGGAACAACAAGAGCATAAGAAAGGTTTACTTCTATTCTATATTTATTATAATGGTAAGGTAGAGAAGAAATTTAACCCCTAAAACTTTTTTAAATCATTCCAAAAGCGGTTCGAACGAGAACCTACAAGGGGAGCCTTATAGGTCAAGTTGTTTTTAAAAATAAATGACCTTTTTTATTTTAGTATATTTATGCTTCTTATTACCCAATGCTATGAAAAAAACTACTTTCTTTCTTCATTGTGTTTGTATTTAAAGCAAATGCTCAAGACGCTTACCACATCATCAAGCAAGCAGATGAGCACCTTAGGGGGGCCAGTCAAAAAGCAGAAATGAGTATTGAAGTACAGCGTCCAAAATGGTCGCGAACAATGGAAATTAAAGCTTGGTCTTTAGGGGAATGACTATTCTTTCATTCTCATTAATGCCCCAGCTCGAGATAAGGGAACCGTATTTTTAAAACGCGAAAAAGAAATTTGGAATTGGCAACCAAAAATAGAAAAAGTCATCAAACTACCACCTTCCATGATGATGCAATCGTGGATGGGGTCGGACTTTACCAACGACGACTTGGTCAAGGAATCTTCTATTCTATTAGATTATACCCATGAAATTATTGGCGACACCCTTATACTAAATCGCGCTTGCTACAGCATTCAATTAACACCAAAACCAGAAGCAGCAGTCGTCTGGGGTAAAATAAAAACCTTTATTGATAAGAATGACTTTCTCCAATTAGGTTCTGAATTTTACGATGAAGACGGTTACCTCATTAATAAAATGGAAGCCTCGGAAATCCGATTTTTTGGAAGCAAAATACTACCCTCAAAAATGGTGATGACACCGGTAGAAGAAGAAGGACAAATGACCACACTTCGATATAAATCTATTGAATACAATATTGATATAGACGAAACATACTTTAGCAAACAAAACATGAAAAGACTGCGCTAATGAAGATGATTTTTAAAATCGCATGGCGTAATATTTGGCGCAACAAGCGCCGAAGCATCATTACAATTTCTTCTATTTTTTGTGCCGTATTTTTTGCTGTTTTTGCCCGTTCCTTTCAAATTGGTGTCTACGACAAAATGATTTCAAATATGGTAGGCATGTATACCGGTTACCTTCAAATTCATCAAGACGGTTATTGGGAAGAACAAAGCCTTGAAAACAGTTTTTATACCTGATGAAAGTTTGCGCTTAAGCCTTCAAAACCAGAGCAACATAAATGACTACAATGAACGCTTTAGAAAGCTTTGCACTTTCAGCATCCGAGGAACTCACCAAAGGCGTTATGGTGATGGGTATCCAATTTGAAAAGGAAGATGAGCTGATGGATTTGAGCTCTAAAATGACTGCTGGCAAATTTCCAAGTAATACGAGTAATACACTTGTTTTAAGTGAGGGCTTAGCAGCCTATTACAAGCTCAGCATCGGCGACAGTCTAATCCTTTTAGGGCAAGGCTATCATGGTACTACAGCAAATGGTATCTATCCGATTGAAGGCATTTTAAAACTACCTATGCCTAACCTAAATGACCGGGTAGTTTTACTTCCGATTGAAACAGCACAAGAATTATATGCAGCACCTGGCAGAGTTACTTCTATAGTATTACAAGTCGATGATCCCAAAGAGTTAAATGCCACAAAAAAAGAGCTAGATAAAACAATCGACCTGAATAAATACGAGCTCATGGACTGGAAAAATCTATTACCGGAACTGGTCCAAACTATTCAAGCAGACAGCGCTGGGGGTATAATCATCTTAGGTGTTCTATACATGATTATCACCTTTGGAATTTTAGGAACTTTGCTGATGATGACGGCTGAGCGTATGTATGAATTTGGAATCCTTGTATCGATTGGCATGCGAAAAGGTAAACTCATCTTAACCATGGTTATAGAGAGTATTATAATGGGTGGCATTGGAATCGTTTTGGGAATCATCGGTATTACACCAGTTCGTTATTACTTCTACTTGAACCCTATTAAGCTGGAAGCAGAAGCTGCCGAAGCAATAAAAACCTATGGATTTGAGCCTGTTATTCCGGCTTCTTTAGACCTAAGTATTGCTTTTAATCATGGGTTAATTGTATTGGGTATTGTAGTGCTTTGCTCACTATACCCTATCATCACGATATTTCGTCTAAAACCTGTTAAAGCCATGAAAGCCTAATGATGACGACTGTAAAAAATAGCATGGCGAAACATTTGGCGCACACCAATGCGATCGCTTATTGTAATTAGCTCGATTGTTTTGGGAATCTGGGCAGGAATTTTTGTAATTGCTTTTTGTTACGGTTTAAATTCACAGCGAACCATGAACCGCATCGAAAGTGCGGTATCTCATATACAAATTCACCATCCTGAATACGAAAAAGATTTTGATAGTAAATTCACTATAGAGAATCCAATCACTCTAGAAAAGACATTTGAAGCAGATCTCGAAATCAAATCGTATGCACTTCGATCTTTACAATTGGGGATGATTAGTTCTCCCATAAAAAGCAATGGGGTTCAAATTATTGGCGTAAACAAAGCGCAAGAAAAAGAAGTGACAAACCTTTACAAAAATTTAACTAAAGGCAGTTATTTTGAAACCAAACGAAAAAATGCCATCCTAATTGGAGAGGTTTTAGCCAAAAAATTAAATGTACGACTTCGTTCAAAAGTCGTACTCACATTTCAAGACAATGAAAACAATATTATTTCAGGTGCTTTTCGTGTCTGCGGTATTTTCAAAACGCAATTCAGTAAGTACGATGAGGGGCATGTTTTTATACAAAACTCAGATCTACATCGGCTGATTCAATCTGAAGGTTACCACCAAGCTGCCAGTTTTATGCCATTCCATAGAGCTGGTAGAATCGGTTTTAAAGCCGATTGGAAAATCAATTAAAAGGCGCTAAAATAAAAGACTGGAAAGAAATTGCACCTGAACTTGCTTATGCGGATGAAGTCATGGAAACATGGCTCTTTCCTAATCATGATCATCATCATGCTGACACTTATTTTTGGAATCATTAACACCATGCTTATGGCGGTATTTGAACGCAGAAAAGAACTGGGTATGCTCATGGCTATTGGGATGAACAAATCGAAAGTGTTTACACTCATCCTTATGGAGACGTTCTTTTTGTCATTAGTTGGCGCACCAACAGGTATGCTTTTAGGGGCACTTACGATACAATTAACAAGTGAAACAGGTATTGATCTTTCCATTGTAGGCGATGGTCTTCAATCGGTTGGTTTGTCTAACATCATTTACCCAATCATAGAACCCAAATTTTACTTCCTCACTGGCGTACTAGTCTTTCTTTTTACTTTGATTGCCGCCATTTATCCTTCAAAAAAGGCGCTGAGATTAAAACCTACTGAAGCTATTAGAACAATTTGATATGGAAATTATAAAAACAACAGGACTCACAAAAACCTACCGCAATAACGCACTAGAAGTACACGCTGTAAAGCAAGTAAATTTATCTATAGAAGAGGGGGAGTTTACGGCCATTGTGGGTCCATCAGGTTCGGGAAAAACAACGCTCTTTAATATGATTGGGGGCTTGGATGACATCACTGCTGGAACTGTGGAAATTGCCGGGACCAACATCAGTAGCTTAAACGAAAATGAATTAATTGATTTCCGACTGAAGCAGATTGGCTTTGTATTTCAAGCTTACAACCTCATTCCGGTACTCACAGCAAAAGAAAATGTGGCTTTTATTATGCTGCTGCAAGGAATTTCAGAAGAAGAACGCATGCAACGAAGTGAGGCCTTACTAAAACAAATTGGCCTGAGCGATAAATTTGACTCACGACCCAATCAGCTTTCTGGAGGGCAACAACAAAGAGTTGCTGTAGCTCGCGCTTTAGCATCCAAACCACGTTTTATATTAGCGGATGAGCCAACGGCAAATTTGGACAGCCAATCTACCTCTACCCTTTTAGACTTAATGGCGGAGATGAATGAAAAAGAAAACATCACCTTTTTATTTTCCACACACGACCAAAGAGTTATCGATAAGGCAAAAAGGATTATCACCATAGAAGACGGAAAAATCATAAAAGATGAAAGACCTTAAGAAACTTTTCCTCGTATTTTTCCTTACTTTTTATTCCCTTCAGGCTCAAACAAGCTTTGAACAAGATTACTATGCCAGCAACCTTAATAGTTTCAACTTCTTTAATAAAGACCTAGCCTCTTTAACTCCACTACCAAACCAATGGAGCGATCAGCAAATTCATTTTCGTTGGAACGGACACATGTATTACGGGAATCATTTTAATGCTCAAATCAGTCTGCGTAACCGACTTTTCACAGGGTATAAATGGCAAGAAAATTTATTTGGATATAGAGAGGCATTAGATATAAATCGACTTGACATCACTTCCATCAGCAAAGACAATATGGGGCTGCACCACCAAATAGACCGACTTTATGCTCAATGGGAAAAAGAAAATTGGAACGTACGTATAGGTAGACAAAGGATTAACTGGGGCATACAGAACTATTGGAATTCTCACGACCTTTTTAACCAAATCAACTTCTTTAATTTCGACTATATCGAAAACCCCGGTGCAGATGCTGTTCGTGTACAATACTACACAAAACGATACCATTCAGTTGAAATTGCCCTGAATGAAGACATTCAGGCCGGGCTTTATAAATTCAATCTTTCCGACTACGATTTTCAAATACTCTTGGCCAAATATTTTGATGAGTACTCCTTAGGGCTAGGCTGGGCAGGACAAATAAAAGATGCTGGATTTAAAGGCGAATTCAGTTATTTCAATTCAACTAAAAGCGAAGAAAACTCTTTGGTGGGAAGTATAAGCCTTGACTATAGTTTTAAAAATGGAATATATATCACCGGAGGATGTTTGTATAAAAATCAGGCTGAATATATTAACCCTCTTGACTTTTATGAAATGGAAATTTCAGCCAAAAACCCAATGCCCTTTAAATATAGTTTCTTGTATCAGATTAATTACCCCATCCACCCATTAGTAAAAATAGGGACATCACTCATTCACGATGGTGACTTAAATTTCATTTTCATAAACCCTCAAATTACTTACTCCGTTTCTCAGTCTATCGACCTAATGATCAGCAGTCAGAATATGTGGATGAAAATTTCTGAGGAGCTTGAAGACATCAATCAAATAGTCTTCACACGACTGCAATGGAACTTTTAACCTGCACCAGATCTTGCAACTTGTTAAGATCTTTCCAAAAGCGGTTCGAACGTGAACCTACAAGGGGAGCCATATAGGTCAGGTTATTTTTAAAATAATTTGACCTTTTTTATTTCTTATATTTGAGAAGCATAGACCTCCTATTATGAAAAAGACACTTTAGGTTCTGTCGCATTAATTTGACCTCTATCTAAAAATCCTATTTGAATTAGAGATTATGCGACTAATGAAAGGAAAGTTTTGAAATAGGATTTCTTAGAATCAACGATTTGATTCTTTCTAATAATGCTGACTACTTCAATACCTGCGAGTGTCCTTTGGGCGGATTCAAACTCTTTAAACCCAGTATCAATAGCAATTCTTCTCTTGATGTTTCTGTGGTCTTGTTCAACACAATTATTAAGGTATTTACACCTCCTAATTTTGATGTTTTTATTCCAGAAATTATTTCTGTTAACCGCTCTAATAGCAGTGAAATTAGAACCACTTTTATCAATGTTGATAATCCTTGGGTTCTGATTATTAGCAATGGCTTTATTGAAGAACTTTTGAGCTGACCCTTTCATTCTTCTTTTGGTTAGAAGGAAGTCAACAGTGTCCCCGAACTTATCAACCGCTCTATAAAGATACCTTTCTTTACCAGCCACCTTAATATAGGTTTCATCCATTCTCCAGCTAGTGCAAACTCTATTTTTTCTCTTGTGCATAGATGCCTCAATCAAGGGTGCGTACTTAAACACCCATCATTGAATAGTAGAATGGTCAACCTTGACACCTCTAATCTTCATAAGCTCTTCAATGTCTCGATAGGAGAGAGTAAATCTAAACTTAAAGTAAACAGCTTGAAGAATAATGAATTTAGGATATCTGTGGTGCTTGAACATAGATTTAAATTTTAATTCAAAACTAAATAATCTATATTTGGTATATTAATGCGACAGAACCATATGAGGTATATTGCCAGTAATTAACGAAATAGCGTAATATAAATATGATTACACATAAAATAAATAAATGGTTCTTTCCTAATGATAATAAAACCGAACACTTTAAGGCTTTAGATGGCTTACGAGGCATAGCCGTGCTGATGGTACTTTTATCTCATTCGAGTAATGCAAATGTTTTTTTTCATGAATTGCTGAATTTTCAGAAAGTTGGAAAGGTTGGAGTTTACTTGTTTTTTGTTTTGTCAGCATATTTACTTGATAGGCAAATTGCACAAGCTTTTTTATCTGGTAAAGCTTCAAAGCTATATTGGAAAAATTATGCTTTAAGAAGATTTTTGAGAATATACCCATTATTTTGTATTTCATTAATTCTGCATGGGATTTTAAATTTGATTGGTTTTAAAACAGTTATTGACAACTCGTTGGACATACCTTTACATATGTTTTTATTAAAAGGTGAAAGTATATTTTGGTCAATACCTGTTGAGTTTAAATATTATTTAATTTCACCAATTATAATGTGGTTCTGCCAAAGGTTTTTAAATTGGGATTATATAAAATTAGCCCTATTCTTTTTGTCATTAATTATTGCCTCTATTGGTATTGAATTATTATTTAAACTACCCCTAGTGTCAACATTAAGATATTTTCCCATATTTCTGGTGGGGACGACTATTTCAATTTACGAACTCAATATAAAAAATGAAAAATCAAAGAGAGTTAAGCCAATCACATTAAATTTGTTAGGAATTACCTCTGCTCTAATAATATTAATAACAGTTCCATTTTATTTTGAAAGTATTTTTGGTATAAATGTAGATTTTCACTCTTCAATTTTCTTTTTTCCTTACGCTATATTATGGGGAATAATATTATTGACGGCTAAATATGGTAGAGGATTAATTAAAAAAATCTTAGAATTTAAATTCTTACGATTTATTGGCACAATTAGTTTTAGTATGTACCTATTTCATAAATTATTTTTAAAGTTGGTAAAGGTAGTTGACATTAACCCAAATCTTCAGATATACATTTTCTTTATACTAACAATAATATTTTCAAGTATAAGCTATTTGATGATTGAATATCCTTTATCTAAAATAAGATTTACTCGAATAAAATAAACTTAGTAGAACAAAATTAAATCAATTAATCAAAATTATGTGACCACCACTAAGTTTTTACTCCCCAATGTGTTACTAGGGAATTCAATGGTTCTGTCGCATTAATATACCAAATATAGATTATTTAGTTTTGAATTAAAATTACTTCCTATGTTTAAGCACCACAGATATCCTAAATTCATAATTCTTCAAGCTGTTTATTTCAAGTTTCGATTTACGCTCTCATATCGAGACATTGAAGAGCTTATGAAGAATAGAGGTGTCAAGGTTGATCATTCTACTATTCAAAGATGGGTGTTTAAGTACGCTCCTATGATTGAGGCATCTATGCACAAAAGAAAAAATAGAGTTTGTACTAGCTGGAGGATGGATGAAACCTATATTAAGGTGGCTGGTAAAGACAGGTATCTTTATAGAGCAGTTGATAAATTCGGAGACACCGTTGACTTCCTTCTAACAAAAAGAAGAATGAAAGGTTCAGCTCAGAAATTCTTCAATAAAGCCATTGCTAATAATCAGAACCCAAGGATTATCAACATTGATAAAAGTGGGTCTAATTTCACGGCTATTAGAGCGGTTAACAGAAATAATTTCTGGAATAAAAATATCAAAATCAGAAGGTGTAAATACCTTAATAATTGTGTTGAACAAGATCACAGAAACATAAAGCGAAGAATTGCTATTGACACTGGTTTCAAAGAGTTTGAATCCGCCCAAAGGACACTCGCAGGTATTGAAGTAGTCAGCATTATTAGAAAGAATCAAATCGTTGATTCTAAGAAATCCTATTTCAAAACTTTCCTTTCATTAGTCGCATAATCTCTAATTCAAATAGGATTTTTAGATAGAGGTCAAATTAATGCGACAGAACCCTGAATTTTATTATAACGGACTAAAGTGTGAAATTATAGATCGAATCTCAGATACAGAGGTTCAAATAAAATACCCGACAGACTCTGGGCGAGGGTTCTACAAGAAAGTTGTAAAAATGGGTGAGTTAGAACAGGTTGAGAAAACCATCCAAATGTAAACAATCAACTTAACAGATTATAGTTAAATCTCTCCAAAATCGGTTCGAATTTTAACCTACAAGGGGATCCTTTTAGGTCGAGTTATTTTTTTGAATTATATTTAAAATATAAATGCGACAGAACCCGGAAGCGGACTAGCAGAAAATATTATGTAGTTTTGAACAAACAAAAACAATAAACATGAAAAAAATCTCAATTTTAACAATCTTAGCTGCAATGCTAACTTTCTCATCATGTGAGGAGGATCCAATTTTAGGTTGTACTGACGCTACTGCAATTAATTATGATGCACTTGCTACAGAAAACGACGGCTCTTGTGAGTTATATGTTTTCGGTTGTACAGATACTTTAGCAACAAATTACGATGCATTAGCAACATCAGAAGATGAAAGTTGCATGTATTTTGCTGACCTTATTATTGGCACATGGAATGGTGTTTCTGCCTTAATGACGATGGAATTAAGCTCTGAAATGTTGCCGTATCTCCAAATGATGGACTCAGTTGAGTTTATGGATGAGTTTGGTGCAGCGATGCCAACAACAGATGAAGAATGGGATGTATTTATCGACGAAGGCCTTTCACAAAATGAATCTATGGAGGGTACAGTTTTCGAATTTGATGGAACAAACTTAACAATCACTGAAGAAGGAGAGGTAGAAACTACAAGTTACAACTTTACCACAACAACAAGTTTTGATGTTGGCGAAAATTCTTTAGAAGTTGAATCTTTTGACGTACTTACTTGTACAGAAACAGAACTTATTCTAAGTACAGAAATTATAGATGACGATGAAAATATGTCTATAACAGTTACTTTCTCTAAGTAAAGTATCGGGTTCTGTCGCATTAATAAACTAAAATATTTAAAAAAAAAGGTCAAGTTATTTTTAAAAATAACTTGACCTATAAGGCTCCCCTTGTAGGTTATCGTTCGAACCGCTTTTGGATAGATTTAAAAAAGTTTAAGGAATGAAAAAGCCACCCTCTAGAGTGGCTTTTTAATGTAGCTTTTTTAATAACTATTTTCAGCATTTCCATAAACTCTACACAGAACTATTCTAATTCCCGAAGTTGATTCATAAACTTCATTTCCGAGTATGTTAACTGTTTTTATACAATTTAAAAAGACCTAATAGGACGGACATTATAGGTGAATTCTTTATCGTCATAAAAGGAATTCCCATTAGAGAACTGAATACTCCAAGCATAATCTTCATTGAACTCAGAAGATGACCAATATTCTGATTGGCTTGCTTCTTGAAAATTAGCAATATTTCCCTGCGGGCCAGCATTACCAATTGTGTTATACATTTCTACTAATTCATCTCTTGACGGAAGGTGCCAGTCAGTATATCCATCATGTTCGTATGCTAAGCAAGCACTTGCTGCTATGGGAGATTGAGAACAGCTTGATATAATATCTAATGAGTTTTGCGAGCCAGAACCAATTGAAGTTCCATCAGCTCCAGAAATAAACATTACCATACAACCCCAGCTCATTGACTGAAGGTCTTCCATAGCGGCAATTAAGGGTTCTGTCGCATTAATTTGACCTCTATCTAAAAATCCTATTTGAATTAGAGATTATGCGACTAATGAAAGGAAAGTTTTGAAATAGGATTTCTTAGAATCAACGATTTGATTCTTTCTAATAATGCTAACAACTTCAATACCTGCCAGTGTCCTCTGTGCAGATTCAAACTCTTTAAACCCAGTATCAATAGCAATCCTTCGCTTTATGTTTCTGTGATCTTGTTCAACACAATTATTAAGGTATTTACACCTCCTAATTTTGATGTTTTTATTCCAGAAATTATTTCTGTTTATGGCCCTAATAGCAGTGAAGTTAGAACCACTTTTATCAATATTAATAACCCTTGGATTCTGATTATTAGCGATGGCTTTATTGAAGAACTTTTGAGCTGAACCTTTCATTCTTCTTTTGGTTAAAAGAAAGTCTACGGTATCTCCGAATTTATCTACAGCACGATAAAGATACCTGTCTTTACCAGCTACCTTAATATAGGTTTCATCCATCCTCCAGCTAGTGCAAACTCTATTTTTTCTCTTATGCATGGATGCTTCAATCACAGGTGCATACTTAAACACCCATCTTTGAATAGTAGAATGATCAACCTTGACACCCCTAATCTTCATAAGCTCTTCAATGTCTCGATATGAGAGCGTAAATAGAAACTTGAAATAAACAGCTTGAAGAATAATGAATTTAGGATATCTGTGGTGCTTAAACATAGGAAGGTAATTTTAATTCAAAACTAAATAATCTATATTTGGTATATTAATGCGACAGAACCCATAACTATACATTTAAAGTAATTAATTTAAATAAACACCATGAAAAAGCTTTTATTATTAACACTATTGATTTGCGGTCTTAAAACAAGCGCCCAAAACTTAAATGACTGCTGTGTAAATCCAGAATGGATAAATCCAACAGCTATGTGTTTCACACTTTGGGACCCAGTTATAGGCTGTGACGGAATTCAATATAGTAATTCATGTGTTGCTCAAGCATCCGGTTTAACTTCATGGACTGATCAATCTGGCATTTCTACTGCATTAGATTGGGAATGTGAATCAAATGAAGTTATCTGCACCTCATTGACAGGTGCTAGTATTTTTGAAGTTGGTGAGTGGGTTAACCCCAATAATCCATGTGATATGGGCTCTTGTTTATCGAATGGTGAATTTATTGGTCTTGCAATAGACTGCGCTCCTTTAGGTTGCAATGACCCATGGTGCTTACCTTGTGATGGAGAGGTTGTGTATTTGGATGATCAATGTTGCCCTGTATGTATTCAATTAGAACCGCTTTGTACTTCTTACTCTGGGATTGAAATCTACGAAAGTGGAGATTGGACAAATCCTAATGACCCATGTGATTTTGGCTTCTGTGGTGATGACGGATTCTTTTCTGGCGTCATAATTGACTGTCCAGAACAAATGGGTATGCCATGTGATGGTGATTGGGTGTTAGAAGATGGGGCTTGTTGCTCTACTTGTTTAGAAAATACTAATTATGATTGTGGAAGCATTTCAATTACACTCAACAATGGCTGGAATATGATTGGTTTTGCGTGTTCAGAAAACACAAATGCACTTAATGCCTTTGCCACCATACAAGACAAAATTATCATTGCTAAAGACGGAGTCGGTAATGCATATTTACCTGATTGGGACTTTAATGGTATTGGCGACCTAGAAAGAGGTTATGGGTACCTAATAAAAGTTTCAGAAGAAATAAGTAATTATAACATTTGCGAATAATTAATTTTAAATAAGGTAATTAATAAACTGCATACTATTAAAATTTCTTTAAATCTTTCCAAAAGAGGTTCGAACGAGAACCTACAAGGGGGACCTCAAGAGTCAATTCTTCGAACTTTATAGAAGATTTGAAGATGTTTATTTGAACTATAAATCTTGCAACTTTTTTAAATATCTGAAAAATTTATTTGAATTTGGTTCGAGCTCAACATGGGGAGCCTTACTGGTCAACTTAATATATTTATTAAGTTGACCTTTTTTTATGGCTTTAGGTCCCTCATCAATGTTGAGAAGTAGCCAAACAAACTCATTCATTTTAGTGGTTCGACATTTCTTTCCATCAAATTGTATGTTTTCGGGGAATATCGAACGTATAAGATTCTGTTTATCGGTGATGCTAGATTCAGAAAGGCGTTGCTGTATATTGCATAAATAGTGTACTCCTTCTTTAATCGGTTCTGTCGCATTAATTTGACCTCTATCTAAAAATCCTATTTGAATTAGAGATTATGCGACTAATGAAAGGAAAGTTTTGAAATAGGATTTCTTAGAATCAACGATTTGATTCTTTCTAATAATGCTAACAACTTCAATACCTGCCAGTGTCCTCTGTGCAGATTCAAACTCTTTAAACCCAGTATCAATAGCAATCCTTCGCTTTATGTTTCTGTGATCTTGTTCAACACAATTATTAAGGTATTTACACCTCCTAATTTTGATGTTTTTATTCCAGAAATTATTTCTGTTTATGGCCCTAATAGCAGTGAAGTTAGAACCACTTTTATCAATATTAATAACCCTTGGATTCTGATTATTAGCGATGGCTTTATTGAAGAACTTTTGAGCTGAACCTTTCATTCTTCTTTTGGTTAAAAGAAAGTCTACGGTATCTCCGAATTTATCTACAGCACGATAAAGATACCTGTCTTTACCAGCTACCTTAATATAGGTTTCATCCATCCTCCAGCTAGTGCAAACTCTATTTTTTCTCTTATGCATGGATGCTTCAATCACAGGTGCATACTTAAACACCCATCTTTGAATAGTAGAATGATCAACCTTGACACCCCTAATCTTCATAAGCTCTTCAATGTCTCGATATGAGAGCGTAAATAGAAACTTGAAATAAACAGCTTGAAGAATAATGAATTTAGGATATCTGTGGTGCTTAAACATAGGAAGGTAATTTTAATTCAAAACTAAATAATCTATATTTGGTATATTAATGCGACAGAACCAAAAGGATGGGGTAGTTGTCGAGTAGTTAGGAAAGTGTTTAAAATCAAATATTTTTAAATTTTTAAATATTATTTTAGCCATACAATTAACGTATAGATGAAAACAATTAGGCTTTTAGGAATATTAATTTTCAGTGTTTTAGTAAATAGTTGCTCACCACAATTAAGACCGCTTAAGCCTGCAACCGCAATAAAAGATAGCTCCACGGAAAATTTTAAATACTTATTTATTTCACCCACAAATAGTTTAAGTTCAGGGTCAGGTAGAATATCTGCCAGTCGTTATGGATTATCAGGATCAACTACAAGTAAGAGTGTAAACCCAACGGATGTAATTACTGGGATTCTAGCAAAGGAGGGTTTTATTAGATTGCCTGAGTTAAAACCCGACCTCAACAGTGAAACCCTTATTGTGAATTACGGAGAAAGTGGAAGAAGCCCAAGAGGAAAGGGGTACACGATGGAAGTCACAATACAATTTGTTTCTGCAGAATCAAATGAACTTATAAGCTCTTGTTCAGCTGAAGGCCAAGGAGAAACAGAGGCAGATGACATAAGACAAGCGATTAATCGATGCCTATCAGTTTTATTTCCTTCATATAATACTGAAGAAGACTTTGAGAATAACGATTTATCTCTCAATAATACCAATCCAAATAAACATGAGGGTTTAAATTCTAAAATAAAACCCCCAGGAATTTATTATAAAGAGTACAATTGTGTTATTGATCAGGAAATTTCAGTTACAGAGGTAAAAATTAAATGTCTCAATGAGACCGGGAGAGCTTATGATAAACATACGGTTAAAAAATCCGAATTGAGTTTCTACAAAACAAAACACGAATGGGAAATAACTAATGAGACACTTTTAGAGGTAGACACTTTTAGTTATGAAAATGCAGATCCAGGAATTTATTATAATGGTAATAGTTGTGAAATTGATGAGGAAATTTCACTAACAGTAGTAAAAATTAAGTGTCTTAATGAGACAGGACGAGCAAAGGACAAGTTTTCCATTAAAAAATCAGAGTTAGTTTTTCATGAAACAAATTATGAATGGAAAATAACAGAGGAGACTATTAATCAAGAATTAAACAACCCTAAAGACCCCCCAGGACTATATTACAATGGTATTCTATGTACTATAATAAAAGAGTTGGCAGACGGGAAGGTAAAAATTAAATATCCAAATGAGACGGGTAGGGCTTATGATAAAAAGGTTGTTTTAAGAAGTGATTTAGTAGAGGTTAAATAAACAGACCGCGACCGTAGATGATGTATGAAAACACAAATGTGTTGATAAGATTTAATTTCCAAAGGAAATAGAAAACGGCTCTATTGCCTTTAGCTGATAACCTTCACCGGGTATAAAATCTCCAATTCCATTAAATCCATATTCTGGCCAATAAGCAGCACCCCAATTATCTTTCATTATCTCTATTTTATCATCAAATGGCGACATATGATTAGAAATACCTTCGTTTTCTATCCATGAAGTGTAACCAAACATATTCCAACCCTCACTTATATTAATTGTTATTGTTGTTTGTGAAATAGAATTATTTAAATCGTAAATAGAATCCATAGCAATAGACAAATCAGATTCTGCGATATCCAATTGAATTTCTAATGAATCAATTAATAACTTATCTGTATTGAAAAGCGACTGTGAATATAAACAACTTCCGTCGTCAAAATTTGCGAGAATGTTTTGGTTAGTAGCGACTGGGTTTGTACAATCAGAAATATTTAATTTAGCAATGTATTGGTCAAGGTAGAGATCGTCATTGTCCGCAAAGTCAATACCCTCGTGAGATTGCTGGTTACCTACTAAAATAATATCCTTATTATCAAGTATAACCATATCTGTTATCACTTCATTTCTGTTTGTCCCAAACGAGCATGTCCACTCTGTAGCAGCACCATCATTGGTCCCAGATAATTTTTTTTGAATAAAAAAATTATAATTAGTGTCTGAACCCATTTCACCAAATAGCGGAGGATTACCATCAGTGTAATCGGAGTCTAATTGTTTTACTCTTCCACAAACCAACAGATGATTGTCGTCCGTTAAGTAGATACTTTTACCATCTTCTAGTATTCCAAGATTATGATTTACTTCAAAGACATCATTCCCATTAACATCGTAAGCACAAGTTGGAATCGCATTATTTGCCGAACCTGGCTCATCTTGTTTGCCGGTTGCATAAAACCTGGTTACACCGGATAGGTCAGCCATTATAACATCTTTAATTATGTAGTAACCACCAACACCATTGTTGTTCAATGATTTAGTTTCGATAACGACACCCAATGTATCGTCAAGCCGAGTATAATAAGAATAGTGCTGATTATAAATACCGGTGTTAGAAGAGGTTTGAGCTGTTCCAAAAAGAACGAGTTCATTATTGTCTACCTCGAAAATATTAACGGTTTTATGATTAATAAAAGCATTCCCATCACTTACCCGTCTTATACCACTAGATGTTATAAAATTAAAATCTAAATCATATATCCTTATACCCCACCAATTTCCACTATCACTGTCGTAATCCCCCGCAACAATTAAATTATTATTAGAACTAATTAATAAGGATGAAAGATTTTTGTAGTGTGATATAAATTTGAATTGAGGACTCGTTAAATTAGTGTAGTCATCGTACTTGACAATAAATGACTGGCTTACGCCATCCTTTATGTATGTGCCGGCAGCAAATAAAGATGTGTTGTGTATCAAACCATTATTAAGTGTAACATCACTATAAACTGACTCACTCGCACTATCCAAAGAAAAAATAAACAAAGTATCAGAAGATATTATAGAGTCGCCACGAAAGACCGTAATGTTTCCCTCAGAACGACCAAGCGTAGAATTATATTTTGACCCGAAAGTTATGTAGTCATTACCTTTTGAAATGACCTTATTTATTATATCGTTTTGCAATTCAACGCCATAATTTCGCTCATCAGAAATAAAGACAGACTCTTGAGATAATACCAAAAATGACGGGAATAATAATAAAAAGAATATTAGCTTTTTCATTTTTAACTGACTTTATCCAAATATAGCAAAATCTAAGGTTCTGTCGCATTAATTGTTTTTTGACCATTTTTCACTTAAAATCACTAATCTATAAAAACTTAATCACCTTATAATCAATATTTTAAGTTTTTACATTTTCTTCATACAACACTAAAACTAGTGGGTTTTAGATTAATGCGACAGAACCACCTTCTATACCTTAATGTACGCAAAACGCAAAAGGTTAACACTTTAGTCATTTATTTTAAAATTATATTTTTAAAGTACTTGTGTAATTTGATTTTTATATAGTCGTACCAAGGCTTGTTGGGTTATTTGATTTCAAAAAATAAATTTATAAATTTTAACGATTGTACTAAATTTAGGCCCTCATTCCCTAAACCTTTGTAGCTTTGCAGCGAAAAGCTCTCGACTCTATCGCTTCTTATGGAAGAGGAAAGTCCGGACATCGTAGAACATTATACTAGCTAACGGCTAGGCATTGCTTGCAATGACAGATAGTGCAGCAGAAAATAACCGCCTTCGGGTAAGGGTGAAAAGGTGAGGTAAGAGCTCACCAGTATTTTTAGTGATAAAGATAGCTGTGTAAACCTTATAAGATGCAAGGTCATGTATACCGAGACTTCCTTAGGGAATAAGAGTTGTTCGCTCGATCTCGGAGGGTAGACCGCTAAAGGTGCTTAGTGATAAGTATCGTAGATAAATGATGGAGGTTCACTTGTGGATAACAGAATCCGGCTTACAACGGAGCTTTTCTTTTTTATGACTTGTACAAAAATAGCTCGACTGCAAAGTCGAGCTATTTTTTATTTGAATAGGGAATATCAGATTAATACAGTGAATTATTTGAAGAGATATTTTTATTTCTGCTAGTCCGCTTGTTTACCACAAAGTTCTTTTATCCTTTTGCCTTGATGCAAAAGAACGAAAAAATCAAGTCTTCATTTTATTTACTTGAATTGTACGAAAGATTTTTCTCCACCGTAACAAGAGTCGCTATACCTACCGAAAAGGTAGGCAAGCTCACTTGTTACTCGTAAGGCCAACACTAAAAACCTTTCTTCAATTCTACGAAAACAAAAACAAGCCAATCCCTTTTTTGTATTTCCTTATAATTAGGCTAATATCTAAATATAGGAGATTTAGAATTCTAGTAATTAAATTAGGTACGGAAGCGGGTTAACATATTTTATTTCCTTTTTACTCTAAGGTGTCTCTGTTTATTATTGTTCTTTTCCTTGATGAAAAGAACCAAATCCCGATAGCTATCGGGACATGTCTTCAGTTCTTTTTTAACGTTCCGGAATCTTTAAAATTGCTAGTAAAATAAACTCACTTAGCTCCCTTTGGTTGCTAAATTCAAATAGTATTTTACTATGCCTGCCTACCGCCAGGCTAGCTTATTTTATACGATTCTTCCTCTAAAAGAACTAAGGACGGGTTAAAAAAAAGAAAGTAATTGCAAACAAAATGATCACACTTACCTTGCTGTAATCCCAAAGATCAGACAGTATTCTGTTATTCCTGCCTACCGTCAGTTTGGCTCATTTTATACGATTTCTACACTAAAATAAGAAAGGTTGGGTTGAATAGAGGAATGAAATGTGTCCATGGTTTTGAATAGCTTTCAATCTTCTGGATAACAGAATCCGGCTTACGACGGAGTTTTTCTTTTTTTGAATTATACAAAAATAGCTCGACTGTAAAGTCGAGCTATTTTTATTTGAATTAAAAAACTAGATGTATTCTAGATTTTGTCCATCGTAATTTTTAAGATCGCTTCTTCTTTAGCTATTGCTTGAGCCATCACGGTCTCTCCTTTCGCTAGTATATCTGTTACGAATTCGGTGTCATCGAAGTCTTTACAGTTAATTTTAACATTTAGGAATGCTCCAATTACTGCTGTTCTAGCACAAAGCGCTCCTACACCAGCATCGGTAACAGAATTAGGGTTTCCTATCTCTGCCATCTTCTGTATCATATCCATAGACCTTAAAGAGGTTTCCATAACTCTAAATGGAGTAAGGATTGCATATTTAGTAGCAGCATCCATTGCTTCTTTACGAGTTTGTTTCTCTGCTTCGCTACCTTTAGGTAAACGCATTGCTTCCATAATTTTGTTAAATGAATTGGTGTCTTCATCAACAAGAAATAGTAGCTCATCTTTTAATAGTTGTCCCTGGTCTGCCCAGTCAGAAAATTCTTCCCAGCGATTATCCCATCCACGTTTATGTGCCGATAAATTTGCAACCATAGTCGCTAGAGAGATCCCTAAAGAGCCCACATAGGCAGCTATAGATCCACCACCTGGAGCAGGGCTCTCAGACGCAGTCTCATCTGCAAATTCTGTTAAAGTGAAGTCAACTAATTTTTTGTCTTCTCCATCTTCCAACATGTATTCTATAATGCGGTTTTTAGGATCGAAAGGACTGAGCTCATCTAAGCCCATGCTCTTAATAGCGATTTTTATGATTTCACTTTCGTGGATTCCTGTAGAGCGTTCTTGAAGTCTTAGGAAGTATTTACCTGCGTCTAGCATAGCACTTTTAGGTACTAAACCTACAAGTTCTGAGCCTGTAACTCTAATTCCTCGAGCAGCAGCTTTTTTAGCAGTCTCATCGAATGCTATATGAAAAGGAGTCTCTTTTATATTGGTAAGGTTCATGGTAACCTGTGTTACACCATATTCCTCAATAAACCAACCAATAGCCTTTACGTGTTTTAGTGAGCCTGGAGTCCATAAAGTGTTGCCATCTGCATCTTTTACGATAGCAGCCGAAAGTTTTTCGCCTTCTCTTTTTATTCTTCCCTTTTCACGAATGTCGTAAGCTACAGCATTAGCTCTACGTGTAGAGGTGGTGTTTAAATTTACGTTGTATGCTATTAAGAAGTCGCGAGCTGAAATTGCAGTAGCACCTGAATTAACTGCTTTTACAAATTCTGCTGGACCGAAATCTGGTTTCCATTCTGGGTCTACTAACTTCGCTTTTAAAGCTTCGTATTCTCCTTTACGTACTACAGCTAGGTTTGTTCTGTTAGCTGAGGTCGCTGCGTTTTCATAGTAATAACCAGGAATTCCTAGTTCTCTTCCAACACGTTCTCCTAATTTATGAGCGTAAGTAACCACCTCGTCCATTTCTATATTTGCAATAGGTACTAATGGACAAACATCTGTAGCTCCCATACGTGGATGTTCTCCAGAATGCTTGCTCATATCAATGAGTTCTGAAGCTTTCTTGATCGCTAAAAATGCAGCGTCTATAACTTCTTCGGGTGTACCCACAAAGGTTACAACTGTACGGTTAGTAGCTTTTCCTGGATCTACATTAAGTAGTTTTACACCTTCAACGGTTTCTATAACATCTGTAATTTGTTTAATTACAGCCATATCGGAACCCTCCGAAAAATTAGGTACGCATTCTATAAGTTGCTTCATCTCTAGTCAAAAAAAATTAGGTTGCTAAGGTAGTATTTGCATTTGTCTTAGCTCCAAGAAGTCGTTTTTTTATGACTAAAATTTTAGCTTGTTTTTAGATAAGATGAATGTTTGTTTAAGTTCCAATGAGTATAAATGAGAGCCTAACACCAATAAGGATTATACCCTGCATATGCCATAGCAATACCTATGATAAATGTAACCAATCCTGCAAGCCTTAAGGAGCTTACAGTAAACTTTTCTGCTAGACTTATTACCATTCCTGGATTGTAGATACGGACCATACCTTTTATAATTCCCATCCATGCGATGAACGTTGTAAACCCAACAATATCTGCTCTCCAAACATTATTTATTAATATTAAAGGGATACACATGACTAGCGAAATAAAACCTGTGATAAAGATGAATGATTTGTCTTTTGATAATTCTATTAAAGATGTGAGTGTTGATTTACTTGCGATTAATGGGATTGAAAATGTGATGAAAAAAAATGCCCAAAATTTAACGATAATGATTTCAGTTTCCATAACGTGAAGTGTTTAATGAGAAACTAAGATATGAAAATATCCTCCTTTGTAAGCTGCTCATAGTGTTTATTATCCTATTTTTGCCGCTCTTAAAAACGAAAAATTATGAAGTCAGCATTTAAGTTTATTACAGCTAGTGATGGGTCTGTGAAAGATGATGTTTTATCTGGGTTAACCGTAGCTTTAGCTTTAGTTCCCGAAGCAGTAGCATTTGCCTTTGTAGCGGGGATTTCTCCAATTGTTGGTCTATATGGTGCATTTATGATGGGCTTAATTACCGCTATTTTTGGTGGTCGCCCAGGGATGATTTCTGGTGCTACAGGAGCCTTAGCTGTAGTAATGGTAAGTTTAGTTTCCGAAGGGAATGCAATGGGTGAGCCTGGTGCCATGATGGGTCTCCAGTATCTATTTGCGACTTTAATATTAACAGGGGTTTTTCAAGCTGCTGCAGGTTTCTTTAAAATGGGGAAGTTTGTACGTATGATTCCTCATTCAGTGATGATGGGTTTTGTAAACGGTTTGGCAATTGTGATTTTCACCTCTCAACTAGGGATGTTTAAGAGCGAGGGCGAATGGCTTGCTGGAACTCCTTTATATATCATGTTAGGTTTAGTAGGTCTAACTATGGGGATTATGTATTTCTTACCAATGCTTACTAAAAAGCTTCCAGCTGCACTTATCGCTATAATTACAGTTTCCCTAATCGTGATCTTTGGTGAGGTAGAAACAGAAACGGTTAAATCTTTCATTGTTGCAGGAGGTGGAGAAGGAATAAAAGCAGGTTTACCTACTTTTAATATCCCAATGATCGACTTGTCTTTTGCTACTTTGAAGTTCATTACTCCCTACGCATTAATCCTTGCTGCTATTGGTTTAATAGAATCTTTAATGACTCTAAATTTAGTAGATGAGTTAACAGAAACACACGGAAATGGAAACAAAGAATGTGTGGCTCAAGGGGCTGCTAATATTGTGAATGGTTTCTTTGGTGGTATGGGTGGTTGTGCCATGATCGGACAAAGTATCATTAATATTAAATCTGGTGGTAGAGGACGTTTATCTGGAATTGTTGCTGCCTTAGCATTACTTTGTTTTATTCTATTTGCCTCAGCTTATATTGAAATGGTGCCTATTGCCGCGCTAGTAGGGGTTATGTTTATGGTGGTTATTGGAACCTTTGCATGGAGTACTTTTAAAGTGTGGAATAAGATTCCTTTAGCAGATATTATCGTGATTGTTTTGGTTACCGTATTAACCGTTCTTTTCGATCTAGCAATTGCTGTAATTGCTGGTGTTATTGTTGCTTCATTAGTTTTTGCATGGGAAAATGCACTGCGTATTAGAGCTCGTAAATTTGTTGATGATCACGGTGTGAAGCACTACGAAATTTACGGTCCTTTATTCTTTGGTTCAATCGAATTGTTTAATTCTAAATTTGAATTATCTGAAGATCCAAAAGAGGTAATTATAGATTTTAAAGAATCTAAAATTATGGACCAGTCTGCAATTGAAGCCATCAATAAATTAGCCGAACGCTACCAGAATAATGGGAAAACTATCCACCTAAGACACCTTAGTAGCGATTGTGTTAAGTTGATTAAGAAAGCAGAGAAAATCTGTGATGTTAACGTACTTGAAGATCCAGACTACTTTGTAGCGATAGATAACTATAACAAAGCACTTGCAGCTAAATAGTCTGTAAAGTATAACACAAAAACAGCCCCAAATGAATTTTCATTTGGGGCTTTTTTGTACCTATTAATTCTTTTTTAGTCCGAATTCAATTAATATATCTGTGCTTTTTTTCGGTTATACTGGGAGTGTAATCGCAAAATAAACGCTAATTCTGCGATTACACCCCTTTAAATACCGAAAATGATATTACGAACTATTACCTAAATCATCAATTTGAAATTATTAGTCCAGACAATTACGAGTCTTTTATAATGGATACCTCCAATTAATAGAAATAAAAAAGGCAATCATATGATTGCCTTTTTTATAAATATAATTTGGAGATTTATCGAGCGAAGAGTAGATCAGGTTTTCATTCATATTAAATCTTAACCTTCATAATTCTGACTCCTGTATTCTTTTCTCCTGATGTTCTTAATAATCCAAAATCTCTTTCATCACCTCTTCAACCTTCTCTGCATTCGGAATCATGGTTGCTTCCAAAGTACTGTTAAGAGGAATGGCTGGCATATTTTCTGCACCCAGAACTCTTACTGGGGCATCTAAGCTTTCAAAACATTCTTGTTGAATTTCTCCAGCTAAGGCTTGAGCAAACCCAAACCCTTTAGGTTCTTCTGTAACTACAATGCATTTATTATGCTTGCGTACCGATGCAAAAATAGCCTCTCTATCTAACGGAGCTAAAGTCCTTAGATCTAAAATTTCTACTTTTCCTTTATGAGATTTAGCAGCTGTATTTGCCCAATATACACCCATACCATAAGTGATTACTACCAAAGAATTTCCAGCTTCAATATTCGATTCTTCAGCTTCTAAAGAAATTCGTGCTTTCCCGAAAGGAATTACATAGTCTTCATCCGGCTCAACCGTCTTAGCACCTTCGGTTCCTTTAATCTTAGACCAATACAAACCTTTATGCTCCAACATCACTACTGGATTAGGATCGTAATAAGCAGCCTTCATCAAGCCTTTTAAATCTGCACCTGTAGAAGGGTAAGCTATTTTAATACCACGGATATTGGTAAGGATAGACTCTACAGATGAAGAGTGGTAAGGTCCACCAGAGCCATAAGCTCCAATAGGTACGCGTATGATAGCGCTTACAGGCCATTTACCATTAGATAAATAGCAAGAGCGGCTAACCTCAGTAAATAATTGGTTGAGACCTGGCCATATATAATCGGCAAACTGAACCTCTACAATTGGTTTACAACCTGCTGCAGACATACCCACTGTAGAACCGATAATAAAGGCTTCCTGAATAGGTGTATTATAAACTCTATCGTTCCCAAATTTCTGTGCCAGTGTAGCTGCTTCGCGGAATACACCTCCTAAGCGATGACCAACATCTTGTCCGTATAATAGAGACTCTGGGTGTTTTGCCATAATCTCTTGTATGGCAAAAAGAGCAGAATCTACCATTACGGTTTGCTCTTTTCCTGCTGGCGATCGTTCTCCTTTCTCCTCTGTAATTGGAGTAGGAGCGAAGTCGTGTGTAAACAAGTCTTCTGGTGTAGGATCTTCTGCTAGTAAAGCTCTATCGTATTCGGATTGTACAAATGTAACTGCTTTAGCATCAATGGCATCAATCTCTTTTTGAGTAAACCCATTGTCCAGTAATTGTTGAATCAATATTGGTAAAGGATCTCTTTGTTCATGTTCTTCTAAGTCGTCGCGGTACCATTCTTTACGAACTCCCGATGTATGGTGTCCTAAAAGGGGTACTTTGGCGTGTATCATAAAAGGACGGCGTTCTTCACGTATCGTTTCTATAACTTCTTTTACAGTTGCATAAGACTCGATAAAGTCATTCCCTTCGATGGTGCGAAGTTCTATTCCTGTAAATCCTTTAATGTATTGAGAAGCATCGTTGGCACGAATTTCTGAGGCATGTGCCGAAATATCCCACTCGTTGTCTTGAACTAAAAAGATGATTGGAAATTGTTTCAAAGCACTCATATGAAGTGCTTCAGAAATCTCACCTTCCGTCATCGCAGCATCTCCAATAGAACAAACAACTACTGGTAGCTCTTTTCCGTAATCTTTCGCTAGTTTTTGTTGTTCTAAATATTGAATCCCCATAGCAACTCCAGTAGTAGGAATAGCTTGCATTCCAGTAGCTGATGATTGATGAGGTATTTTAGGCATATCCTCCCTATTTAAACTAGGGTGGGAGTAGTAGGTTCTACCTCCCGAAAAGGGATCGTCTTTTTTTGCTAAGAGCTGTAGCATCAGCTCGTAAGGTTTCATTCCAATACCCAACAAAATTGAGTCGTCGCGGTAGTATGGAGAAACCCAGTCTTGAGGAAGCAATTGCATTCCTAATGCCAACTGAATAGCTTCGTGTCCTCGAGAAGTTGCGTGTACATACTTACCGGTAACAGGCGCGTTGTTTTCGTATAAATCAGACATGGCACGTGCCGTGCTCATTAGAGTATACGCCTCTTGTAAAGTCTTTTTATCGATCGCTTTTTTAGCCATTTTTTTATTTCTTCTTGAATTTATTGATGGCATTACGGGTGAAGTCAGATAGAACGAGTTTACCACTCATGGCAGCTCTTTCTACTAATAAGTCATCCCAGTGCTCTGTACCTTCCCAGAAAACTTTCTTTAACATTTGCATTGCCTCAGGGTTTGAATTAGCCAAAGTGTTAGCCAATTTAGCAATCCCTTCATCCATTTCGTCTGCTGAGTCAAAAATCTCGGTATATAAACCTTTGTCTTTTGCCCATTGTGCAGTTTGCCATTCGGTAGCATCTATTGCTAGTTGGCTCATTGCCGACATGCCAATTTTGCGTTCTACGGCAGGTCCAACTACAAAAGGACCAATTCCTACAGCCAACTCACTCAGTTTAACCGAAGCGAATTTTGTAGCCATACAATAGTCTACAGCCGAAGCCATTCCAACACCACCACCAACAGCTTTACCTTGCACACGACCGATAATTAGTTTCGGACACTTACGAGCAGCGTTAATCACATTGGCGAATCCACTAAAGAATACTTTTCCAGTTTCTAAGTCATCAATACTAATCAATTCATCAAAAGAAGCACCTGCACAGAAAGCTCTTTCTCCAGCACTTTTTAAAATGATTACAGTTACAGCATCCTTAGTTCCTAATTCGGTAATGGTATTTGCAAGTTCTTGCAATACTTTTCCTGGTAGTGAATTACTCAAAGGATGATGAAACTCTATGCTTGCTATATTATTCTCGATGGATACATTTACACCACCTTGTTCTATAGGATTTCCCATATTAGTTGTTTTGATCTATTTTTTTTACCATTGTCAAGATAGTAGCGATAGCTACTGTTTCGCCTGTTTCATCGAATACATCTACTAAGAACTTTACAATTCCTTTAGCGATATCCTCTTCAGAACGTTTTTCTTGATCAACCTTTTCTTTTACGGTAAAGCGTACACCAATTGTAGCTCCTGCATAAACAGGTTTTACAAAGCGACATTCCTCTAAACCGTAGTTTAATAAAACAGGTCCTTTTTTCGCATCAACAAATAAACCTGCTGCTGCCGAAAGGATGAAATATCCATGTGCTACTCTTTCCTCGAAAATTGTCCCGTCTAAGGAAGTTACATCGGTATGAGCGTAGAAATGATCCCAAGAAACATTCGCAAAGTTTACGATATCGCCTTCGGTAATCGTTCTCTTATGTGTGAAAACAGTCTCACCAATTTCTAATTCTTCAAAATGTTTACGGAATACATGCACATCCTTTTCAGTTTGCTCTGCTCCGTATTGGAATACATTGGTAACCTTAGTAATGCTTGTTGGGTGACCTTGAATAGCTGTGCGTTGTAAATAGTGCATTACACCACGCATACCACCCATTTCTTCACCACCACCGGCACGTCCAGGACCACCGTGAGATAATAAAGGCATAGGAGAACCGTGACCTGTACTTTCCTTAGCACAGTCGGCATTTAAGATCAATATACGACCGTGGTTTGCAGCAGCACCCATCACAAATTCTTTAGCGATACTATCGTCTGCAGTGATGATAGAACAAACCAAAGAACCTTTACCCATTTTGGCTAATTCAATAGCTTCATCAATTCCTTTATAAGGCATGATCGTACTTACAGGACCAAAGGCTTCAATATTGTGACAATCAGTTTTAGTAAATGGATCTTCGTTTAAGAATAAGATAGGAGAGAGGAAAGCTCCTTTTTCCTTATCAGCTCCTACAACGTCGAAATTATTCAAGTCACCAAAAACAATTTCTTGTGTTTTTGCAAGCTCCAATACTTTCTCTTTTACTTCTTCTCTTTGGTCTAAACCAGCAAGCGATCCCATGCGAACTCCTTCTACTGAAGGATCTCCGATAGTTGTTTTTGCCAAACGTTTACCCAGGGCTATTTGTACATCTTCCACTTTGTTTGCTGGAACGATAATACGACGAATGGCAGTACATTTCTGTCCTGCTTTAACCGTCATTTCTCTTTGTACTTCCTTAATGAAAATGTCAAAATCTATATCTCCAGGGTTTACGTCTTCACCTAAAACACAACAGTTTAAAGAATCGGCTTCCATATTGAAAGGCACAGATTCATTAATGATGTTTTCGTGAGATTTCAACATTCTACCTGTAGAGGCAGAACCTGTAAAGGTTACCACATCTTGAGAAGTAACGGTCTCAAGGATTCCTCTTGCAGAACCACAAATCAGCTGTAGAGCTCCTTCTGGAAGAATTTTCGCATCAACGATTTCTTTCACCATCAACTCTGTTACATAACAGGTAACCGTTGCTGGTTTTACTATGGCGGGAACTCCTGCTAATAAGTTTACAGCTATCTTTTCTAACATCCCCCATATAGGGAAGTTAAAAGCGTTTATATGAATAGCAACACCTTGTTTAGGAACGCAAATATGTTGACCAATAAAGCTACCTCCTTTAGAGAGAGGAGCGTGTTCTCCGTCTACATAAAAAGATTCGTCAGGGAATTGTTTTCTAAGACTAGCGTATGCAAACAAGTTTCCTATCCCACCTTCAATATCAATCCAAGAATCTACTTTGGTAGCACCCGATTGAGCACTGGAAGCATAAAATTTACCTTTTATTTCCATTAGATGAAGTGCTAAAGCTTTTAGCATTCTTCCTCTTTCGTGGAAGGTCATTTTGCGAAGTGTTGGTCCACCCACCTCACGTGCGTAGTCCATCATTTCTCCAAAATCTAATCCTTTACTGCTAGTTTCGGCGATTTTTTCTCCTGTAACCGCATTAAATAAATCTTGTCCTTTTCCTTCTCCTGCAGTCCATTGCCCTAAGGCATAGTTCTTAAGTGTCATATATTCCTTTAATCTCTTGTTTTCTAAACTAAAAAAGCTCCCTTAAGGAGCTTCGCAAGTTACGAAAATATAGGTATTGTAGTGAAATGATTTAATGGATTGATTAGTGGTTTGTTTCAGGGCTTATCAGCCCACTATCAACTCAAGATTCCCTCCATCCAGTTCAAAGTATAAGTAAAAACTTCGTGTTTGGTTAAGTCGTTGTGTGGCTCGTGTTTGGTGTTTTTGAAAATTTTGTAGCTGGCCATACCCTTACTATTTTTTGTGAAGTCTTCGGTCCCTGATTTACTAATTATCGCATCGTCTTTTCCATGAATAAGTAGTGTTTTTACAGATAGTTTATGAGCATTTTCTATAGCCCATTTTCCGGCTGGGTAGAAGTCTGAAAATAAACGCACAGAAATTTGATTGTGGTTCAAAGGGTCTTCTAAATAGTCTTTACAAATAGATTCATCTTCTGATAAGTCCTTAGCATCGAGTTTGTTGTTCTGAGTTAAGCTCGGTAGAATATTATTCATAATTTTCGCGAGGCCCGTGTCTATCGAATTTGGTTCTTTCGCTAGTTGTAACCATGCTGCAGATAAAATAGCTCCTTTAAGGTATTTCGGTTGCTTTCTAAGTAAGAAATTCGCCAGTACATTACCTCCAAAACTATGACCATATAAGAATAGATGTTGATGTGGTAGGGTTTTTAATACACGCTCTAGATCATCTAAGTTATAGTCTATTCCTGGAGTATGACCTCTCTTTCCTTCAGATTTACCATGCCCCCTTTGATCGTAGCTATACACTTGGAATCCATTGTCTGAATAAAATTTTGCTACATGTTCATATCGACCTTGGTGTTCTCCTAGTCCGTGGATGATGCAAATGGTACCTTTTGGTTTCTTATGATCATTCCATTGGTGTACATGTAAGAATAGCTGATCTTTTGTTTGAACCTTGTATGTGTGCATATGATAGAATTATTATTCAATCAAATCTACATATTTTATTAGTCAAAATATGGAGATTAATTTGTAATTAGTTTTTTACATGCTTTCGTTTAAGTGTCTTAATATTAGTATATTGCTAATTGAATAATTAAATTTTAAGTTATGAGATGTTTTTTAATATTATTTTTTTTGAATAGTTTTCACTTATATTCTCAGGATTATTATGTGTCCAGTGTAAGTCAAATTCTAGCTGGCGAGTTATCGTCTACTACTGATGTCGCTGTAAATTCTTTATCAGAAAAATTTATGGCAGGTATTTTTAGAGATCAAATGGAGGTTGATGGTGTAGTGTTAGGCTCAGAGAATATGTACTCTGTTTTTTTAGTTAAGTTTAATGAGGAAGGTGGTATGGAATGGTTAAAAGTGATTTCTGAACAAACATCAGATATACTCTTACGCTATACAAATAACCTTTTGGTAAGGGTGGATTATTCAGACAATGTATATGTCTCATTTTCTACTACTAACAATCATACCATAAATCAGATAGAGAGTGTTTCTTCTGGCGACCAACGTATAAGTCATATATTAAAATACGATAGTAATGGTGCTTTTTTAGGAGATATAGGTCTAGATAGTGATTGTAGTAATTGGCTATCTGATTTGTATTTTGACGAGGATCTAATGATGCATGCATTATTACATTTTGAACCCTTAGATTCTATATGCTCTTGTACTTTGGGTAGCGACACATTAATAATAGACAGAGCGTTTTCTTTATTAGCGGTGAAGCCTGTAGAGCAGGATTATATTTACCTGAATAAGTGTCAAGATTATTTAGATCAATTTAAAGTTTATGATGATAGTTATTTAATTACAGGCTATAAAATTGGTTCCTGTAGTAGCCCAACAGAATTTGATTCATATAATTTTTATCATCAAAGTTCTTATAATGAATGTGCTTTTTTATGTGGGCTCGAAAGAATTGGGCCAGTAAAATGGAGTTATACATTGGGGCAGTACTCTTCTGGGTCTGTTCGAATTAGCGATGCTGTAGAACTTTCAAATGGCAATGTAGTTGCTTCTGTAAATACACATACATTAAGTTTTTCTGGCTGGGGTGGTTCTGTTAATCAATCCTCTTACTTTATTGGGTTCGATGATGAGCAGAATTTATTATGGGATCGAGTAATTAATACTCAAGGTGACTTGTATTTTAGGGATGTAATGACTGATGAATTCGATAATTTTTATTTAAGTGGTTATTATAGTGGAGTTTTAAATTTAGAAGTTGATACCGTAGAATCAGTAGGGAGTGATCTTTTTTTAGCAGCCTTTAATGCTGATGGTGTTGAGTATAATTTAAATGTTTTTAGTGAAAACGGTGGCGAGAGTATGCAGAGTATGTATAGAGATCCCAATGGAGACTTTTATATGGTCTGCCATATTAGTGGAGATTCAATACTGAATCAAGAATTAGTTGATGATTACGATTATGCACGACGTACTTTACTGGTTAAGTTGTTAGAGTCTGACTTAGCTTTAGGTAACCACCATGCGAAGAGTAACTTGCGCGTGTTTCCAAATCCTACTATGTCTCAAGTTGAAATTTCTAGTGATAAATACATTACTAAAGTCGAGACATTTGACCTGTATGGTGGTAAACTGTCACTCGAATTATTGCCTGCGAATACTAATTCATTACGTTTTCAATTAACAGCTTCTAACTCTAATTTTATATTTATAAAAACTACGTTTGAAGATGGAGAAACTAGCGTTCGTAAACTGGTTTTATATAAATAGTATGATTACCTAATAGGTTGTTTTATTAAGATGAGATTAATTTTATGCGCGCATACTATTTTTTAGTATTTTAGAGCTTTCTTAAGATAAGCACATGTCAAAATATATAATTTCCTTAGATCAAGGAACTACTAGTTCTAGAGCCGTATTATTCGATGAAGATGGAGCTTGTATTGCTATAAAACAAAAAGAGTTTACCCAAATTTTTCCACAGCAAGCTTGGGTAGAACATAGCCCAAAAGAAATTTGGGAGAGCCAGGAAGAGGTGCTTAACGAGCTGTTGAGTTTGCCTGAGGTGAAAACAGGAGAAGTTTTGGCTATTGGGATCACTAACCAGCGAGAAACTACTGTGGTATGGGATAGAGAAACGGGAGAACCTATCTACAATGCAATTGTCTGGCAAGATAAAAGAACGGCTCCCATTTGTGAGGAACTGCGCAAAAATGGTTTAACTGACTATTGCAAGGAAAATACCGGATTGGTGATTGATTCCTATTTTTCTGGAACGAAAATTAAATGGATTTTAGACCATGTAGAAGGTGCTAGAGAAAAAGCAGATAAAGGAGATTTATGTTTTGGGACTATAGATACTTGGTTGTTGTGGAAACTCACAATTGGGACGGTCCATGCTACAGATTATTCCAACGCTTCTAGAACACTAGTATACAATATCAAGAACTTAGAATGGGATGAGAAACTTTTAAATGCACTTAGTATACCTAAGTCTATGCTGCCTAATGTTCAAGATTCCGCTTCACATTTTGGTGATTATCAATCTAAATTGGGTTCTATTCCTATTACTGCTATGATCGGCGATCAGCAGGCAGCATTATTTGGTCAGGCTTGTTTTGAAAAAGGGATGGCCAAAAATACCTATGGTACAGGCTGCTTTTTGCTGATGAATACTGGGGACGAAATCCAGAAATCTCCTTCCGGACTATTAAATACGATTGCTTGGGGAGTAAACGGGGAAGTTACCTATGCTCTAGAAGGTTCTGTTTTTGTTGCTGGCGCTGCTATACAGTGGTTACGGGATGGATTACAAGTTATCGACCACGCTAAAGAAACTCAAGAAATTGCTCAGACTACAGAGGATAAGGATGTATATGTAGTTCCAGCTTTTGCAGGCTTAGGAACACCTTATTGGGATATGTATTCTAGGGGGGCAATTTTCGGATTAACCAGAGATACAGGAAAAAATCATATTGTTAAAGCTACTTTAGAATCTTTGGCTTATCAGTCGAAGGATGTATTAGATGCAATGCAAAAAGATTCCGGAATACAACTAAAAAAACTCCAAGTTGATGGTGGCGCTTGTGCTAATGATTATCTGATGCAGTTTCAAGCTGATATTCTAAATGTAGAAATAGAAAGACCAGACCTAATAGAAAGCACTGCAATTGGAGCCGCTTATCTAGCAGCTTATGCAATAGGTTTATGGTCTTTAGAAGAAATAAAAGAAAAAAGAAGTGTTGACAAGGTTTTCATTTCTAAGCAAAAAGATTCTTGGCGAAAAGCAAAAAGTGAACGCTGGGATGAAGCTATAAAGAGAACTATGAACTGGGTAGATCAATGATCAGTACTCAGTTTGCAATTTACAGTGCTTAGCTTTCTTAGTACTGAGAGCCGACTGCTGATAGCTCAATTACCATCGATCATAATAAAACGAGATCCTATTAATGAATAACAGTTTAAATAGTACCAAGAGACTACAAAACCTTGAACAAGCTTCGAGCCAACACTACGATCTTATTGTTGTAGGTGGAGGAATAACAGGTTCTGGGATTGCTTTGGATGCTGCATCTCGTGGAATGAAGGTGTTGCTTTTAGAGAAACAAGATTTTGCTGCAGGAACAAGTTCGCGTTCCACAAAATTAATTCATGGAGGCTTGCGTTATCTAAAGCAGTTAGAATTTAACCTTGTACGACAGGTTGGTAAAGAACGTGCAATGCTGTATCAAAACGCCTCCTATTTAGTGTATCCCGAAAAGTTATTACTTCCAATTTACAAAAGTGGTAGTCTGGGTTTTGCTTCTACCTCCTTAGCGCTTTGGGTTTACGATTTAATTGCAGGTGTTCGTAAAAAAGAAAGACGAATAATGTTGTCTAAACAGCAAGCAAAATCAGAAGAGTGTATGCTTTCTGAAGATGGCTTGTTGGGTGCTGGTTTGTATTATGAATACCGTACCGATGATGCACGGTTAACCATGGAGGTTTTAAAAACAGCTGTGAGCTATAGCGCAAGTGCATTTAATTATTTAGAACTTAATGAATTTATTTTATCCGATGGGCAGATAAGTGGGGTAAGGACAACAGATTTAGTAGATGGTGGATCCTATACGTTTAATGCTAAATATGTGGTAAACGCCACTGGGCCATGGGTAGATCAATTGAGAAAAAAGAATTCGGAGAGCATGGACAAACATTTGTATATCACTAAAGGTGTGCATTTGGTGTTTTCACAAGATAGGTTCCCATTAAAACACTCCATGTATTTTGATGTTCCCGACGGTAGAATGGTGTTTGCTGTAAAAAGAGAGGGTAAGGTTTATTTAGGAACTACAGATACGGAGTATCAGGATAGTTTAGAAAAGCCTATTTGTACATGGCAGGATATGGAGTACCTCTTAAACGCAGCTAATGAGATGTTTTCAAACCTGAATTTATGCTCAAAGGATGTTGAGTCTTCATGGGCTGGATTGCGACCATTGATACACGAAAAAGGGAAGTCACCTTCCGAAGTTTCTCGAAAAGATGAAATTTTTGAAGCTGAAAACGGTCTAATTTCTATTGCTGGAGGGAAACTCACAGCATTCAGGAAAATGGCTCAGAAAGTAGTAGATAAGATAGAGAAGAAAGAAAAATGTTTTGGTCGCTGTAAAACAGATTCTATTTTGCTGCTTGGAACTACCACTCAAGGTGAAGAGGGGTATACAGCAATGCGTAAGCGCTTGAAAGAGTATGAGTTTAAGTTTAACTCAGATAAATATTTAATAAAACTTTTGCATACCTACGGAAATGCTTGTTTTGCTATGCTCGAAAAAGCAGATGATTTAATGAGTTTGATTTATGCAGAAATTGATTATTGCATAGAAAACGAAAGCTTGGAACATCTTGCTGATTACTACGCTCGACGTTCTGGAAAAGTGCTTTTTGCTATTGATGAGATTAAGGAGAAACAGAAAGCCATTTTGACTTATTATGCCAAGAGGAGAAACTTGAGTGAAGCTGAAATTCAGTTTGAAAATGGCTTGGTAAATCTGTTGAAGAGAGAAGCGAAGTGTATTGATTGATTAAGAATTCGTTTGTCACGCTGAGTTTGTCGAAGTGAATAAATGAATTTTCTATCCTTCGATAAACTCAGGATGACATTTCATTTCTAACTAGTTTGAAGTACTAGTCAATCCTTAATTTGAGTATATTTGAACTATAAGTCCAACAACTAAGAACGATCAACCGACAACAAAATGATATTTGAATTTAACGGATATAAACCTGTGATACACGAAAGTTCCTTTGTACACCCTCAGGCTAATGTTACAGGAAATGTAATTATTGGTAAAGATGTGTATATAGGCCCTGGTGCTGCTATACGTGGAGATTGGGGTGAGATTATTATAGAAGATGGATGTAATGTGCAAGAAAATTGTACTATTCATATGTTTCCTGGAACTACGGTAATATTAAAGAAATCGGCTCATATAGGACATGGTGCAATCATTCATGGGGGTACCATTGGTGAAAATGTACTGGTTGGGATGAATGCAGTTATTATGGATGACTGCGAAATTGGAGCCAACAGTATAATTGGTGCTTTGTGTTTTGTTCCTGCAAACACCGTAATTCCTGAGAAAAAAATTGCAGTTGGAAACCCTGCAAAAGTTGTGAAAGACGTAAGTGAACAAATGATTAATTGGAAAAGTAAAGGAACCGCACTTTATCAACAGTTACCTTCCGATTGTATGAATACCCTTAGAGAATGCGAGCCGCTTAGAACTGTTCCTGCCGATAGACTACAGCAGCAAGACCAGTTTAAAACTTGGAATAAAACAAAGTAATTATGAAAGTTATATATAAAGTCGTTAAAATAAGTTTGTTTTTATCTGCCTGTTTTGGGTTTTATGTATTAGGTGTAATCGCATTTGGGACTATTACAGAACATCATTTTGATGATGAAATTAGTCTGGTTACTCCAGAGGATTCTCTGATTTCTTACTCCGACTCGGTATTCGAGTTTATTTCTTGGAATGTTGGCTTTTTTGGCTTGGGAGAAGAGTCCGATTTTTTCTATGATGGAGGAAATGATGTATTCCAATCTAAAAAAACTGTTCGTAAAAATATGGACGGTGCCTTAGCATTTGTGAAAGATAACCCGCAGGTTGACTTCTTCCTCTTTCAGGAGGTAGATAGCTTTAGTTGGCGATCGCAAAAATTAGATTTTTTACAAGAAGTAAATAGTTTGGGTGGAGCTTATAAGTCTCATTTTGGATTAAATTACGCTTCTACTTTTGTCCCTATTCCTATCACTAAGCCTATGGGGCCTACTTATGGAGGGTTATTTTCTATGTCTAAATTTGAGGTTAGCGATGCCTATCGTTACGATCTGAGAACCGAGAGTTTATGGCCTAAAAGATTGTTCTTTTTGAAACGGTGTTTCCTAACTCAAAGGATTGAACTCGATCGTGCGGACTTACTAGTGGTAAATATTCATAACTCTGCTTACGATAAGTCTGGAAAGAAAAAGAATAAAGAAATGAACCAATTACTAGATTTTGCTGAAGCTGAATTTGAAAAAGGTAACTATATAGTAATTGGTGGGGATTGGAATCAGAGCCCCCCCAACTATAAACCTAAAGGGGTTCCAGAAGAATATTTAAATGCGAGGTTTAGCGACGAAGATATTCCTGAAGGTTGGAAATGGGTTGCCGATGTAAATACAGCTACCAATAGGAAACTTGATAAACCCTATTCCAAAGGAGAAAGTTATACTTCTGTGATAGACCATTTCCTAGTTTCACCTAATGTACACGTCGATTCTGTAGCTGTAATAGATATGGATTTTAAATACTCCGACCATCAGCCTGTATATCTAAAGGTGAGTTTAAGGTAATTTGTCTTACAGCCATTTCTCCAAGCAGGAGTGTGTTCTTATTGTATCTGTTTGCATCAAATTGTAGCCTTTCGAGAGCCTCAAGGGACAATTTATTTGTTGTCAGGCTGAGGTACTCGAAGCCCAACCCAGTCTTTAACTACTCTTTTGACAATAAGACCATTTTGACTTTCCCTATTTAAATCCCTTATCAATTTATTTTTTGTCCTTTAACATAGGTACAAACCGAAAATTAGTTTCGTTAAAGTTGTCAAACTCTACTTTTTTGTATGTAGTAGTAGCTGTTTTTATTATCAGAGTCATTACCTGGCTACCTGTTCCAATAGGGACTATCATCATTCCTCCAATACTCAATTGTTGAAAGAGTTTTTCAGGTATATTAGGAGCTCCTGCGGTAACTATAATTTTATCAAAAGGTCCTTTTTCTGGCAGTCCATCATAACCATCGCCATAATGTAAAAAAGCTTTTACTTTCATAGTAGCTAATAACTGCTTAGTCTTGTCAAAAAGTTGATGCTGTCTTTCTATAGAATAAATTTCAGCACCTAATTGAAAAAGTACCGCTGTTTGGTATCCAGACCCTGTCCCGATTTCCAGCACCTTATCTCCTTTTTTTATTGCGAGTACTTCTGTTTGAAATGCGACCGTATAAGGGTGAGAGATAGTTTGATCTGTTCCTATAGGGAATGCTTTGTTTTGATATGCGTGCGATTCGAAAGAAGAGTCGAAGAAAAAATGACGAGGTACTTTCAGCATGGCACTTAGAACCTGCATAGATTCAATTCCCATTTCTTTTAATTCAGAAATGAGTCTTTTTCTACTCCCTTGATGTTTGGCTTTGTCAACTAATTGCATAGACTGCGAAGCTATTAAAATGTAAGAGTCTAGCAAAAAAAACGGAATACAACTGTAGCTAATTTTAGCCTTGTTTTAGGATTTTAAGAAATTTAGACTCTTGTGCGAACGCTGTTTTCTTAGGGTAGCTTTTTTGTTGTTTTTTGTTTGTTGATAATGAGTTCTTTAGGGTTGTTTCTGCGTAGGAATGTTTATGTGTGGATAACTAAAGTAATTTGTATTTTTACTTTCTAGTTTTTGCACAATATTTGTTAAATAGGCTCGTTAAGGCGACACTAAGAAGTTTATTGATAGTAGCAAAAAATAATCTGAAAAAGACAAAACCTATCTTGATGCGTAATAGTTTATTAATCGTTTTTATAGCTTTATTATTTAATTCATGTTCTAAAGAACAATTTAAAGCAGGTACCCCTTCTTATTTACACATCTCATCTATAGATTTAGAAACCGAGAGTTTTGAAGGTTCTGACTCGCAAAAGATCACCGATGCATGGGTAACTATGGATGGGGTGTTTTTAGGTGCTTTTGAGCTTCCTTGTACTGTCCCTATTTTGGCAGATGGCGAACATCAATTCTCAATTTTTGCAGGTATAAAAGCAAATGGTATTTCTGCTACACGTATACGTTACCCTTTTTATAATGCCTGTAATTTATACGATTTAGAGAGTACTATCCAAGTAGAAGAAAGCAGAATTACTTTAGTTAGCGACAGTACTGTAAGTGTTTTTGCTACTACCAGCTATACCGAACGAACGAATTTTTTATTCGTAGAGGATTTTGAGGATGCTGGTGTAATCATAGAAGCTTCAGACGATAGCGATACCAGCTTGTTGAAAACCTTCGCAGACAGTCTTGTGTTCGAAGGCTATAGTAGTGGGCTTATTGAGTTAGATACAGTTCATGATTTTTTTGAATTGATAAGTTCTGAGTTTACCAGTTTAAATTCAATTTATAATCAGACCATGTTGGAACTCGATTATAAATGTGACCATTCTTTTAAAATAGGTGTTGCAATGAAGTCTGCTGAAACAGGAGAAATTAGTCGCTTTGAATCCCTTCATATTGATTCAAGCTATGTATGGAATAAGATTTATGTTCATATGACTAACCAAGTGAATTTGGGTAGCTCAGCAGATGAATACGGTGTTTTTATAGGCATGCAAAAGGGGGTAAATGCAGAGTCAGCCACCTTCTATTTTGACAATATTAAATGGTTACACGAGGAGTAATGAATAAAAAACTACAACAGTTTAAGTATATTTTACTCGATGCTTTTACGGCTTCATTAGCCTGGTTTTTGTTTTTTATCTATCGAAAACAAATTGTAGAACCGCAGCTTTTTGGTGTTGAAATTCCGGTATTATACGATGCTAAATTTTGGACTGGTATAGTTTCTATCAGCCTTTTTTGGCTCTTTCTATATACCATTTTTGGCTATTATAGAAATGTGTATCGAAAGTCTAGACTCATTGAATTAGGTGAAACACTTATACAGTGTTTTTTTGGTGTTCTTATTATATTTTTTGTTGCTCTTTTAGACGACCTTATCCCTAGCTATAAAAATTACTATAGCTCAATTGCGACCTTATTCGGGATACATTTTTTTATCACCTATATTTTCAGGTTTCTTTTCACTTCACATACAGTAGCTAAAATTCACCAAGGGAAAATAGGTTTCAAAACTCTAATTGTAGGTGGAGCAGAGTCTGCTGTAGAGATGTATAAAAACCTCAGCGAAAGTCCCAAGTCTGGAGGTAACCAGTTTGTAGGATTTGTTAATGGGATGGACGAAAAAGGATACCAATTAAAAGCATTTGTTCCCTATTTAGGATCGTATAAAGATTTGAAACAAATAATAGAGACCGAATCAATAGAAGAGGTCTTAATTGCCATTGAGCGTTCTGAGCAAGATCAAATTTTGGAAGAAATTATTAATGCCCTCGAAGGAGTAAATGTATTAATTAAAGTAAAGCCTAATAATTATGATATCCTGGCTGGTAAAGTACGAATGAAGTCTATGTTCGATGTGCCACTCATAGAAATAAAGCACGACCTAATGCCTGTGTGGCAGTTTGTTTTAAAACGTATCATGGATGTGGTAGTATCGCTAGTCGCTATGTTCCTCCTTTCTCCTTTATATTTATTGGCAACCATTTTAGTTAAGTTTGGATCTAAAGGGCCTATATTTTATTACCAGGAGCGAATAGGTATTCATGGGACATTGTTTCAAATAATCAAGTTCCGGTCTATGTATGTAGATGCCGAAAAGTTTGGTCCTCAACTCTCGCAAGACAATGATGCTCGTATTACTAAATGGGGTAAAATAATGAGGCAGTACAGGATTGATGAATTGCCTCAGTTTTGGAATGTGTTAATTGGCGATATGTCTATGGTAGGACCAAGGCCAGAACGAGAGTTTTACGCCTCTCAAATTGTATTAAAAGCACCACATTATAAGCATATACATAAAGTAAAACCGGGTATTACTTCTTGGGGAATGGTGAAGTTTGGTTATGCCAGTACAGTAGATGAGATGGTAGCTCGTTTGAGATACGATGTTATTTACATCGAAAATATGTCGATATTTAACGACTTAAAAGTTTTGATTTATACCTTTAAAATTGTCTTCCAAGGAAGAGGAAAATAAACTAGAAAAATGAAAAAAGTAGCAGTTATTGGTGCAGGTACTATGGGTAATGGTATAGCACATACATTTGCCCAATGTGGGTTTGAAGTATCTTTAATAGATATTTCTCAAGACTCTCTCGATAGAGGTTTGGCAACCATAGGAAAGAACCTAGATCGTATGCTTAAGAAAGAGAAAATCTCTGAAGCAGATAAAAATTCTACACTCTCTAATATAAATACATTTACTAAAATTGAAGAGGGAGTTTCAGGTGTTGACTTGGTTGTTGAAGCAGCTACAGAAAACATGGATATTAAACTGAAAATATTTACGCAGTTAGATGAGGTTTGCGATGAGCACGTAGTATTAGCATCTAATACTTCTTCTATCTCTATTACTAAAATTGGTGCAGCTACAAAGCGTCCAGATAAGGTAATTGGGATGCACTTTATGAATCCTGTACCTGTTATGAAATTGGTTGAAATTATTCGAGGTTATGCTACCTCAGATGAGGTTACAGCACAGATCATGCAGTTGTCTAGAGACCTGAAGAAATCTCCTGTTGAGGTAAACGACTATCCCGGTTTTGTTGCCAACCGTATTTTAATGCCTATGATTAACGAGGCTATTTATACACTTTACGAAGGTGTGGCAGGAGTTGAAGAAATCGATACTGTTATGATGCTAGGTATGGCTCATCCTATGGGTCCTCTACATTTAGCTGATTTCATCGGTTTAGACGTTTGTCTTTCTATAATGGAAGTATTACACAGTGGCTTCGGTAACCCTAAGTATGCGCCATGTCCATTATTAGTGAATATGGTTACTGCAGGTAAGTTAGGTGTTAAATCTGGAGAAGGTTTTTATGACTATTCTGAAGGTCCACGAAATAAAAAGTTGTCGAAGCAGTTTGTGAAATAAATTGCTTTCGCCTACTAACATAAAAAAGACTGCCTACTGGCGGTCTTTTTTTATGCTTTTTTTTATTTCTATTCTTCCTCGGATTAATTCTCCTTACAGTCGAATTGATCCTGATTTGGGGAGTGACTAGTTCAAAGCCACCCAAAAATGGGTTTGGCTTTTTTTTATTTCTATTCTTCCTCGGATTAATTCTCCTTGTAGTCGAATTGATCCTGATTTGGGTGGTCAACATCACCGGAATCTCCACCTATCACTCATTTGTTGACAATGGACAATTATAAATGAAAATTAACCGCTCTTCATTTTTTCTTGGAATGCCTACAATACTTGTGTTGTGGCTATTCTTGTTTCAAAAAGGATACACTAGTCAAAGTGTAATACAGCATACTATAGACACCGTTTATGTTGACAAACCCTATAAGGAAATTGTCATCAAAGAGATAGAGAAGCCTGTTAAGGTTTATGTCTATAAAATAGATACTCTATACAGAAAGCAGATTGAAATAGATACACTTATTACTTCAGTAGGATAACCCCTTGGATGGCAAAAGTACATACGATTACCCCTTTGGGTGTTCCAACTGTAAAGGAGTATCCTATGTTGACTTTTAAGCGAGTTCAAATCAATCACCAAGGGAATACTTCAGTTAAACTCCCCAAATATCCCAAGCTGAAGAAACGGATTAAGTTAATTGGTAAAATAAGTTTGTCTGTGGCTGGATTTTATTTAGCATGTAGAATAGTTTAAGTCCTTAATATTCTTTAATTATTTGATAAAGGATTCCTATCTCATTTTGAAATACAACTTCACTGAGAAACTCTTTTTCTAATAAGTCTTGTAGTTCCTTTTTACAAACTAAAACATATTCACCGATTATAAATTGTGGTACATGTTTTATAATAACATCAACACCTTTCTCAATAAAAAAGGCTCTTTTGTAGAACAAAACTTGGTCATAATGTTCTATGTTATTCTCTATCTTAAATATTGTAAGTTCTTTAAAGTTCGGGTTATTCGTTACAATCTCTTTAAGAAATAGACCATCTTTTTCCATCTGATATACACTTTCAGTTGATCTTTTTTTAACAAAAATTTTATTTGATGAGTAGGCTAATAAGACCATAACTGTAAGAATCCTTAACCAATAGCCATTAAATTTTAATAGACTAATTGCAGAATGCAAGCTAATAGCAACAATAAGTGATAGCATAGGGAAAAGTGGAGCATCGTACCACTTTAATTTTACTGGTGGGTATGAGATTATTAGTAGATACCCGACGGCGATAATAAAAAGATAAATAGTGATTTTAAATAGTATCGAATTTTTTTTATTAAAAAATATTCTGCTAGTCCGCTTGTTTACCACTAAATTAAATCAAGAATTAGATTCTGGAATAAATCCTTCTGTTTTCTTCGGTTTAGTTTGTAGCAAAACTCATCCAGATACCCTTGTAGGTACTCGTTTTTCACGAAATGATAAACACCCAAAAGGTTACGTTTAAGGTTAGCTATTGCAATATGCGACCATTGTAAAGTACTATCCCAACTAACAGAAGATTTTTCCATAATGTGAGTATCCACGATTTTGTTTAAATCAAGATACGATTTTGCCATATCTGTGAATAATATAGTCTTAGAATTGATTGTTTTAGCAACCATTTCATTCACAGCATCTTTTAATTCACTTTTATTTACTTGCATTGAAAATTTACCACAGAATTTACTTGTAAACCCTTGATTATTTTCGAGAGGAAATGACTCAGCCATCACCATGATTTTCTGTTTTTTCTGACTTCCTTTTCCTCGCTTCAAACGCTCTTTTTGTTTCTTTGGTGTGTGAGTAGATATATAGGCTTCATCCATTTCCACCATCCCTTTCAACTCACTACTTCGTTCCGCCTTTCCCATAGCAGACCTTACTTTTTGCATCATCAACCAAATGGGCTCATACCTGTTATGACCTAATTGACGCTGTACTTCGTGAGCTGAAAACCCTTTTTTAGTTGAACTCATTAAATGAGCAGTTATATACCAATATTTATAGGGGAGCTTACTTGATTGAAGCAATGTTCCACTACGCAAAGTAGTGCGAAAATCACATCGTTTACATTGAAACTGATATTTTGATTTTAGCCAATAATGGTCTGTGTTTGAACATTTTTTACACTCTATTCCTTGTTGTATTCGACTCTCAATAAAATGAGCTTTACAACTCTGTTCATTTGGGAACTTTTTAATAAATTGCAGTAAATTCATAGCTTTCTAGTTTGTTGAAAGATAGATCTTGACTGTGACAATTCATGTCTTTAGGTACGGAAGCGGACTAGCAGATTAAATTATGTAACAGTCTAAAATAATTATTCTACTTTTGAGTCAGAAGATTATTCTACTTTCTTAATCTTATCACAATAAGGCTATATGCCGTAGATGAAAATCTTGAGTCCTGCTTCCGGTAGGACTTTTTTTATGCCTTTACATTTCTTTACCCAACACAAATCCCTTCAAGATTAAATACTGTGCTAAACAATAAAATAGCATTATATAGAAAGATGCATTAGTTATTGGGGCTACAAACTTATTATAACCAATTATACTATCTGACACAATAAAAGCAACAGCTCCTAATGTGATAAACCAAAAGGACTTATTATTAACCAGCTGAAAACGATTTACAGCAAGTATTCCCATAGCAGCAATAGTTAACACATAAATCAATACTGGAATACTTAAATCACCTAATCCAGGATACATAAGACTGTAGAATCCGATTACTAATAAAATCATCATAAAATGACTTACTAAAACTATTGGATTCTTATTCCAGCTCTTATTAGCTGATTTATAAAAATAAGAAGCATACAAAATATGAGTAATTAGAAAGGATACTAAACCAGCTATAAAAAACAGATCAGTTAGACCTTGTCCTAATAAAAACACATCACCAAAAAGAGAAAATACAAAAGCTAAAATGATTAATTTATAATAGTTGTAAGCTTTTAAATAAAATCTTGTAAAACCAATAGCACTAAGCATTATTAGTGGCTTAGTGTATACGTTTAAATCCCCACAATCTACTGATTGAATGATAGACAAATGAGCGATACAAATTAAGCTATAGAGTATGGTAAATTTAGTCCAGTTATGAATCTTCATAGATTTTATGTTAATACGATTACACTAAAAAGTCAATACTCAATCTTACCACTCTTTTTAAATCTGTAGGTAAAGAATATTTTTTTGCAGGGTGCATTGCTCCGAATGTATGTCCGGCATTATCAATAATTTCAAGCTGTGAATTTTTAACATTTTCACAAATAGCATGTGCTTCTTCAATCCCTACAGCAGGATCGTTCGTTCCATGAATTACCAACACTTTTTGTTTTATCTCACTACATCTTTCTGGTATATCTAAGAGCTCTTTATACTCATAAAAAGACGTGTATAATTGGAAATACAAAGGCATCATTTGCTCTGTTCTCCCATTGTAAATATACTCTATACCCTTTGTTTTCCATTCGGAAACATCTTTAGGAAAACGGGTTTCAAAGTCGCAAACCGAAGCCCAAGTAATGGCTTTATATATACGCTTATCTTGTGCAGTCCTCAATAGTGTTATTCCTCCTCCTCTACTGTGTCCTATTAGAGAAAGCTTAGAAATATCTATTGGTAGGTTTTCTTTCACAAGCCAGTCTATTACCAAGCCTAGTTCAACAAACTCTAAATAATAGTTATTATTCCCAAAAGCTTCGAGGTCGACAAAATCAATTGGATTTTCTTTTGTGACACCGTTATGTGAGAAATTAAATTTCAAATAGAAAAAGCCATTTTCTACAAAATTATTTGCTACAGAATTTGAGTAACCCCAGTCTTTAAACCCTTTAAATCCGTGCACGTAAATTATGGGGATTAATGGTTTTTCACAATTGGTATATCTATAATCAATGCTAATTTTTCTACCCTTAGCTCCGTCTATTTCAATGTGTTTTTCTATCATCCTCTTTACTTCTTATAATACAAGTATATTATAAATCATCTATCAACTTAGCCAATTTATAATCTAAATCGGTCACTATATTCCCTTCATCATGAGTACAAAAAGATAGCTTTACCTTATTGTATACGTTTACTAATTCTGGGTGATGATTTTCTTGGATACATAAAGGAGCGATACGATTAATAAAAGCGATTGCTTCTTCAAAGGAGGTAAATTGATATTCTTTCTCCAGTTTGTTATTCTTTAACTTCCACATACTATATCTCTAAAGCTTCTTTATATGCGGCTTCATAAAGCGGCAATACATTTTTTATATCGAAGGATTTAGCAACTTCGAATGCTCTATTCGAAAACTGTTGGTATAATTCTTTATTAGTTAATAGTTTTAAGGCATCGTTAGCCATCTTATCTACATCGCCTAAAGGAGCCGTAAAACCTGTTTCTCCAGATATATTCACCTCTGGCAAACCTCCTACGTCACTAGAAATTACGGGCATTTTTGCAGCCATCGCTTCTAGAGCTACCAATCCAAAGCTCTCTTTTTCCGAAGGCAGAATAAACAAATCGGATACCGCTAATATTCGTGCTACCTCATTAGATTTACCTAGAAATTTAACATCGTTACAGTAGCCATATTCTCTACACAAATACTCGGCAGACTCTCTGTCTGGCCCATCGCCTACCATCAATAATTTCACAGGCATAACTTCTCTAATTTTGGCAAATATTTTCAGTACATCACCTACTCTTTTTACCGGTCTAAAATTAGAAATATGTACCAGAATCTTTTCCCCATTTGGAGCAAAATGCTTGTGTAAATCTTCACAGAAATTTACTTGATGGATATTAAAATCAATGAAATTAGGAATTACTTTCACCTCTTTACGAATAGAGAAAGACGCTAGTGTATCCTTTTTTAAATCTTCCGAAACTGCGGTAACTACATCAGAGTGATTAATAGAAAAACTCACTGCTGGAGCTAATCCTGGACTTTTACCTACCAGGGTAATATCCGTTCCATGAAGTGTTGTTACCACAGGGATTTTCAGTCCTTCTTCAGCCAACATCTGTTTAGCTAAATAAGCCACATAAGCATGTGGTATAGCATAGTGAACATGTAATAAATCAAGTTTTTCGAATTTCACTACATCAAGTAATTTACAGGCCAAGCCTAATTCATAGGGTGGATATTCGAAAAGAGGATATTCTGCTACTCTAACTTCATGAAAGTATACATTATTAAGACTGTTGTTTAAACGGACTGGTTGTCTGTATGCAATAAAATGCACCTCATGCCCTTTATCTGCCAAAGACTTACCTAGCTCTGTTGCTACAATACCACTACCACCAAAGGTTGGATAACATACAATTCCAATTTTCATACTACTCTATAGCCTTATAAATTATTTCCTGAATACGTGTACGTATATTTTCTTTCACTAGAAGTGAGTTGTCTGCAGAAGGGTGAATACGATTCGATAAAAATACATACACCAAATCGTAAGTTGGATCTGCCCATACTATAGTTCCTGTAAAACCGGCATGACCAAAACTACTCGAACTAGCTTCTACACAACAAGGGCCAGAAGAATTATCAAGTACTGGTTTATCAAACCCTATCCCTCTACGGTTATCTTCTTTACAATACTGGCAAGAGGTAAATTCGTTTATTGTTTGTTCTTCAATAAATTGATGTCCACCATAAGATCCACCGTTTAAATACATTTGCATCAACTTAGCTAAATCATTTGCATTGGAGAATATTCCAGCATGCCCACCAACACCATTTTGCATAGCTGCACCAGGGTCGTGTACATAACCAAGCAGTAGTTGATTCCTAAAATAGGTATCATCTTCTGTAGGTACAATCGTATTTTCAGTAAATCGTTCTAGTGGATGATAGCCCGTATAATTAGCACCTAATTCTTTATATAGTCTATCTTGAACGAGGTTTTTAAGAGAAGTCGACTCTTGTAATTCTATAATCTCCTTGAGGATATAATACGCTAGATCACTGTACTTATACCCTTTATGTTCCCACATTTTAGAGTGTATTACCCGATCTACAATCGTGTCTAAATATGACTCCTTCATATACACCTGGTGTGCAACTTTAATTTTATACTCATCGCTTTGAGTGTGGGAATAAATAGCAGGATTAGGTCCTCCCTGCTCTGTAAGTGTTTCCCTATAAAAAGGAATCCATGGCCAGAGCTGTGCTTGGTGCGCCAACATTTCACGTGTACTTAAGTTTGCTTTTGTACAAGTATCTTCTATAGCTAAGTAATTAATTAGGGCTTCGTCTATATCAAAAGTACCGGAATCTACCTCTTGCATTAATAAGGGTAAAGTTGCCGAAATTTTAGTAACAGAGGCAATATCGTATACATCAAACTCATTTACAGGAACTAGGCTATCGTATGTATGGTATCCAAAAGATTTAGAATAAACTACTTTTCCTTCTTTAGCAATTAGGACCTGACAGCCAGGGGTTGCCTTTATCTCAATTGCATAATTAGCTAATGAATCTATAAGTGCCAATGTATCACTATTAAAATTCACCTCTGCGGGCACCGTATATTTTAATCTATTTATACTATTTAGGTTAATTCCAATCCCTGCTTTAAACTCCGAACTTATACTCACTGGTAACTTACCAGTTAATGGTAGAGCACCAAAAATACTCTGTGCTCCTAAAGACTGCATACTTTTAGTATTTTGATAAGCAAGTAAGATTGATTTTACTTCCTTTAAATAGTTAGCATTTAAGAGACTGTAAGGGTTAGCAAACACCACCAAAGAAACCGTAGTTAATTGAGAATAACTTTCAATAAGTTCTTTTTCAAAATCTGAAATCTTGTACGACTTCCAGGGAGATACTGTAGACTTATGTACCGAAATAATCAACTGATCAAAGTCTGAAGGATTATCCTTAAACCTATCAAAAACCCTAATATCAGTATATCTTTTCAATTGATTCACAAATGCATTGGAGTCTGAATCTCCAAGATTTAAAACTGCAATCTTTTTATTTTTAAGAGAACGGATTGGCAAATTATCATTTTGGTTTTTCACCAATGTCAAGGCAGCTTCTTCCAATCGATTAGTTAAAAAGTTTCTATTTTTAATCGTTGATCTTTCTAATACATTTAATGTATCTAACTTCACTTTTTGTGTTAAACCTAACCACTCTTTGGCTTTTAATATCTTAGAACAAGACTCATCAATTCGTTCTACTGAAAGCACGCTATCACGTATAGCTTTTTTTATGGCTACAAAAGCAGCGGGTATATTTTCTGGAAATAGGAGCACATCGTTACCTGCTAGTAAAGCAGCTACTTCTAACTCGCCACTTTCATAATAACTACTCACCCCTTTCATGTTTAAGGCATCAGTAAAAATAAGCCCATTAAAGTTAAGCTGCTGCTTAAGCATGGTATCTACTACATAAGGAGACAGAGTACTTGCACGGTTAAATGTAGAATCTAAAGAAGGAATATTTAAATGCGCTACCATAACAGAAGCAACACCTGCATCAACTAATTGCTTAAAGGGTACTAAATCTATTGTATCAATTCGCGATTTAGTATGATTTATTACAGGAAGGGTTTTATGAGAATCTGAATCTGTATCGCCATGACCTGGAAAATGTTTAGCACAGGCTAGAACGCCAGAATCTTGCATACCCTGCATTAGAGCTAATCCTTTAGCACTTACATTCTCTGGTAGCTCTCCATAAGAACGCGCATTTATAATAGGGTTTAAAGGATTAGAATTTACATCTACTACAGGAGAAAAATTAAAATGAATACCCAAGGTTTTACACTCTTGTGCCATGGCAACACCCATTTCATAAAGTAAATCATTGTCTTGTATAGCACCTAAGGTCATATTCCAAGGAAAGGGCTGTAAACTATCAATTCGCATAGCTAAGCCCCACTCTCCATCAATACCATTCATCATAGGTATGGTACTATTCGACTGAAATCGATTTACCAATTTAGTGTGTGCTGTTGGAGTAGATTGAAAATAAATTAAGCCTCCCAAGCCGTAATTTTCTATAAGACTATCAACTATAGTATAATCTGACTCTTGGGTATCTCTACCATTAGCAGCTACCATAAACAACTGCCCAATTTTCTCATCTAAACTCATCGTTTGAATGAGGGAGTCTGCCCAAGGAGATTCACTTATCATATAAGGAGGCAACAAAGGAGGTTCCGGTATTGGAGCTACCGTTTTGCCCCAGAAGCCCCAAAAGCCAATACTTATAGTGAGTATACTAAATATCCTTAAAAACATAAACCTGTTAAAGTTTTATTAAATGATGATGAAATTGAATTCTCTTAAAACGTTTAAAAATACATAGAATTATACGAGTATTTAAACTCTCCGTTTTTTTTGGCTAAAATGTTATTAACAGAACATTATTTAGGTTTCAATAGGTGTAATTCAAAAAAAGAATTTGCTCTGTTAAATGTTTTAATTTCAAGAATAATATGGTTCATAAACTCAATAAACAATTGGACATTTGATTGAGAACTTTATAGCAAAACATCCTCAAATAATTTATTATATTTAAACTCCAATGGAATACAAATCATAAGATTTTTAAAGTATGAAATTTATATCCAAAGCATCTTTGCAAATTCAAAAACCTATAAATGAAGTTTTTGATGGGATTGTAAACTCCTCAAAAATGACCAAGTATTTTATTTCTGAAAGTACAGGCAAACTAGAGGAAGGCAAAAAATTATTCTGGAAATTTCCAGAGTTTGCAGATAGATTTCCCATTTCAGATATTAAGATTCAAGACAATAGTTCAATTTCATTTATTTGGGATCCCGAAACAGTTGTAAGTATTTCATTAGAGAGTCTAGCAGATAACAGTACCTTAGTAAAAGTAACTGAAGACGGAAAAGAATGTACTGAAACAAACCTAAAATGGCTTGTAAAAAACACAGGTGGCTGGGCTAACTTCCTAGCTTGCTTAAAAGCTTATTTGGAACATGGAGTACAATTACGTGTTGGAGCTTATGAATTTATGAGGGAGAATTAGTTGTAGATGAAAATAACTGACAAGTACAATCAACGAAGAGTATATATGACCATTGCTTCTAACTATCCTCTGAACAAACAATAAGATCAAGCTAATAATATTATATTAGTCCATTAATAAATCGTTTCACATAAATACAAGCGAAAATAAAATGAGCAAACAATTTATAATCGATAGCTTCTCTATTATAGTTGGAGTAGCATCAGCGATAGCCGTCTGGATCTTTTTTCTTTATTTAATAATCTACAGACCTTTTTAATATGAATAAGAAATTATTTAAAAGAGCATTTATTATAACAAACGTACTATTAGGTTCTATTTGTTATTTGATAAACAGTAATCTAAACAGGGATGATGATGAGTTCAGATCCACTTTACCAACTATTAATTCAGAACAATTATTGGCTGATTCTAATTACGTGGTTTCTATCGTTAGTTATAGTTGTCCAAGTCATCCTAAATTTATGCCAAAACTAAAATCGAACATCGATATAATAAAAGAGAAAGACTATAATCTCTACATTGTTAATGATAGTGAATACAGTATTACCGCAGAGAAAAACATTAAACAGTTATCTGATAAATACGAAATCACTGAAGAAATTTATTTAATTGACCCTATAAAATACCCTAAAAATTCAGGTTTTTTCAATGCTAAAAAAAGGTATTCAAATTTTGTAAATGACCTTAGTTCAGAAACAGAAAACCTTCGATTAGGATATGGTTATTATTTAATTTTCAAAAACGGAAACCTTGTTTATGACGGCTATGAACTAAGTCCTGAGTTACTATAGAACTAGGATTAGAAGCTGAAGACATGAAACTATTAGGGATAATTTAAGTCTAAATAATAATTAATTTATTCCTTATTTCTAATCAACATCATCCCTAAAAAACAAAGTGCACCATTAATTATAAGCAACTCAAAACCAAAATGGAATCCCCACCAAATAGGTGCTTTTAGTTGAAGAATATAACTTAATAGAGGTGCTAATAACACCACAGGAATTATCAAATGATCTTTTATCTTCCATTTAGTAAAGAGCCCGAAAGCATACATTCCCAACAATGGTCCGTAGGTATATCCTGCAACTTTAAAAAGTGCCGAAATCACACTTTCGTCATTTATCAGCTTAAAAACTAAAATAACTAAGAATAAAATAATAGAAAACAATATATGAGCCCGTTTACGAATTTGTAATTGCTCATTTTTCTCTCTTTTTTCAATGTCTAAAAAGTCCACACATAAAGAGGTTGTTAATGCAGTAAGTGCGGAATCAGCACTCGAGTAAGCAGCTGCAATAAGTCCTAGTAGAAAAAACAAGCCAACTGCTATAGGCATTTGTGTATGCATAGCAATGGTAGCAAACAAATCATCTCCAGTTGCCGTAATCCCATTCTCCTTAGCAAACAAATACAAAAGCGCACCTAAGCCAAGGAAAAGAAGATTTACAAAGACCAGCACTATACTAAACCAAAACATATTCTTTTGAGCGTCTTTAAGATTTCTGGCAAGACAAATTTTTCTGCATCATATCCTGATCTAATCCAGTCATAACAATAGCTAAGAATGCTCCAGCAAAGAACTTCTTTGGGAAAAATGTAGAAGCATTAGCATCTTCAATAAAAAACATTTTGGAATACTCCGATAAAGAAATTTGTTCTACCGCTTTTAACAGGCTAAAATCCATTGCTTCTGCCACATAGTAAAAGCACAAAACCACTGCAATAAGCATAAAGAGGGTTTGTAAGGTATCGGTCCAGATTATTGTTTTTATCCCCGCCTTATGTGTATACACCCATATTAGTGCTATGGTAATAGCCACCGTAATAGCAAATGGAATATCCCAAGTATCAAAAAGTAAAATCTGTAATACATTAGCTACTAAAAACAATCTAAAAGCTGCTCCTATAGTTCTAGACAAAAGGAAATAAAAGGCACCAGACTTATACGACCAAAAACCAAAACGATCTTCTAAATAAGTATAAATAGAAGTTAAATTTAATCGGTAGTACAAGGGTAATAAAACGGTAGCTATAACTGCATAACCTACCAAGTAGCCCAGCACCATTTGGAAATAGGAAAACTGGGAACTAGCTACCCATCCAGGAACAGAAATAAAAGTAACTCCAGAAAGGCTTGCTCCAATCATTCCAAAAGCAACGATATACCAAGGAGATTGTTTTTTACCTACAAAGAAACTTTCGTTGTCTTCTTCCTTAGAAGTGATTTTCGAAATGAAAATTAATAAAGCGAAATAGGCAATTAAAACTGTAATTATTAAGGTCGAAGTCATAGCTAAATTTAAAAAAATCTAATATATAATTTACTATTGATTCTAAATGGTAAAAAGCTATTTTTGGGCAATGAACTTCTCATCAAAATTATTAGAACAGGCTGTAGAAGAGTTTTCTAAACTCCCTGGAATAGGAAAAAAAACAGCTTTGCGATTGGTTTTAAATATGTTAAAGCGAGAAAAAGACGAGGTAAATCGTTTCGCTACAGCAATTAAAGACCTACGAGACGGTATACGTTATTGTAAAAAGTGCCATAATATATCCGATGTAGAGCTATGTCAGCTATGTGCAAATCCGAATAGAGACAACAGTACCTTATGTGTAGTAGAGGATATACGCGATGTAATGGCTGTAGAAAACACACAACAATTTAAAGGATTATACCACGTTTTAGGTGGGGTAATATCTCCAATGGAAGGAATAGGTCCTCAGCATTTATCTATTGAAAGTCTATTACAGAAAGTTGCCATGGGTGAAGTAACAGAAATTATTTTTGCCTTAAGCAGTACTATGGAAGGAGACACAACCAATTTCTATATATTCAAGAAGTTAAAAAACTACTCTATTAAAGTATCTACAATAGCAAGGGGTATCGCATTTGGCGATGAGTTAGAATATGCCGACGAGATTACCTTAGGGAGATCAATCGTAAATAGGCTACCCTACGAAAACGCTATTAACAGCTAAGACTCCTATGAAAATCTCCATCATTATAGTAAACTACAATGTAAAGTACTTCTTAGAACAGTGTTTACAATCGGTTCATAAAGCTATCCAAAATATGGACGCTGAGGTATTTGTAGTGGATAATAATTCGGTAGATCGTTCTGTAGAGATGGTAGCCGAAAAATTCCCTTGGGTAAAACTTATAGCAAATAAAGAAAATACTGGTTTTTCTGTAGCTAATAACCAAGCAATGCGCATTGCAACAGGCGAATACTTCCTATTATTAAACCCCGATACTATCGTAGAGGAAGACACCTTTGAGAAAAGTGTTGCATTTATGGACAAGACTCCTAACTCAGGAGGTTTAGGTGTAAAGATGGTAGATGGAAAAGGAAAGTTCTTACCAGAGTCTAAAAGAAGCCTCCCTACTCCTGCAGTAGCATTTTATAAAATATTTGGGCTTTCTAAAATTTTCCCTAAGTCGAAACGCTTTGGTGCTTATCACTTAGGACATTTAGCTGAAAACGAAACTAACGAAGCAGACATTCTCGCTGGGGCATATATGCTAATGCGAAAAGAGGCACTAGATAAGGTTGGCTTATTAGACGAGACCTTCTTTATGTATGGAGAAGATATAGACCTATCTTATCGTTTAATTTTAGGAGGTTATAAAAACTATTATTTCCCAGAAACTAGAATTATTCACTACAAAGGAGAGAGCACTAAAAAAGGTAGCTTAAACTATGTGTTTATGTTTTATAAAGCGATGATAATATTCGCCAAAAAACATTTTAGCACAAAGAATGCATGGCTTTTTAGTACACTAATAAACACAGCGATATACTTGCGGGCTTTTGCTTCTATAAGTGCACGTTTTTTGACCACCATTGCACTACCACTATTTGATGCTAGTTTGATTTACGGTGGAATGATTTATTTAAAAAATTACTGGGAAATAAACCATAGGTATATTGAAGGAGGTGCTTATCCTGATATTTATTGGCAATTTATAATCCCCGTTTATATTTTAATTTGGTTGGGAATAGATAAATTAAGTGGTGTTTATGACAAACCTTTTAAATTAGTTAATCTAGTAAGAGGTACACTTTATGGTCTTATTTGTCTACTTGTTCTTTACGCATTACTACCAGAAGAATTGCGTTTTTCTAGAGCATTAATATTATTAGGTAGTGTTGGGGCAGGATTAACCCTTCTTGTCACTAGAAGTTTATTTAAACTCTTAAAAATAAAGTCTTTTCAGTGGGGAGAACGAATTCAAAAAAGATTTTTAATTGTTGGCTCAGAGCAGGAGTGCATACGAGTATACAACCTCTTAAAGCAAACGGATATACAAACTGGCTTTGTTGGATTTATTTACCCCACTGAGGTTACAGAAAAGCATGATTTATACCTAGGTAATATAAGTCAACTAGAGGAGGCAGTTGGTGTATACGCAATAGACGAATTAATATTTTGTTCTAAGGATTTATCTGCCCAGGAAATAATAGCGCATATGTCTATTATAGACCTACACGATTTAGATTTTAAAATTGCTCCTGAGGAGAGTATGTATGTAATAGGATCGAACTCTATAAATACTCAGGGTGAACATTATGCCTTTGAACTAAACAGTATTAATAAGCCAGAAAACATACGCAATAAGCGCTTGTTTGATATTATTTTCGGTGTCCTATTAATACTTATATCACCGATATTAATACTTATAAATAGAAGTTTTTTTAGACTTTATAGAAATTTATTTTCTGTGTTAATGGGCTTTAACTCTTTTGTATCTTACCATAAACTTGGAAATAATGATGCATTACCTAAGATTAAATCGGGTCTATTAAATCCCGTTTCTCATCAAAAAAAGGAATACCCAGAACGAACACTTTTTAAGCTTAACATGTTATATGCTAAGGAGTACCAACTGAAGAATGATTTTGACATCCTTTTAAGAAACCTAAATCAGATAGGTTAAAGTATTTCATAAATTAAAATTTCTTGGTATAAAGAGCATTTATCGTATCTTCGCACAACGAAAAATTGAATTAGAACAAATCAAAATATTCTTATGGCTCAAGTAGAATTAATAATGCCTAAAATGGGTGAAAGTGTTGCTGAGGCAACCGTTATTAAATGGCTTAAAAATGTTGGTGAAACAATCGAGATGGACGAATCTGTTCTTGAGATTGCTACTGATAAAGTTGATTCTGAAGTTCCTTCTGCCGTAGAAGGTGTTCCTAGTAAAACAATTATTCAACGAAGATGATGTTGTTCTTGTAGGGCAAGCTGTAGCAATTATTGAAACTGATGCTTCTGCAGCAGAGGCTCCGGTAGCTACTAAATCTACTGAAGCACCAAAAACGGTTGCTGTAGTAGATGAAATTGTTGAGAAAGCAATGGAAAAAACAACACTTCCTAAATCTTCTGATTCAAATAAATTCTTCTCTCCTTTAGTACGTTCTATCGCACAAGAGGAAGGGATGAGTATGACGGAACTTGAATCTGTAGTGGGCTCTGGAAAAGAAGGAAGAGTAACAAAGAAAGATATTCTAGCCTACTTAACGAATAGAAGTTCAGCTCCTGCTTCCGCACCTACACCAAAAGTAAGTAAGCCTGCAACTCCTGCTGCTTCGGTTCAAATTTCTGCTCCTAATGTTCCAGCAATGGAAGGAGATGAGATTATTGAAATGGATCGTATGCGTAAGATGATTGCCAACCATATGGTAATGTCTAAGCATGTTTCTCCACACGTTACTTCTTTTGTTGAAGCCGATGTTACCAACATCGTTAATTGGAGAAATAAGGTAAAAGATGAATTCTTTAAGAAAGAAGGAGAAAAAATCACCTTCACTCCTATCTTTATCGATGCTGTAGTACGAGCAATTAAAGATTTCCCAATGATAAACGTAGCTGTTGATGGAACAAACATCATTAAGCGTAAGCATATTAACGTAGGAATGGCTGCTGCACTACCTTCAGGAAACTTAATTGTACCTGTAATTAAAGATGCAGACCAAAAGAATATGATCGGTTTAACCAAAGCGGTGAACGATTTAGCTCGTAGAGCAAGAGGGAACGAATTGAAACCTGATGAAATCTCAGGAGGTACATTTACGCTTACTAACGTAGGTGGATTTGGAAATATAATGGGTACACCAATTATTAACCAACCTCAAGTAGCTATTATGGCTGTGGGAGCAATTGTAAAAAAACCTGCAGTTATAGAAACTGACATGGGTGATGTAATTGCTATTCGTCATAAAATGTTCTGCTCACTCTCTTACGACCATAGAGTTGTAGATGGCTCCTTAGGTGGAATGTTCCTAAAAAGGTTCTCTGACTACCTTGAAGCATTTGATCCTAACACAAGTATATAAATTACAGAAAGCATCAACTTAGTTGATGCTTTTCTTTTTAGAAGCATATTATGAATTTACAATTAAGCAGACCTTTAGCATTTTTCGATTTAGAAACTACAGGAATTCAAGTAGGGAAAGATAAAATCGTTGAAATATGTATTCTTAAAGTACAGAATGACGGTACTGAACAATGTAAAACTTGGAAGGTAAATCCAGGAATGCCTATACCTAAACAGTCTTCTGATATACATGGTATAACCGATGAGATGGTTAAAGACTGTCCTACTTTTCCTGAATTAGCTCAGGAGATATATAGCTTTATTAAAGACGCTGATTTATCTGGTTATAATTCCAATAGATTCGACCTCCCTTTAATAGCTGAAGAGTTCCTTAGAGCTGATATAGATTTTGACATGAAAAATAGACGATCTATAGATGTGCAATCGGTATTTTTTAAGATGGAACCTAGAACTCTTACTGCAGCTTATAAATTTTACTGCGGAAAAGACCTAATAGGTGCACACGGAGCAGAGGCAGACACTAGAGCAACCTACGAAATATTAAAAGCTCAGGTTGAACGCTACGACGAATTAGCTAACGACTCTCAGTCTATGGCCGATTTTACTCAACCACATCAGCCCAATGCCGATTTAGCAGGTATGCTAAAGTTTGATGCTGACGGAGATGAGATATTTAATTTTGGAAAACACAAAGGAAAGAAAGTACTCGAAGTAATGGCAAAAGAGCCAGGTTATTACGGATGGATTCAAAATGCAGACTTCCCTCGTTCCACAAAAAAGGTACTTACAGCTATTAAACTAAGAGGGTTTAATAAATAAGAGGTTAAGGAGGAGTTAATAATTGAAACTACTAGCAGAAAGGAAATGAAGATTATTTGTATTGGACGTAACTATGTAGATCACGCAAAGGAGCTTAATAACCCTGTGCCAGAAAAACCTATATTCTTTGTAAAACCGGATACCGCATTATTGAGGACTCATGAATTCTATCTCCCTCCCTTTAGTAATGATGTACACTACGAATTAGAATTAGTAGTGAAAATAATGAAAGTGGGTAAATCTATCAATCAGAAAATTTGCTCATAAATACTATAATGAAATTAGTATTGGTCTAGACCTTACTGCTAGAGACTTACAACAAGAATGTAAAGAAAAAGGCTTGCCTTGGGAAATTGCTAAAGGATTTGATAGTTCCGCTCCTATAGGAAAATGGTATCAAAAGGATGAATTAAAATCTCTTGACTTCCACCTATTAAAAAATGGGGAAAAGGTACAAGAAGGGAATCCATCGCAGATGTTATTCGATATAGATAGTATTATAGAATACATCTCAAAATACATGACTTTAAAGAAAGGAGATCTTATTTATACTGGCACACCAGCGGGAGTAGGGAAAATGATCGCTGGAGATAAATTTGAGGGCTATTTAGAGCGGGAAGAAAGCCCTAGACTTAAGAGTTAGATAAACCCACACAAAATCCTGTATATCTACTAATTACAATCCAATCAACTACAAATAACTTACCCTGTTTCAGTGAATAAGTAAAGGTATTTATAAAATATAATTGCATCAAAAAAGCTCCTGTATTAACATACAGGAGCTTTTTAATTATTTCTAAAATCGATTAGATTAAAGCATCAATTTTTTTAGCTAAATCTCCTTTAGGAGCTACACCTACATTTTTATCAACTATCTTCCCATTTTTGAAGAACAAAATTGTTGGGATATTACGGATACCGTATTCAGCAGCAATCTCTTGTTGATCGTCTACATTAACTTTCCTACAACAGCTTTACCATCGTATTCAGTATGTAATTCATCTACAATAGGACCTACCATACGGCAAGGACCACACCATTCAGCCCAAAAGTCAACCAATACAGGTTTATCAGATTTTAATACTGTTTCTTCGAAGTTTGCAGAAGTAATTTCTAGTGCCATCTTATTTTATCTTTTGTTTATTTTCTCAGTTTGAAATACAAAATTACTATTTCTTAGAAGATAACGTATCTGTTTAAGCCATTTTATTTCTTGCTCTAAATAAAAGGATAAAAATGACATGGTACGAAGATGATTTGGTGATTAGAAAATGGAAAAAAGGTAGTGTGGTGCATCGAGAAATAGCGGCAGGAGAGGGTGTAAACTGAACTCTGACTCCTTTCTACTACCTTCTAACTTCTATAAACCTTCTTACCTTCTCTAAATTCTTAACGACTTATTTCATTAATTCAATTTGTATTGAACATCGATTAAGCTACCTATATCTTGTATTAATTGCTTGGTAATTTTAAACCTTATGTGTTCTAGACAAGAGCTCTAAACTCACATTTTCATCTGGGTCGACTATATTTAATTTTAACTGATGACTCCCTTTATGTTCCTCAATTATATTTTTGAAGTTATTAGAGAATGCTTCATCAATATCGAAAAGGTTTACCCTTAGAGAAATACTCTTTGTGAGCTTGTCCAGTACATCAGATAGTAAATTAATTGCGGTAAGCTTCACCTCTAACTCATTCCCCCATCGCCTAGGTTGAACGCGAGCACGTACATAAACAAATGCACCCTGCACTAGCATAAGCTTAAATTTCATATAGTCGTCGCTAAACAGCATAAACTGCTTAGAATCCGTGAAATCCTCAATGGTAACAATACCAAAAGGATTTCCCTTTTTATCTATCCTATGGGTAACCTCAGCAATAATACCTGCAAAAGAAAGGTCTCTATTTTTTACGGCTTCTAAATTTTCAAACTTCTCTATGCTGTGATTACAGTTATGTTTTATCTCAAACGCATAATCATCTAAAGGGTGACCTGAGATATAAATCCCAACTACCTGTTTCTCTCTAGCTAATAAATCTAAACGCACCCATTCATCACATATAGGCATTGGTGGTTCTGGCAACTCTACCCCTTCTACGCTACCGAATAAATCTGGGGAGCATCTAAACTTTCTTGGTATGCATTTCCATAACGAATTGCTTTATTCAAAAAGGTATATCCTTCTTTAAGCTCGTGAAAATACATGGCTCTGTGTTCATTTTCAAAAGAATCGAACCCGCCAGCAAGCGCTAAATTCTCTAATGTCCTTTTGTTAACAGACCGCAGTTCTACTCTTTTGGTTACCGAATAAATACTGTTAAAGTAGACCATTCTCTTCACGCTCTCTTATAATATTTTCTACAGCTCCTTCTCCAACTCCTTTAAGTGGCACCTAATCCGAAACGGATTTCACCCTTTTTGTTCACATTAAATTTATGAACAGATTCATTTATATCAGGTCCTAAACAGTTAACGCATACGCTTACACTCTTCCATATAAAAAGTTACCTTTTTAATATCGTTCATATTGTGTGTAAGTACAGAAGCCATAAACTCAGCAGGATAGTGAGCTTTTAAATAGGCTGTATGAAATGCAACTACCGAATAGCAGGTAGAGTGTGATTTATTAAAGGCATAAGCGGCAAATGCTTCCCAATCTTTCCAAACTTGTCTGCAACTTTAGGGTCGTGTCCACGCTCCTTACATCCGTCAATAAATTTGGGTTTCATTTCTCTAGAAGCGCAAATATTTTCTTCCCCATTGCTTTACGAAGCATATCGGCATCCCCTTTAGAGAAACCGCTAGCTTTTGAGAGAGGAGCATCACTTGCTCTTGGTAAACTGTAATACCATACGATTCTGGCTAGGTAATCTTCCATGCCTTCTAAATCGTAGGTTATCTCTTCTCTTCCGTGTTTACGCGCAATAAAATTTGGGATATATTCAATTGGACCTGGACGATACAAGGCATTCATTGCAATAAGGCACCAAATTTATCTGGTTTTAGTGCACGTAAATGCTTTTGCATTCCAGGAGATTCAAACTGGAAAGTACCATTGGTTGAACCTTTTTGATACAATTCGTAAGTAAGCTCATCATCTAAAGGAATGTCATCAGGGATAATTTCTATTCCATGCTGTTGCTTTACAAGACTTACTGCATCCTTGATGATACTTAAGGTTTTTAAACCCAAGAAATCCATTTTCAACAAACCAGCATCTTCAACTACAGAGTTATCGAACTGGGTAACTAAAAGAGCCGAATCTTTAGCAGTTGCCATAGGACATGTTCCCGTATATCACTAGGGGTAATATAACTCCACATGCATGGATACCAGTATTACGTACTGAGCCTTCTATGGCGATAGCCATATTAGCGTTTCTGCAGCTAAATCAGATCCTTTAGCAATAGACTGTAACTGTACCGCCATTTGCATTTGGTCGGCATTGAGTTTTTCTTTTAGCTTTTCTTCTGGTAAATTAAATACTTTATGAAGGGAAGTATCTGGTACCAACTTAGCTATCCTATCAGCTTCCAATAGGGGTAGATTTAATACCCGTGCAGCATCTCTAATAGAAGACTTTGCTGCCATTGTACCGTAGTGATATCTGAGCTACCTGCTCTTGCCCATACTTTTCAACTACAAAATCTATAATTCTACTACGCCCTTCATCGTCAAAATCTATATCAATATCGGAAGTGATACACAGTCGGGATTAAGGAAACGCTCAAATAGTAAGTCGTAAGCGATAGGATCTACATTGGTATTCCAATACAATAGGCAACTGCAGATCCTGCTGCAGAACCACGACCTGGACCTACAGAAACCCCCATATTTCTAGCCTCAGTAGTAAAATTCTTGTACAATAAGAAGTAACCTGGATAACCCGTTTTTGCAATGGTCATCAACTCAAAATCGAGCCTTTCGGTAATCTCCTCAGTAATTTCAGAATAGCGCTTATTAGCTCCTACATAGGTAAGATGTCTTAAAAAAACTATTCTCTCCACGCTTACCACCATCAATAGCATCTTGAGGGTCTATAAATTCTTGAGGGATATCGAATGCAGGACGTAATACATCTTCTTTTAAGATCGTATACCTCTATTTTATCTACAATTTCTTGTGTGGTAGCAATAGCATCTGGTAGATCTTGGAATAGCGCTTTCATCTCTTCCTGAGTCTTAAAATAAAACTCTTCGTTAGGGAATCCAAAACGGAACCCTCTACCCCTACCAACAGGGACTTCTTTAGTACCCCATCTTTTACACAAAGTAAAACATCATGAGATATAGCATCTTGTTTATCGAGGTAGTAAACATATTCGATGCAAAATATTTAACACCATATTTTTGTGCAAAACCTAATAGAACTTTATTTAAATGATCTTCCTCATCTAAACCATGACGTATAAGTTCCACATAAAAGTCTTCTCCAAAGGTTTGGTGCCACCATACAAAAGCTTCTTCTGCTTGTCGCTCACCTACATTTAAAATTAAATTAGGTATTTCTGCCGTTATCCCACCTGTAGTGGCAATCAAGCCCTCTTTATGAGCGACTAATAATTCTTTATCTATACGAGGACAACCAGCATATAAACCATCAATAAATGCCTGAGAGCTCAACTTGATAAGAGTTGTGATAACCGCACGATGCTTTGCTATAGGTACAATGTGGTACGTCCTATCTGGTTTCTCCTTTGTAAATTTTCTTATTTTATGATCTGCAGTAAGGTAAAGCTCACAGCTAAAATAGGTTTAATCTCATTTTTAATTGCCTCTCTATAAACTTATAAGCCCGTACATATTCCCGGTATCGGTTAAGGCAACCGCAGGCATATTATCCTTTTTAGCTTTCGCTATAATATCAGGAATATCACTTTTTGCCTGTAGTATAGAATACGAGGAATGACAGTGTAAATGTGAAAAGGATAAATTATCGGTACTCGAATTATCTGAAATTATTTCAGTTTCTTCAGAATGAGATTCCGTAACTACCTTATCAGAATCTAATGCTTTATAAGGTTCTATATTTAAACCTATAACTTAAAAGGATGTGGGTTAAACTCAACAAATCGATCATTATAATCGTCATCAAAACCCAGTCTAACATAATTAATTACACGTAAACGAATAAGTTCTAAAAAACACCTTGTTGTAGCTTCCACATCGGCAGAGGCATTATGCGCTTCCTGCAAACCCCTCTTTAAAAAGCTTAATATGTAACTCTGTTAAAGTAGGCCACTTAACTTCCCTCCTCTACCACCAGAATAGCGCAAAATCTGTCCCTTCATTTTTGGTATCTATACTTTTCTCATCGAGTAAAGAGGTTTCAATTTGAGTTCTATAGAACTCAGCACCCATAATATTAATATCAAATATTATATTATGCCCAACTACAAATTCCGATTGCTCTACCGCATTATTAAACTCTTCTAAAACGAAACTTAGGTCTACCCCTAGTTACGATAGCACGTTTTGGTAGAAATTCCGTGTATTTTCTCTGCATTATAAGGAATGGTAAATCCATCAGGACGAACAATAAAGTTCTTTACCTCTATCAGTTCCCCCATATCATTATGTAGCTGCCAAGCAACCTGCACCAAACGAGGCCAATTTTCTGAATCGCTTACAGGAGCAGAAAAGTTCTTTGGTAATCCAGTGGTTTCGGTATCGTAAATGAGGTACATAAGTGCAGTAAATGATTTTAAATAAGAGAGTAAATTTAGTTTTTTTAGATCTTGTAATATAGAACTTGTTAATAACATTTATTTCATAAATTTAGACTCGATTTTTAATTCGAGAATTAAAGTCTAAACAACCATAAGTATCTCTTTTAAACACTTATCAAAATGAAGAAGCTCCTCCTTATTGTATTTCTATATACATCGTTTGCAAACGCACAATTTCGCAGCTTAGTAATTAACGAATGTATGCCCAACAATTCAACAACTGTTACAGATCAAGACGGGGAATTTAAACGACTGGCTAGAGCTGTATAACAACTCTTCTAGTACAGTCAATATAGAAGGTTATTTTTTATCTGACCGAAAAAGTGAGCCGACTAAATTTAAGTTTCCACCACTAACAATAAGTTCAAATGATTATTTAATCGTTTGGATAGATAAGGATACATTGCAAGACGGACTACACACAAATTTCAAACTAAGTGCCAGTAGCGAGCAAATCTATTTATTCGACGTAGACACCCACCTTGTAGACTATGTACATTTTTATGATGTAAGCACAGATGTTTCTGTTGCAAGAAATACTGATGGTGTTGGATCATTTAATCTCTCAAATCCTACCTTCAACCAAACGAATGGAACTAAAGAAGAATGATCTTGTAATAAATGAGTGGATGGCGAATAATACTGAAACTGTAAGTGATGAACACGGTGAGTATAACGACTGGATAGAACTTTATAATAACAGTAACCAAAGCATAAATTTAGAAGGGTACTTTTTATCTAATAAAGCAAGCGAGCAAACAAAGTATCGATTCCCTAATATAACTATTTTGGCTAATGATTATTTAATAGTATGGGCTGATGAGGATACGCTACAAGGAGACTTACACTTACCCTTTAAATTAGTTAGCGAAAGAGATGACATCCTTCTTTCAAGACCAGACACCAGTACTATAGACTACTTTTTTCATTCCAATGTAGACTCTAATATCACAATGGCTAGGCTGCCAAACGGAAATGGAGATATTGCTTTAGCTAACCCTAGCTACCTATTGACTAATCAGCCGTATATGGCTATTACAGAAAATCAACAATCTAAAATTACTCTTTACCCTAATCCTACAACAGACTATATCATTATAGAAAATATACAAGGTTCATACGATATCTTTAATATACAGGGTAAACGTATGGAGGCTGGCTCTGCATCCAACAATACAGTGAAAATTGAATTATCTGACTACGTTCCTGGCATTTATACGATACAAACAAATGACTTGCACTTTAGAAAATTTGTGGTACTCCCAAAGAATGATTAAAGGACTTTTATAGCATAGGTACATTATTCCTCATTATATGTAATGGCTTGGTACTGTATGATATTCTAAATAGAACTGAGGAAAGCCCTTAAGTTAGAATATGCAATTACTGGATTTAGCACAATTATATTCCTAAGTTTCTTGGGGAGGATCTATAAAAAATATTTCAAGAAATAATTTCTCAATATATACAACAGTAGTACTAATTGTTTTTGTTCATTTGTACAATAAAACAGGCCTAAACTAAATGCTTCATTATACCACTTACACAATTAACGAACATACTCCTTGGGTAACCTTTGTACATGGTGCTGGTGGAAGTAGTGCTATTTGGTATAAGCAACTACGTGATTTTAAGAAAGATTTTAATGTTCTATTAATTGATCTTCGTGGACATGGAAAGTCTAAAAGTCCTATTTACGAGAAAATAAAGTCATACTCTTTTGATGTTATAAGCGATGAAGTAGTTGATGTATTAGACCATTTAAAAATAAAGAGCTCCCATTTTGTAGGTATCTCATTGGGGACGATAGTAATTCGAGAAATTGCAGAACGCTATCCTAAGAAAATCCAAAGTATGATAATGGGTGGAGCTGTGATGAAACTCAATTTTAGGGGGCAATTATTAATGAGACTAGGTGTATTACTTAAATCAGTACTACCCTATATACTACTTTATAGATTGTTTGCATTTACCATAATGCCTAAAAGAGCACATAAAGAGTCGAGGAATTTATTTATTAATGAAGCTAAAAAACTCTATCAAAAAGAGTTTAAAAGATGGTTTACTTTAGTTGCTGAAGTAAATCCGCTACTTGCCCTATTTAGGTTTAAAGACTCTGGAATTAAAAACACTTTATATAATGGGAGAAGAAGATTATATGTTCTTACCCTCGATAAAAAAGATTGTACAAAATCATATTTCTTTCAAAACTTATTGTACTCCCTAATTGTGGACATGTTGTAAATGTTGAGCAACCCTCACTATTTAATCAAAAGGTGCTACAGTTTATAAAGACCAATTGAGACTATTGGTTGTTGGTCTTCGACATATATAAGGGCATACTCACTATTCACCCTTTACGTTTTCCGACTCACGTTTTACGGCATACGTATCACCTTAGGATTCAAACAAAATAACTCAGAGATACACAGAGTAAAAGAGATTCACAGAGAAAAAAATAAATTTCCTTACGATTTACGTCTTACTCTTTCACCTTCATCCTGCACCTATAAATTCGGTGTTATCGAAGGACACGATTTGCCTATTTAACTTCCCTTCTACTAAATTTCTTCAACCACATTACTTTCTAACCAACCTATCATACCATCGGAAAGTTTGATTTTAGTCCAATCGTTGAACTTCTCTAACACCAAGACTTTTGTTCCTTCGTGAAGAATAAACAAATCTTCACTTTGGCTCGAAGGGGCACTTTTAACATAAGCATTTGCCTCCATTAAAATAGCGTTAGTCTTCTGTGTACTAAAACTATAATAAGCCATACCAAGGGATTTCAACCCAAATAGAAGTGAGAAAGAAAAGCCTAAAAACAACTTCTTCTTGAGCTTATAGTTGTCAGACACTAAAAAACCAATACTTAAAAGTGAAAAACAAGAACATAAATATTAAGCCTAAACGGGCCCAGTTATCAATACTCAATATTTTTTTTGCACTCTGCATCCATTTGGTATAAAAAGGCTGCGGGATATGAGCTAATTTATCTACCAACTGTAACTGAACCAGTTTTAAATTAAAATAGAACATCTTCATCGTTAGGGGCTAGTTTAAGTGCCTTTTCATAATACAAAATAGCAGATGCTATTTGGTGTGTTTTATAATAACAATTGGCTAGGTTATAGTACACATCCGAAGAGTATATAGGTAAATTTTCCATTTCCCTAAATAAGTCAATAGCAGTTTCATAGTCGCTCTGCTCGTAACTTAATGAGGCTCTATCAAATAACTCTGTTGCAGATTGAGCAACAATATTAGAGGTTAAAACCAGAAATAATACAAATATCCTCATGCTTAATAATTTTCTAATTCCACAATTAAACGAATAGTTTTGCTTTTTAAATCTTGCTCATTTTCAGTAGATTGAACAGAGGTAAAACGAGCCATTTCACAAGATTCAATTACAGAATTCACTTCAAGAACTAAGACATCACTCAACTGGCTTATCCTTTAATACTGCTAGTATATCGGCCTTATTGAATTTGGAACGCTTAACACCCCACTTTTTAAACATAAATAACTGAAGCGCACTCTCAATAGTTGTATACAAATCAGTGTCTGATTTTATTTATAAGCCTTTATAGCCTGTTTACTAGCCGATCCTTTTTCGTAATTGTTTAATGTTGATGATAGAATTTTTTGGCTAACAATGCTATAACAAAAACCAGGAAAGTTAAAGTAAGTGGCATAACTAATAGAAACCAAAACAAGCTAGACTTAAAAAAATACTCCTTAGAATTACTAAAACTATTTAATGAGGTTTTAATGTATAAGATGTCTTTCCCTATAAAGGATACATCTTCTTTGGTAATATTAATTAAGCACTACTGCAGTTGTAGTACCAGAGCCGTTTCCATAAACACTTAGAGTATACGAAGGGCTGTCTATACTAATGTATTTATTTTTTGATGGATTGAAATAACTAAAACTTACAGAGCCTATTTTATAGGTTCCTTTATTTACGAGGAATAAGGAGGTATTCTTCTCTTTTATACCCCGACAATCCGGTCTTATTAAGTTTTATACTTTCTTTATATTTCGGTTCGTATGCTTCAATATCATTAGGGATTTCAAATTCCGGCAAATTGATCATTCTTAAATTCCCTGTTCCTGAAATACGCAAAGAGAGGTTTGCAGATTCATTTGTCTGTATAGAATCTCTATCGAGTTTGGTGGTAAATTTGAACGAACCTACAGAAACCCGTAAAATTTGAGGGTTTACCATTTTTCGGTAATTCTTTAACCTGTAAATTTTTGTCTCCAGTTTCGCAAATAATAGTAATCATTCTTGAAGTTCTACGTCCAAAAAAGTCTCTTTGATTTGTGGGTATAGCTACTGGCACTTCAAGTTCCATTCCTGCGATGGGCAACTTACCTGAGCGCTGAGGTATTAAAAACAACTTTTTTAAGGTAGCAACCTGATACTTTTTCCCCTTTCGGTATTCTTCACTAATAGGATAATTCTTGCCCAAGTCGTACTCTTCATGCCAAAACCCAGTATAAGTAGGGTTTTCTAATAATTCTGGAGATCTAATTTCTTGTGCAAAATAAAGCTTATAAACCGGCAGTAATTTGCTCTCCTACATAAGGCTTAGTATTACTCAATTCTAATTCTAAAAAGACATTACTCTTCGCAATAGCCTCGGGAGAATTATTGGAGCTCGACTTTGGGACTTGACTTTAATACTTGAATAGAAAGCGTGTTTGATTTAAGCTCTTTTCCTTTAACCCTAATTTTAGCTGGATAAATAGTAAATACACCCATTTTTTTGGCACGCAAACGGTATGAATACGAGGTTTCTTTAGTTACCCTACCATTTATCATACTGGTACTACTGGAAGTACTTGGACCTGCAAGAACGGGGAAGTTTGATAAGTTAGGGGCTACAAAACGATCGCCACTATCGTTTAAGGAAAAACTTAAACTAAATTGTTCTTTTAACCCTACTTTGTTCTTATTTGTTGTCGCAGTAAAAGTCTGTGCTGTAACTAACACATATTGGAATAGTGCGATAAAAAGGAATATATAATTTTTCATCTGGCTACCAATCTTTTTCAATTTTCACTTTAGCACCTTTAATTTTATGCTTTTTCATTTTTGCTTGTACTTTATTTTCTTCTTGCTTAAGAGCATCCAATAAGCGCTGTGCCTCTTCAGGACTTAATTGATTCTCCTTAGGTTTGGCTTGCTGTTCTTGTGATTCATCCTCAGACTCGTCTCCATCAGTTTGCCCTTTATCCTTTTGCTCTTGCTCAGAGTTATCTTCTTTATTCTCTCCTTTATCTTGTTGCTCCTCTTTATTGTCTTTGTTTTCGTTTTCAGACTTTTCTTGATCTTGGTTTTCAGAATCTTCATTCTTCTGATCACCATTATCCTGGCTTTCCTGATTTTCTTCTTTGTCTTCCTTATTTTCCTCGTCTTGATCTCTGTTCTTGATCCTGTTCTTGATCTTGTTGTTGTTGTTGTTGTTGTGCTAATTCATTTTTAGCATAAGCGTAATTATAACGAGTTTGGTGGTCTTTTGGATTTAGTCGCAAAGCTTCTTTATAAGACTCCACAGCAGCTTCTAGATCTTGCTGTTTGTAAAAGCACATTTCCTTTATTGTGCAAAGCACTTGCTTTAAGATTATCGTCTTCAGAACTTGCACTTACAAGGTCGAAGGAAGCAATAGCTTCCTCAAAGCGATCTTGTTTTGCTAGTGCATCTCCTAAGTTAAATTGAGCCTCTAGGAGGTTTACATTTTTAGCGAGGGCTTTTTTATAGTTTATTTCTGCATCAACAAAATTACCTGTATCGTACTGACTATTACCTTTACGTGTGATTTTGCGTTCAGACTGAGCAGAAGCAACTGTAAAGAATGCTAAAGCTACAACTAGAAGGAATATACTATTTAGTTTCATTACCAAATAATTTAATTTTTCTAATCCAAACCGTTTTTCGATTTGGAGTGATAGATTCTAAGAGGAAGAAGAAAAGAGCAAATCCAAGAAACCATTGGAACTGATCTTCATAATCTGAAAATAATTCTGTTTCTGATTCTACCTGTTCCATTTTAGCTAGACCAGCTTTAATAAATGCAATAGTTTCTTTAGTATGTGTGCCGTCAATAAATCCACCATTGGTACTTAAGGCTAATTGTTGGAGCATTTCAGCATCCATTTTAGTAACTACAACATTATTACTTTTATCCTTTTTATACCCTTTAATAACGCCATTTCTAATAATTGGAATTGGACCTCCTTGAGGAGTTCCCAAGCCAATAGCATTAATTATAATTCCATTTTCAGAAGCTAAAGTACTCGCTTCAATAGCACCATCCTCATGACTTTCACCATCAGAAAGAATAAACAACACCCTATTTTGTTCGGTTCCACTTTCAAAATAACTCAAAGCCAAGTCTACAGCATTACCGATATCGGTACCCTGAGTAGGGATCATATCAGTATCTATAGTATTAAGGAACATTTTTGCTGCAGAGTAATCTGTAGTTAAAGGAAGTTGTGCATACGCTTTTCCGGCATATACAATAATCCCTACTCTATCGTTAACGAGCTCATCTATAGCATTAGATAATATCTGCTTAGCTTTTAGAATTCTGTTAGGTGCAACATCCTCGGCCAACATACTTTTGGATACATCAATAGCAAAAACAACATCCACGCCTTTTCTGGTAATCGTTTCTAATCGTGTACCTATACGTGGGTTTATTAATGCTATAATTAAAGCGACCAATCCTAAAAACTGAAAAAGCATTTTAAATACGCTCTTCCTATTAGATTGTTTTGGGTTTATATGAGCTAGTAAAGAAGCATCAGCAAAAGCAATTTGCTTTCTTTTCCTCCAATTTTTATAAAATAAATAGCTAATCCAAACTACCAGAGGTAGAACAAATAATAGCTGATATTGTGGGTTTCCTAAATCGAACATTAAGCAATGCTTTTTAATAAAGTGTATTGAAGTATTAACTCAGAGAAAAGTAAAATTAATGCGATTAAGGCAAATAACTCAAATTTTTCCTGGTGGTTATAATATTTCAATTCTTCTAATTCAGTTTTTTCTAGACTTTCAATCTGCTCATAAATAAGCGCCAATTTATCTTTACTATCCGCTCTAAAATACATTCCTCCAGTAGCCTCAGCAATATTAATTAATAGTTCCTCATCAATTTTCACCCTCTACATCAACAAAAGTATCCCTACCCCATAGATCTTTAGTAGGATAAGGAGCAGTACCATAAGAACCTACACCCACAGTATAAACTTTAACCTTTGCCTCTTGGGCAATTTCTACAGCTGTCATAGGGTCAATAAAACCTGAGTTATTTTCCCCATCTGTTAAGAGAATTACCACCTTACTCTCTACTTTACTTTCTTTTAATCTAGAAACAGAAGTTGCCAAGCCCATCCCTATTGCAGTACCATCTTCTATTAAACCATCCTTTACATCTTTAAGTAAATTCTTTACTACCTTATGGTCTGTAGTTAGAGGACACTGAGTAAAACTTTCTCCTGCATAAACGACTAATCCAAAACGATCGTTTGGCCTACCCTCAATAAATTCTATCCCTACTTGCTTAGCAGCCTCTAACCTATTGGGGCTAAAATCTTGAGCTAACATACTGGTTGAGACATCCATAGCTAAAACAATATCTATCCCTTCTTTACTTAGTGTTTCTGAACTTACCTCCGTTGTTTGTGGCCGTGCTAAGGCAATAATCATTAAGCTTAATGCAGCAGCTCTGGTAAACCACAACACATACTTTAGAATTAATTTCCAACTTACCGAATTATCAATTAAAAAATTTGATGACCAAGAAAAGCTTGGAGTACGCTTTTTGTTAAAACCAATTTCTAGGAGAGTCACAAAAGGGATGAGAATTAATAAGTATAAAAATTCTGGATTCAAAAAATTAATATCCTTAAACATCTTTCACCTCCACTTTCATAGCATGACATTTATTAACGATTTCAAATGACTTAGCCATATAGTTTGTAGATGTCCTAGTATCTGGGACCCCTTTGGCAAATTTCACTAAATCTGCTTCCTCTAAGAGCTCCTCTATTTGCAATATTAAATGCTTGTCTAATTCTTTAGCTTTCAACAGAGATACAGTTTCATAAGTAGTAGATTCTTGGGTGTCTATATAGAATTCCCTGTCAAAATAACGACGTAGTATATCGGTGAGTTCTATATAGTGAGGCTTAATAAGTCCTTTGGTAATATATTCTTTTAACTCCAATTGTTTTAAAGCTTCATTCGCTTCAATTTCACAAGGAACAAGAACTATAGGCACACTTTTTTTGGTTGACTTTTTCGTAAACTTCTTAATTAAGTATACCATCAATACTATAAGAAGTATTAAAGCTAAACCACCCCATATATAGACCTGAGCTTCGGCAAAATTAAAAGGAACTTCTCGGGGTTGTTTAATATCAAAAATTGCATTTGTAGTATCTAGAGGAACAGCTAAAAAAGCAATCGCTAGAGAGTCAGAATAAAAAGTATCACCAGCTAAAGAAACAAAGGGTAAAGTAGGCATTACAAATATTCCAGTATCGAAACTTTGTAATGTTACTCTTTGCTGATATAGTGTTGTATTTTCAGATTGAAGCGTATCTATTTCACCAAGATATTGAACCTCTAGTGGAGCGACTACTTCTGGTATATCTGGCCAAACTAATTCAGCGTTTGAACGAACAGCTAAATCCACATTAATTATGTCTCCTATAAAAACATAGTCTGTGTCAGATTGTACTTCAATCACAGTTTGTGCTATAGCCAAATTAGCAAATATGAAAACGAATATATAGACGAGTTTATTCAATTTATCTTCTTTTAAAGAATTCTAATAATTGTTTAGCATAAGACTTATCTACGCGTAAGTCTAAATAGTCGGTGCCCGATTTTAAACATATAGATTTAAAATCCGCTACAAATGCATCGTACTTAAGCTTGTAATTATCACGTACACGCCTCGAACTTGTATCTACCCAATTATATACACCAGTTTCAGGATCTAGCATTTGCACAAGCCCAATATTGGGCAATGACTCCTCAGCTACATCAGTAACGCGAATAGCGGTAAGGTCGTGTTTACTGGCTACAATTTTTAAATTCTTTTCGTAGTGTTCATCTTGGAAGTCAGAAAGTGCAAAAACAATACATTTCTTCTTACTTACAGAGCTCAAAAAACGCAATGCTTCAGAAATATTAGTTCCTGTGCTTTTAGGCTTAAACTCTATCAGTTCTCTAATAATCCTAAGAATATGAGATTTTCCTTTTTTAGGAGGAATATAAAGTTCCATCTGATCAGTAAAGAAAATTACACCAACCTTATCGTTATTCTGAATAGCAGAAAACGAAAGCACAGCACAAAGCTCGGTAATTAAATCACGTTTTTGCTGCACACGAGTACCAAAAGATTCCGACTTAGAAACATCTACCATAAGCATCATGGTGAGTTCTCTTTCTTCCTCAAAAATCTTAATATGTGCCTCGTTTAGTTTAGCCGTTACATTCCAGTCTATATCGCGAACATCATCCCCTTCTTGGTACTTGCGTACTTCAGAAAAAGTCATACCTCTACCTTTAAAGTGGGAATGATATTCACCCGAAAAAATATGATTGGACAACCGACGCGTTTTAATTTCGATCTTCCGAACCTTTTTTAAAAGCTCTTTAGTCTCCATACTACGGTACCTCTACTTTATTCAATATTTGCTCTATTATATCTTCGGCAGTTACATCCTCTGCTTCGGCCTCGTAAGTAAGTCCTATTCTATGACGAAGGATATCTGTACAAATAGCACGTACATCTTCAGGGATTACATAACCTCTACGTTTAATAAAAGCATATACTTTAGCTGCGGTAGCTAAGTTAATCGATCCACGTGGTGAAGCACCAAATGAAATCAAAGGAGCAATTTTTTCTAAGCCATAACGCTCAGGATAACGAGTAGCAAAGATTATATCGAGAATATAAGATTCTATTTTCTCATCCATATAAACAGTTTTCACTACCTCTCTTGCTTTAAGTATCTGCTCAATACTTACCACGGGCTTAACTACTTCGTATTGCCCCTTTAAACTGTTACGCATGATAACACGCTCATCTTCTTGCTTCGGGTAATCGATCACAGTTTTCAACATAAAACGATCTACCTGAGCCTCTGGTAATGGATAGGTTCCTTCTTGCTCAACAGGGTTCTGTGTAGCTAAGACTAAGAAAGGCTCTTCCATTTTAAAGGTTTCAGAACCTATGGTAACCTGACGCTCTTGCATAGCTTCAAGTAAAGCGGATTGAACTTTTGCAGGAGCACGGTTAATCTCATCAGCTAAAATAAAATTACCAAATATGGGTCCTTTCTTTATACTGAATTCATTTTTCGGCATATTATAAACCGTTGTCCCAATTACATCAGAGGGCAATAGGTCTGGCGTAAATTGTATACGACTAAAATTCCCGTCTATCGCTTTCGATAAGGTGTTAATTGCTAAGGTCTTCGCCAATCCAGGCACACCCTCTAATAAGATATGTCCGTTACCTAATAAACCGATTAATAACCGCTCTACCATATGCCCTTGACCAATAATAACTTTATTAACCTCCATGGTTAACAAATCGATAAAAGCACTTTCGTCTTTAATTTTATCGTTAATTTCTTTGATGTTTACACTATCCATTGTAATTGTGTTTATATTTGTTGCCCTTAGGACGAAAACAAACATATATTTTGTGTTCGTTTTACCGGGTTAAGCCCAAGTTAATAGTTGTTAAATACTGTTAATTTTAAAGCCCCTAAAGTAACTAATTCACCTATAAAAACAGCACCATATTAATGGAACTTCTTAACAAGAAATTCAGCATTTTCTATTTTCTTCTAGCCTGTAGTTTTCCCTTTGTAAACGCACAAGAAAAAGAACGGAGAAATGAATTTGTAGATGCAAAAAAATACTTACCTACTTTAACATTCCAAGAGGGAGGATTTATGAAAACTTCCGAAAAAAACTTCCCTATCTGTATAGATTTCAACACACAACAAGATGCTAATGGGGATACTAAATTTGATCCAGAAGACAATATTGAAAATATGATTACCTATGTAATAGGTAAAAAAGTAAAAGGAATAGGTAGAACAGGTCTTGAAGATAGGGGCCCTAATAACCAGTCTCCAGCAGTTTACTTTAATTATGCAGAAACGTATAGCCATAATGTGTATCAATACTGGTACTACTATGGAGAAAATTCGCATATAGAAAACCATGAGCACGACTGGGAATCTATATTTATTTATGAAAGAGATACCGTACCGGTAATTGTACAGCTTACTTCTTTTGGGAAGCTCAAAAACTATGGTTGGAAAGAATTTCAACTCGACGAGGGCCACTTGGTGATGGGAGTGCGTAGAGGAGATCATTCTTTTAGCCCTAAACCTAAAAACGGAGTTGTTATACGTTATAACGGAGAGATACACGCCCAAGAAGGACTTCTTTACGAAGGAAATGGATTAATTCTTCCTTGGACCATTTATAGCTCTAAAGATTTCATTAAAAATACAAAAGCATTTGATGAAACTTATGCTACTAAATTTTATTATGGCGACATAGCCTATCCGCGTTCTGGAACAGAAATGGACTTAGTTAGAAAAGCGCCTTGGAGAAGGAGACGATGGAGAAGACCTAGAAAAAAAGACCAATAAATTTCCTATATTCGAATTCTCAAAATCTATAAAATGAAATCACTTTTTAGCATACTATCCTTTCTAATAATCACCTTACTTTCTTCTTGTGGAGAAGATCCATGTAAAACTTGCCACTCTACTACTTATGTAGTAATAGACGAAGAGCAATTTTATATAGGAGAATCAGCAAAAGCAGACTATTGTGGTGAAGAGCTTCAGGAACTGATGGATACTGAATATACCACAGAAACAGCTCAACAGGAAGACCCTGAAATTACATTAGTGTACACTACTTTTATTTCATGCTACTAAACGACTTATAATGAGAAAACTAATCATCCCTTTAACTATACTCCTATTCTGCTTCCCTTCTTGTAAAGAAGAATGTAAGACTTGTGAATATGAAGTGTATTATAACGGAGAATTAAAAGAGAACCTTACTAGTTCGGAGGTGTATTGTGGAGAAGACTTAGAGTTAATTGAAAGCGAAGCGGCTTCAATTACTGTAGGTCCTTTAAAAAGAGTTAGAACTTGTAAAGACTACTAAATAAAGTGATTATTAGGACATGTAGTTTTAACTGTAAGCTCTGATAAAGCCCTTCAAGAAAACAAGCTCCTTAACATGGATACTGCGCAGTAAACTTTGTAGGTATAAACACCTAAATGATCACCTCAGACAGCATGATTATCTCTACGAATGTGACTGATAAAACTAAAGACTCTACGGAGTCTTTTTTTTTGAAAAAAAAGTGGCACTTACTTACTTACTATATTTGATTATTATAAACTCTAAAACAAAAAAAATGAAAAAATTACTTATCGCAGTTGCAATTCTATCATTCGGATTAACATCCTGTGCAGACAAATGCTCAACATGTACAACCGTATCTACAATTGATAATGTTACTCAAGACGCCATGACTGTTACAGCAGAATACTTTGGAGATGAACTAGATGCAATAGATGGACAAACAGTAGTTAATGGTACTATTTCGGTAACTACTACTTGTGACTAATTATAAATTGAAGACTCAACAGAGTGTTTTTTATTAAATAAACATGACAAAACATATTTTAACTTTAGGAATCATCCTAGTAAGCTTATCTGCTTGTACAGAAAATCAAGGATGCCAACCCTGTTCAGCTGTTATTACTACAGTAATGGACAATGAGGTGATTAGCACTGCTACAATGACTACTACCGACTTATGTGGAGATCAACTACAAAACGTACTCGACAACCCTACACAGGTTGTTACAGTAGGTTCTTTAGGAATAGAACAAACAGTAACAACTGTTTATACCTGTGACTAATTACTCCACTTATTAAACTAAAAAAGGCTCCATTCGGAGCCTTTTTTTTTTACAGTAAACCTTCTAGGGTTTTATATCTCTCTCTAGAGATTTCAACTAAAGGAAGTCTAAGATGTTCTTCACAAACACCTTTAATTTTTAAGCAAGCTTTTACTCCAGCTGGGTTTCCTTCTGAGAAAATATGATCTATAATTTCCAATTGAGGATAGTGTAATGCCCTAGCCTTTTCTATATCTCCTGCTAATCCTCTACGTACCATTTCCGAAAATTCTGAAGGCAACACCATAGCTTGTACAGAAATTACTCCATCTGCCCCCATAAACACCATAGGCAATGTAAGCGCATCATCTCCAGAAAGAACTAGAAAATCTTTTGGTCTATCTCTTAACAGGTTCATAATTTGCTCCATATCACCCGAGGCTTCTTTTACAGCAACAATATTTTCAAAGTCATTTGCCAATCGCAAAGTAGTCTCTGCAGACATATTCGAACTTGTTCTACCCGGAACATTATAAAGGATAATAGCAACGGGACACACTTCAGAAACAGCCTTAAAATGCTGATAAACCCCTTCTTGAGTAGGTTTATTATACGCCGGCGAAACAGAAAGTACAGCATCAATACCCGTAAAATCTGTGTTTTTAATTTGAGCCACCACAGCAGCGGTATCATTACCTCCTATACCAACAACAAAAGGAACACGTCCATTAATTTTATCCTTAGAAAAAGCGACTACTTTTTCTTTTTCAGTAGCAGATAAAACAGCACTTTCACCTGTTGTACCCATAGACACTAAAAACTCTACACCACCATGGATAAGGTATTCAATAAGGTTTTCTAAGCCTTTATAATCTATAGACTTGTCTGCATTAAATGGAGTAACCATTGCTACACCAGTACCAGTTAATTTTGATTTCATATCGGTTCAATACGATTTAAATAGTGAGTTATTTCTTGTATCAAAGATTCTAAACTTTGATTTTTACTATTATCTATACTTAAGTCAAAAACACTAACATCAGTTCTACACCTACCAACTTTAAATTTTGAAGGTGAGGCAACCGCCATATATGTTAATGGGTAAAATTTTGTTAATGTTAGGTCTATTAAAATATCATACTCTTCTTTTAGGAAGTTGTCAATCACTATTCCTTGAGGCTTCCCATACCAATTTAAATCCTCAGTAGAAAAAAAGTCGAAGTGTAATGTAGACATATGCTCAAAGGATTTATCTTGCTCGTTAACAAATCCCAATGCAGAAACTAAATCCTTTCCGGGAGATAATATTTTTACTAGCGACTTTACCTTATCGATATCTTTAGGAATGGAAGCATCAAATAGCACAGTAATTTTTTTAGCCGTTTTTAAATTAAAAACAGCACGCTGCCTTTTTGCTTCTAGATCAGACCGCTTTAGTTGCCACTCCCCATACCAGTGTTTTAAATCTGTAAGTAAACTCATTTCAATAATTCAATAAATTCATCTTCTGTAATAATCGCCACACCTAAGTTTTCAGCCTTTTCCCTTTTACTAGGCCCCATCTTATCACCTGCCACAAGATAGCTTGTTTTTTTTGAAATTGAAGCTGTATTTTTTCCTCCGTTTTGCTCTATAAGCTTCTTAAGTTCATCGCGAGAATGATTGCTGAACACTCCTGAAATAACAAACGATTGCCCTTGTAATATATGCGTTCTATCTGCTAGAATAGCACTATCGATCTCTAACTTTACCTCAGCTTCTATTAAGCGAGCAATCAAAAGTTTATTCTCATCTAAAGCAAACCAATCGAGTACGCTCTGTGCAATCCTAGCTCCTATTTCGTCGACCTTGGTAAGGTTTTCCAAATCTGCATTTGGAGCAACTGTAAGTTTTGGTAATGGTAAGCTAACTTCTTAGCCACTGTTACTCCTACATAACGAATACCAAGGGCATATAACACCCTTTCGAAGGGTACTTTCTTAGAGTCAAAAATACTCGAAACAGCCTTAGATGCAGATTTATCTGCCATTCTTTCCAAAGGAAGAATTTGCTCTTTTGTAAGGAAATATAAGTCTGCTACATTAGAAATCAATCCTTCCTTAAAAAACTGATCTATAGTCTCTGTACCTAAGCCATCAATATTCATTGCCTTACGACTAATAAAATGCTCTATTTTTCCTTTTATCTGGGGAGGACAAGCTTTTTCATTAGGACAGTAGTGCTGAGCTTCACCTTCTTTGCGAACTAATTCTGTAGCACATTCAGGACACTGAGAAATATACAGTGTTGGCTGAGAAAATAGATCTCTATCTTTTAATGCAACACCAACAATTTTAGGGATTATTTCACCACCCTTTTCTACATAAACAGTATCTCCTACTCTAATATCTAATTTTGCAATTTGATCGGCGTTGTGTAAGGAAGCTCTTTTAACGGTAGTACCCGCTAATTGTACTGCTTTTAAATTCGCTACCGGAGTAATAGCACCAGTACGACCAACCTGATAGGTAATTTCGTTTAACTTGGTAACTGCTTGCTCAGCTTTAAACTTATACGATATTGCCCAACGTGGAGACTTAGCGGTAAACCCCAATTCTTCTTGCTGAAAACTACTGTCTACTTTAATTACAATGCCGTCTATATCGTAGGCTAATTTTTTTCTTTCTTCTTCCCAAAGAGAAACAAAAGATAATACCCCCTCGATATCGGTAAAAGTTTTCGTTTCTGTAGGAATTTTAAATCCCCATTTTCGAGCTTCTTCAAGCTTTAAATAATGAGAATCAATTGTATTTTTCTCTTCGAGCACATGGTATAAATAACAATCTAAAGGTCGGGTAGCTACAACCGAACTGTCTTGCATTTTTAAGGAGCCTGAGCTTGCATTTCTAGGGTTTGCAAAGGCTTCTAAACCAGATTCAAGTCTTTCGCTATTCATAGCTTCAAATCCTTTATGAGGCATGAATATTTCCCCGCGGATTTCGAATTCTGAAGGTGGATTACCAGTAAGCCTAAGTGGAATAGTCTTAATAGTTCTAACATTATTGGTAACATCATCGCCCTGAGAACCATCTCCCCTAGTAAGTGCTTGTGTTAATACACCATTTTTATAATGTAAACTAATAGAAGTACCATCGTATTTCAATTCACATACATACGTATAGGGTTCTGTTATAATCTTTTGTATACGCTTATCAAAATCGCGTAAATCTTCTTCTGAGTAAGTATTACCCAACGATAGCATAGCGCGTTTATGTTTTACAGTCTCGAAATTCTTATTTACCGAACCCCCTACTCTTTGGCTAGGAGAATTCTCATCAAAAAATTCTGGATTAGACTTTTCAAGCTGCACAAGTTCTTCTAGCAGCTTATCAAATTCAAAGTCGCTAATTATTGGAGTATCCAATAAATAGTAAGCATGATTATGTGCTGCTAATTCTTTTCTGAGTATATCTATTCTAGACTTTGCGTCCATTTTATTGAATCTAATTATTCGTTTATCACCCAATCCTACAAGTCAGTCTTATTCCCAACAAGTAGCTTGGGTTGATAAAGACTTTTTAACTAAAAAAATTATTATCTTTTTACGATCTAAAGATGATAATTTATCATTTAAGGCTTTCTTTCTTCAACTATAAAAATGCAATTTACACTTTCCAAACAGCTTTCACCATTCTATCTTTCCCTTGCATATCTTTCTTTAATTCTATTTCAGTGAAACCTTTAATTTTCAACATTTCTATCGTTTCACTCCCTTTGAGTTCATGAATTTCAAAATACAGAAAACCATTGTTATTTAGTTTTATTGTAGCTAATTCTGCAATAGCTTCATAAAAAACAAGTGCTTTTTCATCAGGTACAAAAAGAGCTAAATGTGGTTCATTTTCTAGTACATTGGCAGACATCATTTCTTTGTCTGATTCCAATACATAGGGTGGATTACTAACAATAACGTCATAGCTATTTGGTAAAACTAAATGCGCATTAGCTAATATATCAGCATGAATAAAGTTTACAGAAGCATTGAGCCTTTTTGCGTTTTGTTTAGCTTGTACAATTGCTAAGTCTGATATATCTATTGTAGATAGTTGGGCAGTACTGTTTAAAGCAATTGTAATAGGAATACAACCAGAACCAGTTCCTATATCCAAAATAGATTTACCTGATGGATTATCTTTTAAAATCCAATCGACCAACTCTTCTGTTTCTGGACGTGGAATTAAAACATGCTCATTTACAGAAAATTTAAGTCCATAAAACCAAGCATAACCAACAATTTGTTGAATAGGAATTTCATTTTTCAATAAATCAGTTATCCGCTGTATCTCTATTAGGTCTTTTGGCTTTAGTAGGTCCTCAGCATTCATAAGAGCATCCATAACAGAAAAGTCTACTACGTACTCAAGAATCCAATTTAGAAAACCTCTAAGCTCAGAATCAGGGTATTGCTCACCCAAATTGGACATTAAAAAAAGGCGAATATCTTTAACTTTTTGCATAGCCTAAAACTAAAGCATTTTGTCTATTTTTGAGCTATGCAGGAGGATGAAATTTACATGCAAAGATGCTTAGATTTAGCTAAGTTAGGATTGGGTTATACTTACCCTAATCCAATGGTAGGATCTGTTATTGTACACAAAGGAAAAATTATTGGTGAAGGTTGGCATAAAATTGCAGGTGAAGCACATGCTGAAGTGAATGCTGTAAATTCTGTAATAGACAAATCTCTTTTATGTGAATCGACCATTTACGTGAATTTAGAACCTTGTGCACATTATGGTAAAACCCCACCCTGTGCGTCCTTAATCATAAAACATAAGATCGCTAATGTGGTTATTGGCTGTATTGATCCGTTCTCTAAAGTTTCTGGAAAAGGGATAACTATGCTCCAAGAGTTTGGTGCAAAAGTTAAAGTAGGAGTTTTAGAAAATAAGTGTTTAGAATCTCACAAACGATTCTTTACTTATCATCAGAAAAAAAGACCCTATATAATACTGAAATGGGCAGAGACAAAAGATGGTTTTATTGCTCCTCTCAAACAAACAAAAGGAGAACCTTTCTGGATAACAAGTCCAGAATCGAAGAAACTAGTACACAGGTGGAGAACAGAAGAAGCTAGCATTTTAGTAGGTACAAATACGGCTGTAATGGACAACCCTTCATTAACTGCACGTTTGTGGAAAGGCAATCAACCCATTAGAATAGTCATAGACAAAGACGCTACACTTCCTGAAAATTTGAATATTTTTAGTTCCGAAAGTAAGACCCTGGTATTTAATGACAAGGAAAACTACAATTCAAAAACTACTGAATATCTAAAAGTTAACTTCAACAATTTACCTCAAGAGATACTTAGCAACCTTTATACTAAAAATATACAATCGGTTATTATTGAAGGTGGTCAAAAGACTTTACAATCTTTTATAGACCAAAATCTATGGGATGAAGCACGAGTTTTTGAAGGAGCTAAATGTCTATTAAATGGAATTAATGCACCAACACTAAACTTCAAGCCTAGTACAGTAGAACAAATAAATACAGATATTTTAAGAACTTACCACAAAGAAGAATTAACTAAATGATATACCTATTTCTAAGTATTCTGTCTACTACTGGCTTAATTCTCATCTTTAAATTATTTCAGCGTTATGAAGTAAATAATTTTCAAGCTATTGTTTTTAACTATATCACTGCAGGAAGCATTTGTATCTCTCTTTCTGACACCCCCTTTAGTGCCAAACAAATTATTGCAGAACCCTGGTTTAAATCTGCTTTTATAATTGGGATATTTTTCATTTGTATTTTTAATTTAGTGGCCTATTCAGCACAGAAAATTGGAATTGCAATTACTTCAGTATCCACTAAAATATCTCTTTGTATTCCAGTAATATTTGGCTTTTTATACTACGGAGACAGTGTAAGCATTCTTAAAATTACCGGTATCTTCCTGGCACTTATTTCCATTTACTTTACCTCTAAAAAGGAAAATACAGACCGGGTAATAAACAAAAATTACATTTTAGTACCAGTAGTACTATTTGCCTGCACAGGTTTGTTAGATCTCATTTTAATATACAGTCAGGAAACCTACCAAATTGTAGACAAAGGATTAGAGCTAGAGTTTAGTGCCATGCTCTATACCATTGCAGGATGCATAGGAGTACCTATACTATTTATAAAACTCTTAAAAGGACAAAAAATAGAGCTCAAGAATGCAATTGCAGGAATTGTATTAGGAATCCCAAACGTACTATCAATTGTGTTTTTCCTAAAATGCTTAAATCATTTCCCTGAGAGCACATTCGTATTTCCTATTAATAATATGGGTATTGTAGCTACTTCAGCTATATTTGCAAGCGTTTTATTTAAAGAGCATTTATCAAAAGGCAACTGGCTAGGTATACTTATAGCGATGCTTTCAATTTTACTAATATCCATTTCTTAGCGTGAGCGAAATTAAAGATTCATACAAAACGATTAAAACTCCTTCTGAAGGTTTCTTTAAAGATCGTGGCTCTAAGTTTTTTGGTTACGCCTACCCTATTAATAGCGAGCTAGATTTAAAACTTAAAATTGAAGAGCTAAAAAAAGAACACCATACTGCCAGGCATCATTGCTATGCTTATAGACTTAAACAAGACTATTCTGTATATCGTGCAAACGACGATGGTGAGCCTACCAACGCTGCAGGAAAGCCTATACTAGGTCAGGTAGATGCTAAGGATCTTACTAATGTAGGAGTGGTAGTGGTTCGTTATTTTGGTGGAACCAAACTGGGTGTTGGTGGAATGATGAATGCCTATAAGACAGCGGCCTATGAAGCATTAAACAATGCAGAAATTATAGAATGTACTATAGACGAGGAATTTGAGCTTAGCTTTGGTTATCCTGAAATGAATACAGTCATGCGATTTATGAAAGACCTAGGTGTAGAGATAAAATCTCAAACTATGGGAATGGATTGTAAAATAGTTTTCGCCATTAGAAAAAAAGAAGCTCAAAAAGCACAAGATAAATTTACTGGATTAAAGAACATTAGTATTAAGAAAATTGAGGACTAAGGAACAGAACACAAGAGTAAGTATTAATAATTAAGCTCTACCTTTCTCAAATTAACATACATCTCATGGATTACTCGTTACTAAAAGAATTACAATCGATACAAGCTCCTGCGGGAGATGAAGCTCCATTAAGAGATTTCATTATTGACTATGTAGAAAAACACAAAGCCAGTTGGAAGGTTCAACCCGAAATCATTTATGGGGAAGAATTTCAAGATTGCTTAATGCTTAAATTTGGAAAACCCCGCACCGCTATTTTTGCTCATATGGACTCTATAGGATTTACTGTTCGCTATGATAAAGAGTTAGTGAAATTAGGAGGACCTAGATTGATAAATGGTATTAAACTGGTAGGAGAAGACTCTAAAGGACCTATAGAAACTGAGCTTGTAGTAAACGAAGAAACGAAAGCCATTTCTTATAAACTTGACAGAGATATAGACCGAGGAACTAACCTAACCTTTAAACCTAACTGGAGAGAAGATATTGACTATGTTCAAAACTGTTATATGGACAATAGACTGGGAATGTGGAATGCTCTACAAGTTGCCGAAACATTAGAAGATGGAGTACTTGTTTTTTCTTGTTGGGAAGAAACTGGTGGTGGCTCTGTAGGATACCTAGGAAAACACATATATGAAAATTGGGGCGTCCGAAAAGCATTAATTTCCGATATTACCTGGGTTACCCCTGGTGTGCCTCATGGTAATGGTGTAGCTATTTCTTTAAGAGACTCAGGTATACCTAGAAAATCATACGTTCGTAATATTGTAGAAATAGCTACAAAGAACAATATTAAATATCAACTAGAAGTTGAGGATGCAGGTGGATCAGACGGTAATGGACTCCAAAAATCCTCCTACCCTTTTGACTGGTGCTTCGTTGGTGCTCCAGAAGACAATGTACACACTCCAGATGAAAAAGTACACAAAGAAGATATTACCGAAATGGTAAAACTTTATAAAGTCTTGATGAGAGATTTATAAGACAAAAAAAAGCCTCGTTTAGAATTTCTAAACGAGGCTTTTTTGATTGACTAAATAACTTTACAAATTAAATCCCCAACCTATATACAGGCCTTCCGCCAACGACAAACCTGTTCTAAAGAAAGAATTATTGTTAAAACTTAATCTCCTATATCCCAATCTAAAGTTCACATATAAATGCTGATCATTGGTAGGCTCAAAAAGCGTTAGCCCATAGCCAAACTCAAACTTGTTATTAGACCTACCTCTTAAAAATACATGCGTTAAGTCTAGATGAGGAATTGTACTAAAGGAAGCTATTTTACCTCCACCTAGGGCAATATACGAACTCATTTCACTAGACTCCGAAATTCGATATTCAATATTTAAATTAGCATTTAAGAGTATGCTAATACCAACTGAACCATTTACATTTAACCTTCCAGTGTCTTGAGCAGACAAAGAACCAATTGTAATTATGCTCAGTAATACAGAGGCTATTAATTTTGTTACTATTTTCATGACTTAGTATTTAGGGTTTAGTAAAAATATAATAATGACAGAGTAATTCAAATACCTGCTCCCATTTTCATAACAAAACCTCTCAGTACCTCCCATTTAAATTCATCTAAGCTTCTCTCATAAGCATTAACACCTGCAGTTTGAAAACTTGCCTGAACTCCTTTTAAGGCTCTTTCTTGAGATTGGTAAATAACTTTACCTAACATATCACTTACCACAAACTCATACTCGAGCATTGCCGTATGCATTCTACTATTGGTTAAGCCTTTAGTAGTATTTGCAGTAATTGATATTACTAAGTCTGACTCGGCAACATCTGTAATTTCAAACCCTTTTGCTTTTAAATAATTTGTAGCCTCATTCAAAAGAATCGCTTGACTCATTGTTTCACCTAAATTAAACTCTTTAGAAGAGATCGCAATTTTAGGCCTTAAAGGTTTTAGACTTACTTTAAATGAATTTTCTGGAAACTTAAGTAACGATTGTAACCAAACAGAAGCATTCGCTTCTCTAAGTATAAACTCCCAATCAAGTGTAAATTGAACGAATTGCTCAGCTCTATTTACGTCTACATTCTCTAGGCTAATAGACAATACTCCAGCTGCATCAGAATTCAATTTACTAGGCGTCCCCTTAATAGTAGATCTAATTTTAAAAGGTATATTTTCTTTAGCTACTATAACTTCAATGGGATTTACAACACTCAAATTCCCCATAAATAATTGCTCCCTATTTTGTGTACCCGACAACATTTTATAGTCTATGGAATCGTAAGCATCAGACAAAAACTGAAGACATAAAACATCTATTGGCTGTGCTAATTCTGCATGTGCTAAAGGTTCATTCATATACAACTTCAATAAATCGAGTCCTTTTATTGCGTAGTGAACAGAAGAAACAAATTTATTTTCGGCTTCGTATTTCTTTGCAAGTTTATAGTAGGTATACGCATCCTCTATGGCTTTGTTTTTCCTTTTAACTCTTATTAAATCCCATTCGGAAATAGATAATTGATAATACAACCAGTATTCAGTCTCATCCTCCCAAGAAGCTACCATCGTATAGCCTTCAAGATTATTTTGACTTTCTATTTGAACTAAAGACTGGTATTCTTCTCTATATGTATTGCCTTTATCAACTTGATGAAAAATAGATTCAGAACTCAATATTACAGATATCTCACTACTCAAATCTAATAAGGCATTTTGCTTCGCAATAGCCTGATAATCGGGGTTACTCTTTGACGATTTGGCAATTCCTATATAATAAAATGATGCTATAGGGCGACTAGTAATCCAACTTGGATAATCGACAATATTTGTAGGTAGCTCTTTAATTCCTGTACAGGAGACTAACACTAATAAGCAAGAAATGAGTAGAAATTGTTTCATTAATTTCCCTCCGGATTATAAGCGTTAATTTCGCTTACTGCTTTTGAACTTACCTTTTTTAATGCAATACTCTTTAAGTCTTCGGTAGTACGTAGACTGCGATTGGCTTTTAATAAATCTTGTATTTGTCTACGTTCACTATAACTGGTATTAACCTGGTCGGAATCGCTCGAAATTAATTTATACCCCCAAGAGCCAGAGTGTAAGTTTTTGGTATTTCCATCGTAGTTAATAAAATTCACAGAATCTTCTCTTTTTGAGCTGAGTAAGTTAGTTGCTAAAATCTCACCTGTCTCTGTAGAAATCAGCTTATATTCTACTGTAATATTAACCGAGTTTCGACCTTGATATTGCTTATAATACACCTTTTTATACTTAGTAATTACATCGTATTTCTTTGTACTTGTATTGTATTGTTTTTGCTTGTACGACTCCCAACCTTTCTTTTTGTTAGCTATTGGTGCTTCCTTTTTTATATCTAAACTTACAAGTCGTCCTACTAACAATGCTTTAGCACCAAATAAGTCTCCTGCTCTTGCAGCAGTTTGAGAATCTACTAAACCACTTAAGCCCAATTCCTGCTCATTAAGAATTGTTTGTATATGTACACGATCAATAATTTTAATAAATGGATTTTTATTATTGATGAATAGATTTAAAAATTGTGATTCAAAAGCTTTCTGAGCATTTTCAAAACTAGTAGCATTTTCAAAAGGCAACATAGCTATTGGGTATTGTGCTTCTTTTAAAGCATATACTTTAAGCTCTTCACTATCTTTATAGGAGTTAGTTTTTCCAAATAAATAATAGGCTTTGCGGAACTTCTTCATTTCTAGAGCTAAGTTCCCTTTCCTATAAACGGGTTCTAAACGCGCATATGTCTTTAATTCTGCTACGTCTTTATAACTAGGATTTAAGCGAAGTATTTCATCCAGATACTGTAAGCCTAAATCAAATTCTTCTTTATCTAAATGTGCTAAGGCCTTGTCGTAAACACTCGCTAAAAACGCTTCTAAATCTGCTTCATAATAACCTTCATAGTAAGATGGGATATTTAAGTTCACACTATAAATAAGTGCATTCGAACTCCATTCTGTAGCCTCAACATAGGAATAAACAGCTGTTTTATAGTGTTGAGCAGTATGCGCTTTAAAAAAAACAGCAAGTTTATCATCTAATACTAACTGTCCGGTACGCTTTAAACCCATAGCCGCATCCAAATTGGTGCTTTTCCTACTAAGCGCATCAAAATAATAATGTGCCGCTTCAGTGTACATCCCTTGCTGCTCGAAGGCTAAAGCCTTTTTAGTTGCTTTTTTTGTGCCGGTACAAGAGACTAGAAAAAGTCCCAGAATATAAATCAGATATTTTACTTTCATTTTCAAATTGCGTTTAAACAAATATAATCAAGATATTGATTAACAGTCTAAGGAATGAAATTGTATTTTTGTCAAAATTTATTTGAATGCACCTACTTATTTCACCAGCTAAAACCTTAGATATGGAAACGACAGTTCCCATAACTACATCTAGCTTATATCCTTTTGAAAAAGAATCTACAGTGCTAATTAAAGACTTAAAGAAATTGAAGTCTATTGAGTTGCAAAAGCTGATGAAGGTAAGTCCAAAAATTGCTGAGCTTAATACAGAGCGTTTCAACAACTGGAAGCTCCCTTTTACATCGGAAAATGCAAAGGCTGCAATTTTCGCTTTTAAAGGAGATGTGTACACTGGTTTAGATGCTGAATCACTATCAAAAAAAGAAATCGAATTTGCACAAGCACACTTAAGCATACTTTCTGGTTTATATGGACTTTTACGTCCTTTAGACTTAATGCAAGCATATAGACTAGAGATGGGGACAAAATATGGCACATCAAAAGGAAAGGATCTTTATGAGTTCTGGGCAGATAAAATTACGCATGAAATAAACAGTAGAGAAGAAAAAACAATTCTGAACTTAGCTTCAAATGAGTATTTTAAAGCAGTAAATAAAAAGAAGCTTAAAGCAGAAATTATCAGTCCTATTTTTAAAGATGAAAAAAATGGGGTTTTAAAAGTGATTAGCTTTTTTGCTAAAAAAGCTAGAGGAATGATGACTCGTTTCATTATTCAGAACCACATCACCAATGTGGAAGAAATAAAGAATTTTAATTTAGGTGGCTACGCTTTTAACGAAAGCTTATCAACCGATAAAGAGTGGGTATTTACACGATGAGTTTAATTGGGAAGAATGTAAATTTAGAGGTATTAAGAAGTACAGAAATTGGACTTTTCTTAGATACCGAAGATAGAAACTACAATGGTATATTATTACCTAAACGCTATGTACCTGCGGGTATAGAAGTAGGTGACTTTATGGATGTATTTATTTATAGAGACTCTGAAGACCGTATTATAGCAACGCGACTAGATCCGTATATTCGAGTAGGTGAATTTGCTTATTTAAATGTGAATAAAGTTGAGTCTTATGGAGCCTTTTTAGATTGGGGACTACCAAAAGATTTGTTTGTACCTATATCGCAGCAAAGAGCATTAATGGTAAACGATGGTTACTATTTGGTATACGCCTACCTAGACAAGCAAACTGATCGTATTGCGGCAACAGCTAAAGTGCATAGGCATTTACAAAACGAAGCAGAAGACCTAGAGGTTGGACAAGAAGTAGATCTACTCATTTGTGATGAAACGGACTTAGGAGTACGTGTAATAGTAAATAATAAATTCTGGGGCTTGGTATTTCACAACGAAATATTCCAACAACTTGAAGAAGGACAAAAAACAATCGGATATGTAAAAGGTATTCGACAAGAAGATAACAAGATAGATATTACCTTAAAAAAACAAGGAATGGCTGAAGTAACAGACGCACGATCACAAATAATTGAAGCATTATACGATGCTAATGGTTTTTTACCATTAAATGATAAATCTGCTCCCGAATTAATATACGAGGAATTAGAGATGAGTAAAAAGGTATTTAAGAAAGCGATAGGAAACTTATACAAGGATAAAATGATTACCATTAAAAGAGATGGAATTCATTTAGCAGATAAAGAGGATTAAGGACTTCTTTTAATTTAGTAAGGCTCGGATATAACTATTCGAGCCTTTTTTTTTCCTACTACATAAATGTGATCCTGGTGGGAAGCCTTCACACTAAAAGCATACACCAATCGTGATTGGTACTTTTTTGTTTCTTAAGCCCTATTATAAAAGAGGGATTACATAAATGTGATCCTGGTGGGAAGCCTTCACACTAAAAGCCTATCACTATCGTGATAGGCATTTAAACTAACTAATACAATATTATTTACTGAGGGATTACATAAATGTGATCCTGGTGGGGAACCTTCACACTAAAAGCCTTACGCAGTACCTGCGAAGTTTTTTTTGTTTTTTATAGACTTCACATAAATGTGAGGCTATAAAAAACAAAAAAGCCTTACCGAAAAAAACGGTAAGGCTTTTAGTGTGGGCAATGAGGGATTCGAACCCCCGACCCCCTCGGTGTAAACGAGGTGCTCTGAACCAACTGAGCTAATTGCCCCAATAATGAGAATTAAAAATACGATTAGGTGTGGGCAATGAGGGATTCGAACCCCCGACCCCCTCGGTGTAAACGAGGTGCTCTGAACCAACTGAGCTAATTGCCCTAATCTTGTAATGAACTACGCTGTCTTGTCTCATTCAGCGAGTGCAAATATAGAAATCATTTTCATAATTGCACAAAGAAAACTAGCAATTATTTAAGAGTTTTTTAAAGTATTTCGGCAACTACGAAGGTGCTACCACCCACAAAAATCAAATCGTTCTCATTAGCAAGCTCTTGCGCTTTTAGAATTGCTTTTTTAGGATCTGAAACAAGTATACCATTTAGTGAATATTTCTTCGATTTAGCTAATAAATCTTCTGCAGAGATGGCTCTAGGGATATTAGCTTGGCAAAAAATGTAGCTTGCTTCGCTCGGCAAAAGTTCTAATACACCAGATACATCTTTATCGGCAACCATACCTAAAACAATCCATAATGAATCGTAGTTTTCAGATCTTAACTGAGAAACAATTACATCGATCGCGTGTTTATTATGTCCTGTATCACAAATAACTCTAGGATTGGTTCCCAACAGCTCCCACCTACCCCGTAAGCCTGTATTTGGAATTATATTTAATAATCCATTTTGTAAACTTTGCTCAGAGATATCCCAACTCAATTCTCTAAGCTGAATAACAGCTTCAACTACAGTAGATGTGTTTTCTAGTTGACAAGCACCACTTAATCCACTGTTGTATATAGTATTCAATTGAGCCTTATAGACAACAGAATTCTGCTTAGCACTAAAAGTCTCAATAATAGAAATCACCTCATCATCACACTTACCAATAACTACTGGAGTCTTTGGTTTAATAATCCCTGCTTTTTCTTGAGCTATCTCTTTAATTGTATTCCCTAAGATATTTTGATGATCTAGGGCTACATTGGTAATTACAGATAATTCAGGTTTAATAATATTTGTGGCATCTAAGCGGCCACCTAAGCCAGTTTCTATAATTGCAATATCTACCTGTTTTCTTGCAAAATAATCAAAAGCTAAAGCGGTAGTCATTTCAAAAAATGAAACACCTATTTCATTAAAAGTCTTTTTGTGGTAAGCCACAAAGTTTACGACCTCTGACTCTGAGATCATTTCTCCATTGAGTTTAATTCGCTCTCTAAAATCCTTTAAATGAGGTGAGGTATATAAGCCTACTTTATATCCTTGCTCTTGTAAAACTGAGGCTAACAAGTGGCTAGTAGAGCCTTTCCCATTAGTCCCGGCAATATGCACACTCTTAAACTTATACTGTGGATTATTTAATTGCTTACATAGGGCAGTTATATTTCCCAAATCTTCTTTATAAGCAGATTTACCCACCTGCTGAAAAGAGGCTAACTGTTGAAATAACCAATTAAGTGTAGCTTGATAATTCATGAATGATGAGGGTAGAAAAGGAAATAAACAGTTATTACTGCTTTCTGAAATTATAAACAATACTCCCTATTTGAATAGGTTGGGAGTTTGAGTCAGCAAGCCAAGTAGTTGCAAGTGCAGCAGCTTTAGCCTCTTTAACTAAACAAGGAGAAGTGTCTGTTGTATTTTTTAAGTCTAACTCAGCTTTATAAGTTTTACCTTCTGTATTCACCCACACTCTAATTACTACAAGTCCTGTTTCATTACAATTATAATTAGGCTTAGGTTTGTTAATCGCTTTTCTATCTCCGAGCTCATAACCATCAGAAGAATTCCCATCACCACCTATAGCCACTTCAGCCCCTTCTATAGTACCTTCTATAGAGCCTTGAGCACCTAGGGTGTCTGTTAAACCAGACTGTGAAGTTTCGGTACTTTGAAACAAACTAGAAAGTGCTTGCTGTAAATCGTCGCTAGCTTTAGGTTTTTCTTGTTCTTTAATTTCTGGGGTTTTCTCTTTACTTTCAACAGCTTCTTTTTCTTTAGCTATTGAAGGTGCATCTTCAGAGTCTTGGGTTAAAACTTCATCAGAAATCTCTGTTAAGTCTTCTGGAGTAGACTCTTCTACAATTACCGCTTGTTCAGTAATTTCCGTTACAATTTCTTCAGACTGGGTAATTTCTTCTCCCATTCCACTTTCTACATAGCCAAACTCTATAGCAATCCCATCTTCTACCTTAGGATCCATGTATTTAAGGCCAAAAGAATAGAAAGAAAACACCAAGAGAACATGCACTAGGAAAGTCCCAAGTGCAGCTCTTCTTTTGTATTTATCTTTCAAGAAATTCATTTCTTTTGCTGGGTAGCTAAAACAATTTTAAACTTATTTCTGTAGGCTATGTCCATAATCTCTACAGCGTGTTCTATTGCAATCGTTTTATCAACACGTAATACAACAACTTTTTCTTCTTGACCAACTAGTTTATCAATTAACTGTGATTCGATATACTGTAGTTGTACCTGTTCTTTGTCTATAAAATACTCTAAACTTTCGTTGATCGAAACAGAAACTCTTTGCTTTTTTACCGTTTGAGCAGTACTATTAGGTAATACCAAATCTAAAGCATTGGTAGTAACTAAGGTTGAGGTTAGCATGAAAAAAATCAACAACAGGAAAACAATATCAGTCATCGATGACATACTAAATACCGCACTTACTTTATTTCTAGATTTTAAAGCCATACTTATTTAGTTTTGGCGATGACATCTATAAACTCAGTGGTAGCTTCTTCCATCTTAAAAGTAGCTTGTGTAACTTTTACCACTAAATTATTATAAGCTAAAAAGGCTACAATACCCACAATTAAACCAGCAACGGTAGTAGTCATAGCGGTATAAATACCTTTAGAAAGCATTTCTACATCTATTTGTCCACCTGCACTAGCCATCTCATGAAAAGCTAATATCATCCCTATTACGGTCCCTAGGAAACCAATCATAGGTGCCGCACCAGCTATAGTAGCTAAAGAAGCTAAATTATGCTCTAACTTATAAACCTCAAGGTTACCTTGACGCTCCATGGCATCTTGAATTTCTTTATTAGATCCATGCTTAGCCAAAGTTCCCTTAGCAATTAAATTTGCAACTGGCGAAGCGCTACGCTCACATAATGTGATCACAGAATCAACTTTATGGTCAGACAAATAGTCTTTCACTTTACTCATAAAGTGAGGGTCTACTTTAATAGCGTTTTTAAGTGATTGAAAACGCTCAACAAAAAGATAAACAGTAAGAATAGATAAAAGCCCTAGTGTGGACATAATTATCTGTCCACCAAGACCACCACTAGTAATTAGTTCTATAATAGAAAGGGTTTTTTCTGCTGGCTCATTATTTACAAGTAAATCGAGCCCTAGAGAGTCTACCGATACCGGGATTTGAAGTAAAATCGTATTCATAGAAGTTGTAATTAATGAGTAGAGAACGTACAAAGATTAAAGAGATTGTATTAAAATATAAGTCCCTGCACCAGCAAAGTAACCTATAAGAGCTAAGATAGAAATCTTTTTTAGATACCATACAAAGTCGATTTTCTCTAAGCCCATTACTGCTACACCAGCGGCAGAACCAATAATTAAGGCAGAACCACCTGTACCTGCACAGAATGCTAAAAACTGCCAAAACACACCGTTTTGAGCAAATTCTCCAGCCTCAGCAATTTCATACATTCCCATAGAACCAGCTACAAGAGGAACGTTATCTACAATAGCAGAAAGTAATCCAATAACAATATTTATTGCGTAAACATTACCAGAAAATAAATCGTTTAAACTACCTGCCATAACAACTAAATGTCCTGCAGATTGTAAGCCTGCAACAGCTAATAAAATCCCTAAGAAGAATAATACACTTGCTGTATCAACCTTTCTAAGAACCCCAATTACAGACAACTGAGATTTGTCTTCTTTATTTTTACTACTGTGAATAACTTCAGTAACAGCCCATAAAACACCTAAACTCAACATCATTCCCATAAATGGAGGTAAGTGAGTTACCGTTTTAAAAATTGGAACAAATAATAGCCCGGCAACCCCTAAGAAGAAAACTAGGTTTCTTTCGAAGTTTGTAGTAGGGTTAGTATAATGTTCAATACCGTGCATACGCAATGGTCTTTTAACATCACCTTTCATCGTAAAAGTTAAAATTGTAAGCGGAACAAGCATTGCAACCAAACTTGGAATAAATAAAGTAGTAATAATTGTCATGGTACTCAATTGGCCACCGATCCATAACATAGTAGTGGTAACATCACCAATTGGAGACCAAGCACCCCCAGCATTGGCTGCTACTACAACCACACCTGCAAAAAACCATCTATCGTACTTATCGTCAATAAGTTTTCTCAAAAGAGAAATCATAACAATAGAAGTTGTTAAGTTATCTAGTGCAGCAGAGAAAAAGAAAGTTAGCACACTAATAATCCATAATAACTTTACCTTTTTAGTGGTAGTAATTTTATCAGTAATAATAGCAAAACCTTCGTGAGCATCAACCAATTCAACAATTGTCATTGCTCCCAAAAGAAAGAATAAAATACTAGAAATTTCACTTAAGTGATGAAGTAGTTCTTCTTCTATAAAATGACTGTCTGCACCAGTAAACACAAAAAGTGTCCATACTACTACGCCGGTAATTAAAGCTGAGGCAGCCTTATCTATTTTTATTGGGTGTTCAAATGCAATTGCAGCATAACCTAGAACAAAAACAACGAGCATTAAAGTTAAAAACATAATTTAGGTATTGGATAGTTTTACTTAGGGTGATTAAATTAATTCTTTGAGAGCTATTTCAAATGCTGTTTTAGCAATTTGAGTTTTCGAACTGTTAGCAGCATGAGCTTTAACAATTGCCTTACCAATAATTTTTGAGGTATCTTCAAAAATAGCTTTATCGGTCATTTCTGTATTTGGCTGCATTAAATATGCAAACACTCTAGCCATACCGCAGTTAGCAATAAAATCGGGTATTACCGAAAGCTGACTGTCGGTATACTCACCAACAGGTCCAAAGAAAATTGCTTGATCTGCAAAAGGTACATTCGCACCACAAGAAATCACTTCCAAGCCCTTGGCTTTCATAATATCTACCTGAGCTTTAGTAATTAATCTTGATGCAGCTGCAGGAATAAAAACTTCAGCTCCTACAGACCAAATCTTATCATTGATTTCTTCAAAAGAAAGCATACTATCGGCATTTAAGAAATTACCGTCTTTCTTTAAGAATAAGTCTTTTATTTCATCAAAGGTAAACCCTTCAGGTTTTAATAAACCACCTACTCTATCTATAATACCTACTACTTTAGCCCCTAGTTGAGCTTGGTAATAAGCAGCTGCAGCTCCCACATTACCCCATCCTTGAATAATTACACGCTTTCCTTTAATAGAACCTCCGTAAGTATTGTAATAATGGTTTACAGCTTCAGAAACCCCGTAACCCGTAATCATATCAGCTACGGTATATTTCCCTGAAGTATCTGGAGTAAAATCAGCATTTTTTACAGGAAGTAAAACTCCTTCTTGTAGTTGTTTTATAGCTAAATCTTTTTCTTCTGGTGTAGGGTTAAAGTGTCCATTAAACACTCCTTCTTGAGGGTGTAAAACTCCAAGCTCTCTAGTCATTGGGATCACCTCGTGAATTTCGTCAACGTTTAAATCCCCTCCTGTACCGTAATAATTCTTAAGTAATGGAGTAACCGCTTTATACCAACGCTTTAAAACGCCTTCTTTACGAGGGTCGTTAGGATCAAAGTTAATTCCCGATTTAGCACCTCCAATAGCAGGTCCTGAAACAGTAAACTTAACTTCCATTGTTTTCGCTAAAGAAAGAACTTCGTGCTTATCTAATCCAACACGCATTCTAGTACCACCACCAGCAGCACCACCACGAAGAGAATTAATCACTACCCATCCCTGAGCATCAGTCTCACTATCGTTCCATTCAAAAACTATCTCAGCTTCTTTATTTTCGTACTTATGTAATAGATCTTTCATGTGTCAAAAATTTCGCACAAAGATAGTAAAAGCTTGTTAAGGATTTAGTAGAAAATTTAAGATAAAAAGAAGTTTCGAAGGAGGCAAAATACAGATACCAGAATCCAATAAATAATTAAAAATAACACAGAGATACTCAGAGAGAATGAGACCCACAGAGAATGACCTTTGAAAACACAAAAAGAGAGATAGAGTTAAGAGGGTAAGTCATTCTACAAGCCCTACCAAGGTCAGGTAAATAAGGGTGAAAAATAAGAGTCAGGGGGTTTTAAAAAACAATTATGTATCTAGGAACTGGTATTTAGATTTTTTTAACTCAAGCTTATTTTCTTGTCCTGCATAGGTTTCTCGAAGCACAATACTCAAAACTAATTAGGTCCAAAACTTCACCTAAAACCAAAGTACGCAGAATACAGGTGCCAGAATCCAATAAATAATTAAAAATAACACAGAGATACTCATAGAGAATGAGACCCACGTTATAGCAATTATTGAAAACTTGAATTGTCTAAAACAAATAGCATTTATAGAGTACTATTCAGACTTCTTTTTAAAGTGTGGCTTACCTTTACCTTTGAACTTAGGGTTGAATCTTTTTTTATTCGTATTCCCTTTAGATTTAGGCTTAGAATGTTTTTTCTCAGGCTGATAAAGAGGGCCATCTCCTAAATTTTCAGGAAGTGCAATCTTATCTACTACCTTATCCATTAAAGCCTCAATATTAAAGAATAAAATTTGATCTCTTTCATTGATGAGTGTAATGGCATGTCCATCAGAAGAATTTCTACCAGTTCTCCCTATTCTATGAATATAATCCTCTGCATCAGAAGGGATATCGTAATTAATAACTAAGGAGATTCCTTTAATATCTATCCCTCTCGAAACAATATCAGTAGCTACTAAAGTTTTGAATTTCTTCGCCTTAAATTGTTGCATCACATCTTCACGTTCTCTTTGATCTAAGTCTGAAGACATCGCTTTAGAAGGTATTCCTTGATTCTTAAGTTCTCTTTGAATAAGCGAGATATTCTTTTTTGTTGAAGAGAATACAATCACAGATTCAAAGTCCATACTCTTTAATATATGCGCTACTAAAGGGGCTTTTTGCTTATCGTAAGCGAGGTAAGCTTCCTGACGGATTGTTTCTGCAGGTTTAGAGATAGCAACATTAACTCGGGCAGGCTCTTTTAGTATATTCTGTGCTAGCTTAACAATCTTTGGTGGCATAGTAGCCGAAAACAATAATGTTTGTCTGTTGGAAGGTAATTTTTCCACAATACGCATAATATCGTGATTGAATCCCATATCTAGCATTCTATCGGCCTCATCAAGAATTAAATATTCTACACCAGATAAGTCTAGGTTTGAAATTGACAAGAATGAGAGTAATCTTCCTGGGGTAGCTATAATTACCTCAGTACCCTTTTTAAGAGATTCTGATTGGGTAGTCCAACTTTTCCCATCTCCTCCACCATAAACGGCTTGCGAACTTACAGCAGCGAAATAGGAAAAACCATCAAATTGCTGATCTATTTGTTGAGCCAACTCTCTAGTAGGAGCAATAATAATGGCTCTAATTTTTTTCTTTTTTACTTTATGTAGCTCGTTAAGGATAGGCAATAAAAAGGCGGCTGTTTTACCTGTACCAGTTTGAGCACAGGCAATAATATCTTTACCTTTCATAATCACAGGAATGGCTAACTCCTGAACTGGAGTAGGCTTTTCGAAATACATAGCATCTAATCCTTCTTGAATATCTGGGTGAAAATTAAGCTCCTTAAAAGTCATATTTGTGTTTTTGTTTCTAAAAAAGAATGAAACGATAATTTCGTTTTGCACCTCAATTTTAGTTGGTCCAAATTAACAAAAACTTAGCGAATATTAGCCCGTCTATTTAACATTATATATCAGCAACTAGATTCAAAACAGATTATCTTACATCTTAGTGTATTTTTCGTAAAACCTAGCCTTTCTGTAGTCAGGTTCAGCATAAAAACAAATAAGAAAACAGATCCAATTGTCTCCGTGAACCTAGTTGTAGGCAGTCTCAACGGTACATCAAAATGGATTTCTTCTTAACTTCTCATTAAACTAATAACTATAAAGCTTAAGTAGTTTTTCTGTAAATCGTTTATTAGCTAAAAAATCAGCCTCTAAGGCGCCCGCAAATGGCACAGGAGTATCAATACTACCACACCTCATAATTGGGGCATCTAGCGATTCGAAACATTCTTCGGAAATTATTGCCGACAACTCACCTCCTATACCACCGTAAACAGTGTCTTCATGAAGGATTATTACCTTACCTGTTTTTTGAACAGAATTTAATATCGCATCTTTATCTAAGGGTAGCAGGGTTCTTAAATCTATAAGATCTGCAGAAATTTCGGAATTTTCTTCTAGTGCTTTTAAAGCCCAGTGTACCCCCATTCCGTAAGATACAATTGTTAGGTCGGATCCCTCTTTTATTAAACTTGCCTTTCCTAAAGGCAGTGTATAATAATCTTGAGGTACATCCTGGTACAGACTTCTATAAAGTGCCTTATGCTCAAAGAACATAACTGGGTTAGGGTCTTCAATAGACGAAGTCAATAAACCTTTAGCGTCAGCAGGAAATGCAGGATAAACTACTTTTAATCCAGGGGTATGAGTAAACCAAGCTTCGTTTGTTTGCGAATGAAAAGGACCTGCGCCTACTCCAGCACCACAAGGCATACGAACAACAACATCTGCATTTTCGCCCCAACGGTAATGAATTTTAGCGAGATTATTTATAATCGGATTAAATCCTGAGGTCACAAAATCACTAAATTGCATTTCTACAATAGCCTTATATCCAGAAATAGACAAACCTAAAGCAGCACTTATGATAGAAGATTCACATATTGGAGTGTTTCTAATTCTATCTTTTCCAAACTGCTCAATAAATCCATCAGTAATTTTAAAAACACCACCATACTCGGCTATGTCTTGCCCCATAATAACAGAATTCTCAAATCGCTCCATAGACTGACGGAGACCCTGAGAGATAGCATCTATTAGTCTGATATTTTGGTTCGTATTAGAGCTTGGTTTTTGTTCTACAAAATCAAATGGTGCATATACATCAGCTAATTCTTTTTGTACACTCCCAGAAATAGCATCTTCAGAATCAGCAATAGCTAGCGCATCTTCAACTTCTTTTTTTATCTCTGAGGTATAGCTATCAATAAACTCTTGATCGATAACCTCTTCAGCTAATAAAAATTCCTGGTAATTTAAAACAGGATCTCTTTCTGCCCATTCATCTAATAGCTCTTGGGGTACGTATTTTGTTCCAGAAGCCTCTTCATGTCCACGCATTCTAAAAGTTAAACACTCTAACAATACTGGTTTAGGATTCTTTTTTATTTCTTCAGATAATTTCTTAATAGTAGAAAACACCTCTAGAATATTATTCCCATCAATACGATATGCATCCATTCCATACCCTACACCTTTATCTGCTAATCGTTCGCAACGGAATTGCTCATTTATAGGAGTTGAAAGCCCATAACCGTTATTTTCGATTACAAATATAACAGGCAAATCCCAAACAGATGCAACATTTAGGGCCTCGTGAAAGTCCCCTTCACTAGTTCCTCCATCACCAGAGAATACAGCACATACCTGCTTATTATCCTTTAACTTATTGGCTAGAGCAATACCATCAGCTAATGCCATCTGTGGGCCTAAGTGAGAGATCATTCCTACTATACTGTGTTCTTTAGAACCAAAATGAAAAGAACGGTCTCTACCGTTGGTAAATCCATTCTCTTTTCCTTGAAACTGAGAAAACAACCTTTTTAAAGGTATGTTTCTACTGGTAAAAACACCTAAATTTCTGTGCATTGGTAAAATGTACTCGTCCTGCTGTAGCGCATTGGAAACTCCTACCGCAATAGCCTCTTGTCCTATACCACCAAACCATTTAGATATTCTACCTTGGCGTAATAAAATGAGCATTTTCTCTTCTATAAGCCTAGGTTTAAGAATGGCTTTAAAAAGCTCTTTTAGCTCTATATCTGAAAAACCTTTACGGTTGTATTTAATTTTCATCTGAATTCAATAATTTGAGGTAGCCAAAATATTGAATTAATCCGTATTTTGGCCTTATCGTAGTCTTAATTTTATGCAATAAATAATATTTAGTACGTAACAATTATGAAAAACCATATTAAACACCTTTTTTTCTTAGCACAATCAATGCTATTAGCCTTGGTATTCCTAGGACTTAGTAGGTTGGTATTCTTAGTATTTACCTTTTCTCAATTCCCTTTAATTTTTACTGATGGATTAATTGGAGCTTTAGTACAAGGCTTAAGGTTTGATTTATCAGCACTGGCATATATAAATGTAATTTTCATAGTACTATCCCTTATCCCTTCAAGAAAGAGAGAGACTAAAAGCTTTCAAAAGTTATTGAAAGTACTATTTATGTTCTTTAATAGCTTTGCCTTATTTCTAAATTTAGCCGATATAGTAAATGTTCAGTTTACTGGAAAACGAATGACTGCAGACATACTTTCATTTATAAGTCAAGGAGAAGATGCAAATAATGTAGCAGGAGATTTTATGAAAGACAACTGGTATTTATTTTTAATCTTTTTTGCTCTTATCCTAGCACTCTACAAAGCATTTACTTTTATACAAAACAGACAGTTTTTTTTAAATCGATCTAGAAATAATTGGAAATCCTATCTCATTTCAGTTTTCTGCCTATTCTTAACAGTAATAGCGATGCGTGGTGGGACTCAGCTACGGCCAATAAAAAACATACACGCTAGTTATTATGCTCAAGGAAAATATGTACCCTTAATATTAAACAGTCCATTTAGTATCTTGAGTACAATTTCAGAAAAAGGAATTAAGGAAAAAAAATACTTCTCAAAACCTGAAGCACAGTCTTATTTTAATTCTAAGCATTCATTTACATCAGACTCCCTAAACAAGAAGAACGTTGTTGTAATTGTACTCGAAAGCTTCTCTAGAGAATATATAGGGGCTTACAATAGCTTTGATGGATATACACCATTTATAGACAGTCTAATGAATTATAGTACCGTTTGCACAAATGCTTATGCCAATGGAAAGAAATCTATAGAAGGTATACCTGCTATACTATCAGGAATTCCGGCCTTGTCAGAAAAACCTTTCATACTATCTCAGTACGGAGCACAAAAAGGAAATAGCATTGCTTCAATTGTCAAAAAACAGGGCTACCATACCTCATTTTACCATGGAGGGCATCCTGGAACGATGGGATTTGACGCTTATGCCGAAATCGCAGATTTTGACGCTTATAAAGATTTAAGTGATTACACGGATTATGAAAATGACTATGATGGTAAGTGGGGAATATTTGACGAGCCTTTTTTAAAATTTTTCAAATCTGAATTAGACTCTATTAAGGAACCCTTCTTTTCTAGCATTTTTACATTGAGTTCGCACCACCCATACACCCTACCCAAAGAATATAAAAGTAAATTCAAGAAAGGTGAATTACCTATACACGAGACTATTGGTTATACAGACTACGCTTTGAAGCAGTTTTTTTTAGAAGCTAAAAATAGCACGTGGTTTAACAATACAATCTTTATTATTACTGCCGACCATACCTTTAAAGCAACACATAAAGAATACCAAAACTCTAATGGACTTTATGCTATACCACTACTAATCTATGAACCTCTAAAACGTGAACCCATACTTATTACAAAAACTTGTCAGCAGACAGACATTTTACCTAGCCTAGTAGATTATTTACAAATTGATACAAGCATTGTAAGTTTTGGTAATTCTATATTCGACTCTACAGGGTTTGCTGTAAACTACCTTAATAATATTTATCAATATTTCGAAAATGATTATTTAGTTCAGTTTAACGGTGAAAAAACTTTAGCCTTATACAACACTAAAGAAGATTCCTTATTGAACAATTCACTATTGATACAAAACAAGGATTTGGCAGTTAAGATGGAGACTAAGCTAAAAGCAATTATCCAAGACTACAACCATCGAATGATTCATAATAAATTACAATTGGATGACTAAACAGTCGATACACTTTATAATTAACCCTATTTCGGGAACTGGAAAACAAGTAAATATTGAAGAGAAAATTAAGCTTGAAATAGACTCTTTAAAATTCGATACTTTTCTACATTATACAGCACATAAAGGCCATGCTACAGAACTAGCACAACAACTGGTTTCCGAAAATGCAACTATAGTAGTTGCTGTTGGAGGCGATGGTACAGTAAATGAAGTTGCCCAAGCACTGCTTTACAACCCTACAATATTGGGGATTATTCCAACGGGGTCAGGTAATGGATTGGCAAGACATCTAGGTATACCACAGCAAGTTCAAAAATCTTTACGATTACTAAATACCTTAAACACAAGAGAGATAGATTCGTGCAAAGCAAACGATCAGTTTTTTATTAATGTCTCTGGTATAGGCTACGACGCACATATATCACATTGTTTTGCAAAAGAACGAATCAGAGGGATGAAGACTTATGTAAAATTAATCCTTTCGGAGTGGTGGAGCTATAAAGTAAAACATTACAAAATTCTGGTAAACGGTGAGCAACTTTTAAATGATGAAGCCGTACAAGTAAGCTTTGCCAATGGAACACAATTTGGGAATAATGTAATTATATCTCCTGAATCTATCGATAACGATGGGGAGCTTGAGTTATGTATTCTTAAACCTTTTAACTTTTATGAAATCCCCCACTTATTATTAGCACTCGCCACCAGGCGATTTCACCTTCATAAAAGAATGCAGATTATCAAATGTACTTCTGCTACAATTATCACCGAGGGAGCAAAAGCACATTTAGATGGAGAACCAAAATATTTAGGGGATAAAATAGCACTAAAAGTAAATCCTAAAAGTATACGAGTTATTACTAATCAGCTAGTATAGCTTCGTATTTAAAAGATGATTTTCTATATTTGAATACTCATTTTTTTGCTAAGAAAATGCAGAATCATATTTAGATTAGAACAAAAAACAATCATTATATATCTTTAATTTCTATGAATACATTTAAGAACATCCCTAGTATAGACCTAGCCGATTTTACTTCTGGTAATGCTGAATTAAAATCTGAATTTGTTAAAAACCTCGGATTGGCATATGAAGACATAGGTTTTGTAGCCTTAAAAAACCATGGAGTAAGCGATGTTTTATGTGAGGAGTTATATAATAAAGTTCAGCAATTTTTTGACTTACCTACAGCACAAAAAAAGAAATATGAAATAGCCGGTTTAGGTGGGCAAAGAGGTTATGTTTCATTTGGTAAAGAACATGCTAAAAATAAAAATGAAGGTGACTTAAAAGAGTTTTGGCACTTTGGACAGACCGTCATCGATAAGGATGCTATAAAACTTCAATACCCAGAAAACGTAGAGGTTAAAGAGTTACCCCACTTTAATGCGGTGGGCTTAGAGGCCTACAAAAAACTTGAACTTGCTGGAAAAGAAATGCTCCGAGCTATTGCTTTACACCTAGGTTTAGATGAAAATTATTTTGATGCTAAAATACATAATGGAAATAGCATCTTAAGGCCTATTCATTATCCACCTATTACAGCTGCACCAAAAAATGCGGTACGCGCTGCAGAGCATGAAGACATTAATTTAATTACTTTATTAATGGGAGCCTCAGCTGATGGCTTACAAGTATTGAATAAAGATGGGGACTGGATTTCTGTTACTGCCTTACCAGAGCAAATAGTAGTTAATGTTGGCGATATGTTACAACGACTAACCAATAACAAGCTTAAATCTACCACCCATAGAGTTGTTAATCCACCAAAAGAAAAATGGGGAACCTCACGCTATTCAATCCCCTTCTTTTTACACCCACGTTCTGAAGTATCGCTAGATTGTTTAGAATCTTGTATAACTGAGAACAGGCCTAAAGCTTATGAAGAAATTACTGCAGGAGCATATTTAGAGCAGCGAATTAAAGAGCTGGGCCTAAAGTAAAGAGTGATGAGTGATGAGTGATGAGTGAAAAAGCACTTTTATTTTCTTCATAACTTCTTAACCCACCATCCGGACTTACCTACCGATAAACTTGGCGAAGGACTTAACTACTCTACCTCCATAAATTCAATAATTTCTCTATATCCATACTATTCCCTCAATTCTTAACTAATCTTTAACTTCTATTAACTTCTTATTTCTACCTTCTTTTTTTAAATATCTTTGCCGCTTCAAAAAAGGGACATTATGATATCAGTAAACGGATTAGCAATAGAATTTAGTGGAGATACACTTTTTAGTGAAATTTCTTTCGCAATTAATGAGAACGATAAAATCGCATTAATGGGAAAGAACGGTGCAGGAAAATCTACTCTAATGAAAATTATTGCAGGAGCTCAAAAAGCTAACCGTGGTTCTGTGCAATCTCCCGAAAATGCTGTAATAGCGTACCTACCCCAACATTTACTTACCGAAGATAACTGTACTGTTTTCGAAGAAGCCTCTAAAGCATTTGCTAGTGTATTTGAGATGAAGTCTGAAATGGAAAAGCTAAATAAAGAGCTAGAGACCCGTACAGATTATGAATCTGCAGAGTATATGGCTATCATTGAACGCGTATCGGAATTAGGTGAGAAATTCTATTCTATTGAAGAGGTTAACTACGATGCAGAAGTTGAAAAATCTCTTTTAGGGCTAGGATTTAAAAGATCGGATTTACACCGACAAACAAGTGAATTTAGTGGGGGTTGGAGAATGCGAATTGAATTGGCCAAAATACTTCTACAAAAACCAGACTTAGTACTACTAGATGAACCTACAAACCATATAGACATAGAGTCGGTTATTTGGTTAGAAGATTTTTTACTTAATAAAGCCAAAGCAGTAATCGTGATTTCGCACGATAAAACCTTTATCGATAATATAACCAACCGTACCATAGAGCTTACCATGGGACGTATTTACGATTATAAAGCAAACTACTCACACTACCTTCAATTAAGAGAAGAAAGAAGAGAACAGCAAGTAAAACAATACAACGAGCAACAAAAATTTATTGCAGACAACCAATTATTTATTGAGCGATTTAGAGGTACTTATTCTAAAACGAATCAGGTAAATTCTAGGGAAAAGATGTTGGAAAAATTAGAAATTATCCAAATCGATGAGGTCGACAATTCAGCATTAAATTTAAGTTTCCCTCCAGCACAGAGGTCTGGTGACTACCCCGTAGTTGCTACAGAGCTTTCTAAAAAATACGGTGATCATACTGTATTCAATAAAACAAGCCTATCTATAGCACGTGGCGAAAAGGTTTCTTTTGTGGGTAGAAATGGTGAGGGAAAATCGACCATGATAAAAGCAATCATGGGAGAGATTGACTTTGAAGGTGAATGCGGTTTAGGACACAATGCCAAAGTGGGTTACTTTGCACAAAACCAAGCCTCTCTACTAGATCCTAATTTAACTGTTTTTCAAACAGTAGATAATATTGCTAAGGGAGATGTACGCTCTCATATAAAATCTATTTTAGGTGGATTTATGTTCTCTGGAGACGCCATCGACAAGAAGGTGAGTTTTCTTTCTGGTGGAGAGAAAACGCGTTTAGCCATGGTTAAACTGCTCTTAGAACCTGTGAATGTTCTCATACTAGATGAACCTACCAACCACTTAGATTTAAAATCGAAAGATGTACTAAAACAAGCTTTATTAAACTTCGATGGTACACTAATACTCGTTTCACACGATAGAGATTTTTTACAAGGATTATCTCAAAAAGTATTCGAGTTTAAAGACCAAAGAGTAATCGAACACTTCGAAACTATTGATGAGTATTTAGTACGAAACCGAGTGAACAGCCTAAAACAAATGGATTTATAGACTACACTGTAGAAAAAAAAAGGCGCAATAAAATTTATTTATTGCGCCTTTTTTTTGAGTATTAGCTCTTACCCCATTTTATAGACTAAGGCAGCCCAGTTATTTTTTTCTGATTGTCTAAGTAAACGCAAACCTAAAGACCTGGCTTTGGAATCAATAGAGGAAATGTCTGAAGTATAAAACCCACTAAAAGCTATTTGCCCACCACTACTCATCGTATTGGTATAAGCTTCCATATCGTTTAAAAGAATATTTCTGTTTATATTAGCTAGTATAACATCGTATGAAGCATTTTTTAATAACTCTGCACCACCTTGTTTTACTATAATTTGAGAACATTTATTTTGGCGAACATTTTCTAAAGTATTCTCAAAAGCCCATTCATCAATATCGATTCCGGTAATAGAGTTTGCACCTTTCATACAGGCTAAAATGGCTAGTACACCTGTACCACAACCCATATCGAGTACACGTTTACCACTCACGTCCATATTCATTAACTGAGCTATCATTTGATGTGTCGTTTCATGGTGACCTGTACCAAAAGACATTTTTGGCTCTATAACAATATCAAATTCAACCTCTTTTTTCTCGTGGAAAGAAGCTCTAACTACACATTTACCATCCACTTCAATAGCTTCAAAACTTTTCTCCCATTCGGCATTCCAGTTTTGCTGTTCAATAGTAATAACATCCATGGAAATAGAGAAATCGGGATTCTCCAAAAGGTATAAATCTCTTACTTCTTGTTCAACAAAATCTTCTTCTTGAATGTAAGCCTGCATACCCTTATCGGTATTTACAAAGCTCTCAAAACTTAGCGTACCTAATTCGGCGATCAAAATTTCACGTGCCATTTCAGCATTTATTTCAGCAGATTCGTTTGCAGAAATCGTAAAGTTAACTTCTATATAATTCATTTCTTAAGCCTTAATAATTGCTACAAAATCTTCTGCATTTAATGAAGCTCCACCTATTAAACCACCGTCCACGTCAGTTTGAGAAAACAACTCCTTAGCATTTGCAGGTTTACAAGAACCTCCATACAAAACTGAGGTGTTTTCGGCTGTTTCAGAACCATACTTTTCTGTTAAAACAGTACGTATATGTGCATGCATTTCTTGTGCTTGGTCGCTAGTTGCAGTCTCACCAGTTCCAATAGCCCAAACTGGCTCATAAGCCAATACTATGTTCCCCATAACAGAAGCATCCAAATGAAATAATCCTTCTGTAATTTGCTGTTTTACTAAATCGAAATGAATATTAGATTTACGTTCTTCTAGCGTTTCCCCAAAACAGTAAATTACTTTTAAACCTTGAGAAAGTGCAGCGTCTACTTTTTTAGCAAGTAATTCGTTTGTTTCACCATTATAAGCTCTACGTTCAGAATGCCCGATAATAACATACTCCACCTTTAAATCGACTAACATAGCAGTAGAAATTTCACCAGTAAAAGCACCTGAAATTTCATGATGACAATTTTGAGCAGCCACCTTTACATTAGTTCCTTTACAGGTATTTACTAGAGTAGCTAAATGAATATAGGGAGCAGAAACGATCACCTCTCTACTAGTACTCGAAGTAAGGGCAATAATCGACTTACATAAATCTATACCTTCTTGGAGTGTTTTATTCATCTTCCAATTTCCGGCAACTATTTGTTTTCTCATTTTATATGCTTTTTACAGCTGCAAATATAAGTTATGCGATTAGAAACTTATACTTGGAAGCTATTTTTAATTTATGTGAATAATTACAGTTTGTAACAAAAGGAGGGCTGCAGGTAAATTAGCCAGACAACAAAATGAAAACACCCCCTTTCTTAGTGTCGAAATATCAAACAGTATTTTGAAAATGCTTGCCGACTGTCAGGTAGGCTCATCCTACACGTTATCACCACTAAAAGAAGAAATGTTAGAAACAATAATTTCCCCTCTGTAAATCTATTTTTCTCAGAGAATCTAAGTGTGAAAATACAAGAACCTACAATATCCTGTATTCTTACGGATAAGCATAAAAAAAACCTCACTCAAATAATGAGTGAGGTTTAAGAATTTTACTAAACTTATATTTTCTTAGCGTCTTTAACTTTCTGATTGGTTAATGCTAAATCAATTACATCGAGCATATGGTCAACGTAATTAAAAGTTAAACCTTTTAAATAGTCCGCTTTTATTTCGAGTATATCTTTCTCGTTATCTTTACAAAGAATAATCTCTTTTATACCTGCTCGTTTAGCAGCTAAGATTTTCTCTTTTATTCCACCCACAGGAAGTACTTTACCTCTTAAAGTAATTTCTCCACTCATAGCTAAACTTTTCTTTACTTTTTTCTGAGTAAACAGAGACGTTAAAGAGCTTAACATGGTAATACCAGCAGAAGGACCATCTTTTGGTACAGCGCCTTCAGGAACGTGAATATGAATATCCCATTTAGAAAAGGCATCAGGTTTTAAGTCAAACTTTTCGTGATTAGCTTTTATAAATTCAAGTGCTAAACTAGCAGACTCTTTCATTACCTTACCTAAATTACCGGTAAGGGTTAAGCGGCCTTTACCAGGACTTAAACTAGATTCTATAAATAAGATACTACCCCCAACAGAAGTCCAAGCTAAACCAGTTACAACACCAGCAACATCGTTATTTTGGTATTTGTCTTTACTAAAGCGTTGAGGTCCTAAAATATCTACAATTAAATCGGAGTTTAATTTTTGCTCGTACTCTTCTTCCATGGCTATACTTTTAGCTGCATAGCGAACTACTTTAGCTAATTTCTTGTCTAATCCACGTACACCAGACTCACTAGTATATCCTTCTACAACTTGTTCAAACTCTTTTTTACCAAGCTTAATAGCATCCTTAGCTAATCCGTGTTCTCTGAGCTGCTTAGGCAATAAATGTTTCTTAGATATCTGAACCTTTTCTTCCATGGTATACCCACTAATATCAATAATCTCCATTCGGTCTCTAAGAGCTGGCTGGATAGTATTTAATGAGTTTGCTGTTGCGATAAACATAACCTTAGAAAGATCGTACCCCATCTCAATATAGTTATCGTAAAAAGTTGAGTTTTGTTCGGGATCTAAAACTTCTAATAAGGCAGAAGATGGATCTCCTTGACTACCCATAGCCAATTTATCAATTTCATCTAAAACAAAAACTGGATTTGAGGTACCTGCCTTTTTAATAGATTGAATAATCCTCCCAGGCATAGCACCTATATAAGTTTTTCTATGACCACGAATTTCAGATTCATCGCGTAATCCACCTAAGCTCATACGAATATACTCCCTACCTAATGCATCAGCAATAGACCTACCTAATGAAGTTTTACCAACTCCTGGAGGGCCATATAAACAGAGAATAGGCGATTTCATATCCCCCTTTAGCTTCAATACAGCTAAGTGTTCTATAATACGCTCTTTTACTTTCTCTAATCCGTAATGATCTTTATCGAGAACTTTTTCTGCGCGTTTTAAATCGAATTTATCTATGGAATAATGATCCCAGGGTAAATCCAATACAGTCTCTAAATAATTACGCTGAATAGAATAATCGGGTACCTGAGGATTTAGCCTTTGTAATTTTTTTAAATCTTTCTCTACCTGTGTAGAAACCTCTTTAGACCATTTCTTCTTACTCGCACGAGAACGCATTTCTTCAACCTCTTCGTGGTGAGTATTGCCACCGAGCTCTTCTTGAATTTGTTTTAACTGCTGATTTAAGAAATACTCACGTTGCTGCTCATCTAAGTCAACACGTACCTTATGCTGTATCTCATTTTTCATCTGAATCATATTAATCTCATGATTCAAGTGAATTAATGAAGTCCTAGTACGCTCTTCGAGGTTTGGTTGCTCCAATAATTTCTGCTTATCCTTAACATCAATATTCATATTAGAAGCCACAAAATTCACTAAGAAAGAGTCACTTTCGATATTTTTAATAGCAAAAGAAGCTTCCGAAGGGATGTTTGGAGATTCTTTAATAATCTGTAGAGCAACATCTTTAACACTTTCTACTAAGGCTTTAAATTCTTTATCTCCCTTAGCAGGTTTAGTTTCTTGAAAAGAAGATGCAATTGCCTTAAAATAAGGGTCCTCTTGAGTAAACTCTTGTATATCGAAACGCTTTTGACCTTGAATAATTACCGTTGTATTACCGTCGGGCATTCTAAAGGTTCTTAAAATTTTTGCTAGCGTCCCTGTAATATTTAAATCATCAGAATTTGGGTCTTCTACAGAAGCATCTTTCTGAGCTACAACTCCAATAATTTTATCACCATCGTTAGCGTCTTTAATAAGCTTTATAGACTTATCTCTACCTACAGTAATAGGAATTACTACACCGGGAAAAAGGACTGTATTTCTAAGCGGTAATACAGCAATCTCATCAGGCATTGCCTCCGCATTTAAGCGCTCCTCATCTTCTTCTGTCATTAAAGGAATAAGCTCGGCTTCTTGATCTAAGACCTTAGAAAGCGAAAGCTCATCTAATATTTTTATTTTTGTATCCATAGTTTGTTTCTTTCTAATAGAGCTTTTATTGTGCTATAAGAAGCTCCGGGAAGCAACCATTGTCAAAGTATATGCCAAAGGGCATAACTGACAAAAGGTCTTATTTAGTATTCTTAACGTCTATATTGTTCCGACAATTCAAAAACTTTTGTCAGTATAGATTTTTCTATCTCGTTAAATTTAACGGCTCTTCTAGACATCACTATTTCGGCCACTTCAAAAGCCTTATTTGTTGTGTAGGTTGTTTGCCCTTGAGGCCCACCCCAAGAAAAAGAAGGGATGAAATTTCTAGGAAAACCAGCTCCAAAAATATTGGCGCTTACCCCTACTACAGTTCCAGTATTAAACATGGTATTAATTCCACATTTGGAGTGATCGCCCATTACTAAACCACAAAACTGTAAACCTGTTAATTTAAATCGACCAGAAGTATAATCCCATAGTTTTACCTCTGCATAATTATTTTTCAAATTCGAATTATTCGAATCCGCTCCAATATTACACCATTCTCCTAAAACAGCATTTCCTAAGAATCCATCATGTCCCTTATTGGAATACCCAAATATAACTACGTTATTAAGTTCCCCTCCAACTTTAGAGTGAGGTCCTACCGTGGTAGGTCCATATATCTTAGTTCCTAATTTAGTGTGTGAAGATTCACATAGCGCAAAGGGCCCTTTAATTATAGAACCTTCCATAACTACAGCATCTTTCCCTATATAAACAGGACCAGACTCCGCATTTATAATTGCACAACTCACTGATGCTCCTTCTTCAATAAACAGCCTATTTTCACCCAAAATAGTATTGGTAGCATTGGCTTTTTCAGAAACTCTACCCTTAGTAATTAGATCGAAATCTGCTTGTAACTCCTTACCGTTAAAACTAAAAACATCATAATTATTGGATATATGTGTAAAGGCAAGGTCTGTATATGATTTTTCACAAGCTAAAGATTCCTCGAAATCACCAGAACGAAAAGCAATTATATTCTCCTGCTCATCAAATAAGGCCTCGTTAAAATCTAAGGCCAATACATCTGCAACTAATTCCTTATTTGGGCAAATGGCACCATTAATCCAAAACTGATCGTTTTGTATGTCTGAAGGGTATTTAGCCTGTAAATAGTCCTCAGTAACGAAGCCACCAAACACCGAATTATCGGGCATATAATGAGCCCATTTTTCTGTTATGGTAAGTATGCCTACCCTAAACTCAGCTATAGGGCGAGTATAGGCTAAAGGGAGTAAATTTGATCTGTTCTGATCGTCGAATAATAAATATCTCATAAGTAAGTCTTAATTAGCACTATAGGATTTATTCAAAACGAAGTAAAAAACAAAAAGAGCCCTGAAAACAGAGCTCTTTTATAATACGGTAACAAAAAGTTGTTCTTATTTAGAAAACTTCGAGTAACGGTTTTTGAATTTATCAATACGACCTGCAGTATCAACCAATTTCATTTTACCAGTGTAAAATGGGTGAGATGCATTTGTAATTTCACGTTTTATTAATGGATACTCAGTACCATCAATTGTGATTGTCTCTTTTGTTTCTGCGCAAGATCTAGTGATGAAAGTTTCGTCAATTGACATATCTTTCACTGCTACTAATCTGTAATTATCTGGATGTATTCCCGTTTTCATCTTGTTCTGTATTTATTTCGGACTGCAAATGTAAGTAATTTATCAAAAACGAAAAACACAAATCGATTATTTTAAAAATAAATTTCTTTTCGTTTCGTTTTCTATCTTAGCATCGCAAATATAAGCAATATGAAAACACTATTTAGAACTTTAGTTCTATTAATAATTCTTTTTTCTGCCTGTCGTAAACCAGACACTTTTTTTCAAGGTTCTGCTAAGCTAAGATTCTCTGTAGACACACTGGTATTCGATACTGTATTCACTACAGTTGGTAGTATAACCAAACGAATTAAGGTATATAACGACTTAGAAGAAGATGTGAGAATTGATGAAATAAGACTGGCCAAGTCGGGTAATTCTCCTTACAGATTAAATATAGATGGGGAACAAAACGACTTCGCTACAGACGTAATTTTACGCTCAAACGACAGCCTACACATATTTGTAGAAGCCACCATAGACCCAAACGAATCAAACGAGGCATTAATAAGAACGGATTCTATTACATTTTCTACCAATGGGAAAATGCAAGACATAGACCTGGTAGCTTGGGGACAAGACGCACATTTTTATTATAATAACTCATTCTTTGTATTCGAAAGTGGAGACCCTGAAATAGAAAATGACAGCTTATTCTTTTACAGCATCACAGAACCTAACGTATGGAACAACGACAAACCTCACGTTATTTACGGAAATGTAATTATTCACGAGGGAGGTAGCCTAACAGTTACTGCAGGTGCTAAAGTACACCTACACCACAGTGCCAACATGATTGTTTTAGAAGAGTCGAGTTTAAAAATATTAGGTGAAACAGAAAATCCTGTGCTTATAGCCTCAGACAGACTCGATGAATACTACAAAGACTTACCTGGCCAATGGGGTAGAATTTGGCTCGCTGGTGGAAGTGTTGATAATCACATCAAAAATACCACTATTAAAAACGGTACTATCGGACTACATATAGATACCGTAGCGAATGCATTTGAGCCTAGTTTACGTTTAGAAAATTCTATTATTGCAAACAACAGCAGCTATGGTATACTTGCCTACTCTAGTAATATAGAAGCTTCAAACTGTCAAATTACCGATAATGGTAATCATGATTTGTATCTTTTTGCTGGAGGGAATTACCGATTTAGCCACTGTACTTTTGCGAACTACAATACATCTCATCAGGCTCCATCTATAAGAATGAGCAATTTTTATGAAGATGTAAATGGAAATGAAATCCTAAGACCCATGGAACGAGCCGACTTTGAAAATTGCATAATCTACGGGAGAGTACAAAGTGAGCTAGGAATAGAACAAACTGAAGAAACTCTTTTCAATTATAAATTTAACAACTGCTTGATTAAATTGAAAGAAAATGATTTTGACATTTCTAACAGTGCGCATTTTACTGCCAACCGCTATAATGAAGATCCAATTTTCATCAAAACAATGAATGCCTATGAATACAACTATCAACTTGATAGCCTCTCCCCTGCGCAACATACTGCCGCAGGAAATATTGCACTTCAATTTCCTTACGACTTACTAGGTAACTCTAGACTAAGCGATGAGGGAGCAGATATTGGAGCTTACGAACGAATTGAATAAATAACAGCCATAAACGACAACCATGAAACAATTTTTAAAAATTACCTTAGCCTCAGCTTTAGGATTAATTTTAGCAACCCTATCTCTCATTTTCTTTATAGCACTTATTGCCTCTAGCACCGAGTCAGAAGAAATTAAACTTACCGAAGCACATATTCTAAAATTAGAATTAAGCGGAACTATACAAGACCGCGTAGCTGAAATGTCTTTTGACCCTCTTGCAGAAATTATGGGCAACAAACAGACAGCTTTAGGCTTAAACAATATTTTAAAAAACATCACAAAAGCAAAAACCGACCCTAATATTAAGGGGATTTACCTAGAAATGGGCTCTCTAAATGCTGGTTTTGCTACAATCGAAGAAATTAGAAATGCTTTACTTGACTTTAAAGAATCTGGGAAATTCATTTCAACTTATTCAGAATACTATAGTCAGAGAGCTTACTATTTAGCAGCAGTCGCCAATACAATTTGTATATACCCAGAAGGAGCACTAGAGTTAAATGGACTAAACAACACCATAATGTTTTATACCGATGCGCTTAAAAAAATTGGGATAGAACCACAGATTATACGTCATGGTAAATTTAAGTCGGCAGTAGAGCCATATATGCTTACTGAGATGAGTGATGCTAACCGCGAACAAGTAGAAACATTTATGGGTTCTATATGGGAACAATTTCTATTAAATATAAGTTCAGATCGTAGTATAGACAAAGAAAAACTAAATTCATTAATTGATAATTTCGATATTAAAACTCCTAGAGATGCTAAACAATTGGGATTGGTAGATGAACTATTCTACAGAGACCAAATTCAAGATCACCTGACCAAACTAATGGAAATAGAGAAGTTTGAGGATATAAAATTCATTTCACATTCAAAATACAAACGTGTGAAAAATGAAAATGCCCGAATAGAGTTTAAGAAAGATAAGATCGCTATTATCTATGCACAGGGAGCAATAGAAAGTGGTGAAGGAAATGAAACTACCATAGGTTCTGAGCGCATTTCAAAAGCAATTAGAGAAGCACGACTAGACGACAAGGTAAAAGCTATAGTCTTACGTGTAAACTCTCCTGGAGGGAGCGCTTTGGCTTCAGATGTTATCTGGCGTGAAATGACTTTAGCTAAAGCTGCTAAAACAGTTGTCGTTTCTATGGGAGATGTAGCAGCATCTGGTGGGTACTATATTGCCTGCGATGCAGACAGAATTTATGCTTCACCAAATACGATTACTGGCTCTATAGGTGTATTTGGTATAATGATGAGTTTTGAAGAATTGTTTACTGATAAATTAGGACTTAGCTTTGATCAGGTAAAAACCAATAAATTTGCCGATTTAGGTTCTACTAATCGTCCGCTTACAAAAGAAGAATATTCTATAATCCATGCCGGAGTAGTAGAAGTTTACAATACATTCACTTCTAAAGTAGCACAGGGTAGAAAAATGAGCCAAGAAAACGTAGACGCTATAGGGCAAGGTAGAGTTTGGAGTGGAACAAATGCAATGGACATTAACCTTATTGACAACTACGGAGGACTACAAGAAGCTATTAAAGGTGCTGCTGAGCTAGCTGATATGGAGGACTACAGACTTTATGAATTACCTATAGAAAAGGATCCTTTACAACAGATACTAGAAGAACTAGAGACAGGCTTCTCTACATCAATAATGAAATACAATTTGGGGCAAGAATACAAATACTACAAAACCCTAAACGACATCAAAAATCTCAAAGGAATTCAAGCTAGAATGCCTTATCAGTTTACGATTGATTAATAACTCAATCCAACAAAAAAAGCCCAAAATGAAATTTCATTTTGGGCTTTTTTACTTTAAAGAAATACTACCATCTCTTAATGGACTTCAAATACATTATCTCAACTTTATCGCGTGCCCAAGGAGTAGTTCTTAAGAACTTTAAACTCGATTTAAAAGTGGGTTTATTCAAGAAGCAATTAATATTTAAGCGCTCCCCCATTTCTTCCCATCCGAATTTAGCCTCTAGATGTTCTAAAATCTCTACCAACTTAACACCGTGTAAAGGATTATTAGGTTGACTTTCTATTTTATTTTTTTCTTCCATATAAGTAAAAAGCCTCCCACATACGTAGGAGGCTTTTGTGTTTTACTATCCTAAAAAAGGATATCTATAATCTGTAGGAGTAACAAAAGTTTCTTTAATCGTTCTTGGAGAAACCCAACGCAATAAGTTCAATGAAGAACCAGCTTTGTCGTTTGTTCCTGAAGCACGTCCACCACCAAAAGGTTGTTGAGAAACTACTGCCCCAGTTGGCTTATCGTTGATGTAGAAGTTACCAGCACAGTTTTTCAATTTCTCTGAAGCCAATGCAATAGCATATCTATCTTTTGCGAAGATAGCTCCTGTTAAAGCATATTCAGAGGTAGAATCAACAATCTCTAAAGTAGCTTCGAAATCATTCTCCTGGTAAACGTAAATCGTCATTACAGGTCCGAATAATTCTGTCTCCATAGTTGTATAAGAAGGTGTTTTAGCTAAAATAATGGTAGGCTCAATAAAATAACCTACGGACTTATCATAATTACCTCCTGCAATAATTTCTGCATCAGCATCAGTCTTAGCAGCATCTATATAAGAAGTAATCTTATCGAATGAAGCTTCGTGAATAACAGCGTTTACAAAATTAGAAAGATCGTCTGGAGCACCCATCTTAATGGATTTTAAATCTTCTACAATATACCCCTTCACTTCTTCCCATAAGTTAGAAGGTATATAAGCACGAGAAGAGGCAGAACATTTTTGTCCTTGGAACTCGAAAGATCCACGTACAATTGCAGTAGCAACTTCCTTAGCTACAGCAGATTGATGAACCATGATAAAATCTTTACCACCTGTTTCTCCAACTATACGCGGGTATGTTTTATAATTATGGATATTGTTTCCAATTTGTTTCCACAAGTTTTTAAATACGTTTGTAGAACCGGTAAAGTGTAAACCAGCAAAATCAGGACTTGCAAACACCTCGTTAGAAATCTCTACAGGATCCCCGTAGATAACATTTATTACACCGTCTGGTAAACCAGCAGCTTTAAATAAATCTACAATCACTTGCGCAGAATATACTTGAGCATCAGATGGTTTCCATACAATTGTATTCCCCATCATTGCTGGTGCTGCACATAAGTTTGCTGCAATAGAAGTAAAATTAAAAGGAGTGATCGCATAAACAAATCCCTCTAAAGGACGGAATTCCATACGGTTCCAAATACCGTCAGACGACTCTGGTTGCTCCATGAAAATCTCAGTCATATACTGTACGTTAAAACGCAAGAAGTCGATAAGCTCACAAGAAGCATCAATTTCTGCTTGGTGTACATTTTTAGACTGAGCCACCATTGTTGATGCATTCATACGAGCTCGGAAAGGACCAGCTAATAAATCGGCAGCTTTCAAGAAAATTGAAGCTCTGTGCTCCCATTTCATATTAGCCCATTCTTCTTTAGCAGCTAAAGCAGCTTCAATTGCTTTTTTAGCATGACTTGCATTTCCTTTGTGGTAATTACCTACTATATGTTTGTGTTGATGTGGAGGTGTCATTGCAGCAAGATCGTTGGTGCGAACTTCCTCTGAACCAATATACATAGGTATATCGATTACTTCAGACATCATTTTTGCGTATTCTGCTGTAGTTGCTTCACGCTCACTTGAACCTGGCGCAAACGATTGTACTGGCTCGCAAGAAGCGATAGGCACTTGAAAAAAACCTTTCCCCATTATATGTATATTTTAGTGTTTATCTTTGTTTGTGCTGCAAAAATAACAAACTCATTTTTAATAATCTATAATTAAGTCACTAGCTTTTAAAGAGCACAGTAGAAAGAAGTTGAATCTAGCCGAACATTTAACATAAATTAAAAATGATTAACTAAACTTATATCTATTAAGTACAGTACAAATAATTACTTATTAAATTTACAAGATGATAAAAGTTACACTACTACTTCCGGTACTATTCATGCTCATACATCCGACTATTTCTGCTCAGGAAAAAGATGGCTTAGTATCTGGATATGTTATCGACTCCGAATCAGGCCTTAGTCTTAGTAATGTACATATCTTAAATACAAACACTAAAAAAGGAACTATTTCAAATAAATTAGGGTATTTTGAAATCGAAAGCACAAGTACAGACAGCCTCAGATTCAGTTATATTTCCTATACATCAACACAGATATGTTGTAGCGAATTAACTAGATATACAAAACTTAGTTTAGAAAGCTTAGAACTAGATGAAGTGGTATTGAAAGCCCAAACATGGCAACAATTTAAATTAGAATTTGTTCAAAAAAAATGGCCTAAAGAACAGAGTTATGAAATTAAAATTGCCGGTGTAAAACAATACAAAGGAGCACCAAAACACTATAAACCCACATTAGTGAATTCTATAACCAACCCTCTAAGTTTCACTCATTATCTACTAAATAAAAAATCACGACAAAATAGAAGAACTAAACGCTACCAAAAAACACTCTCAAAATCATATTTAATAGAAGATTAATTAAGTTTAAGATTTCCATAAATAATTAATTATCATTAAGTTTGCAGTTAGTGTATATAAAATACAAAGATTATAAAATTATTAATTCACCTACATAGCCCCACATTATGTCAGTTAAAACACACGTTTACATCGATGGTTCATGGATGTTCCACAACAAAAAACATCTAATTGATGCCTATGGCGAAGAAGATTACGATGTTGATTATAAAAAAATACCCTTAATTATTCAAGAGCACCTACTTAACAATCTAACGATTGATGTAGATATTGTACGTACCTATTTCTATGGTACCATGCCGGTGAATAAGCCTGAATTTTCACCTAACAAACAAAAAGCTTTTTACAAATACCTCAAAGAAGAATGTTACTTTGTAACAGATGTATTTGAAGTAGATTATCAAAACGATGAATTGGCGAAACCGCAAACAAATGCTTTACCGGTAGCCCTTGCTTCTTCCCTACTTTACAATGCAGGACTTAACACCTCTTATGATATTGCAGCCATTGCCTTGGGCGACCCAGACTACGTATCGATGATTAAAAGAGCTCGTATGTTAGGTAAACGTATATTACTTATTGGTATAAAAAACACACCCGACACACGCCTTAGAACAAGAACTGCACTTTTAGACTACCCGGTATTATACCTTGATGATCACTTAGAAACACTAAAACTCGATCGTCATGAACACTACAGACAATGCATGAGTTGTAGTGCTGAGGAGATGACCAACTGGCATGGTACAGACTTTTACTGCTCTAACTGTAGAGAAAACGATACTAGAGCTCAGTTAAGAACTTGCAACAACTGTAATAAGGAAGAAGAAACTACATGGTCTGAACCTTACTACTACTGTTTCGACTGTAGAGAGTCTCACAGAAAGAGTCAAAACACATTTAATATGTAAGCATCTTTAACGAAAGATAAAGCTGTTTTAAAATACAAAAAGCCCATTTCATTAATAATGAAATGGGCTTTTTATATCCAAAGTAAAAATTTAGTTCTTAGAAAGAGAAAAGTGCTTATCAGCCATTTCCACTACCTCATCACCAATTGCTAAACAGGCAGTAGCTGCAGGAGATGGAGCATTCAAGACATGAATACTTCTATCCTGATACTCTATCTTAAAGTCATCTATTACATCGCCACTATCGCCTAAAGCCATTGCTCGAACCCCTGACCTACCTGGCTTTATATCATCCATACTTAAGCTAGGACACATACGCTGAAGTTGTTTAAGAAATAAACGCTTAGAAAAAGCTCGCTTGTACTCATCTAGACCGAATCGCCAGTGTTTAAAAAACAACCTCCAAGTCCCTTTATACAATAACGCCTCAATGGTATCTACAAAGTTAAAGTCCGTTTTACCATAACCTTCGCGCTTAAAAGTGAATACTGCATTTGGACCACACTCAGTAGTCCCATCCGTCATACGAGTAAAATGCACTCCTAAGAATGGGAATTCAGGATTGGGTACTGGATAAACTAAGTTTTTAATCTTCTTCATCCCTTGTTCGGTCAAATCAAAATAGTCTCCACGAAATCCAACGATACGCATATCTAGATCTACCTTATCTTTTCGAGCTAAACGATCGGAATGTAAACCTCCACAAAAAATCATAAATCTAGATTGATAGTCACCAATACTTGTATGTATGGTTGTGAGTTCAGCTTTCTCAAAACTCTTGACCTCACAATTGGTAATTATTTCCGAAGCAGGATTAATCTCTTTAACAAGTTCTGCCAATTTATTGGTCACTCCTTTAAAATCAATAATCCCTGCTTCTGGAACCCAAAGCGCTTTAATTCCTTCTATATAAGGTTCGATTTCCTTTATTCTTTGAGCATCGATTATCTCAACACCGTCTAAGCCATTTTTGAGCCCATTTTCACGTATCTTCTCCAACCTAGGGAGTTCTTCTTTATGAGTGGCAACAACAATTTTTCCACACTCATCGTGATCTATTCCATATTGTTTGGCAAAAGCGACAATTTGTTTTCTTCCACTTACACAGTTATTCGCCCTATAAGAACCAGGTCTATAATACAGACCTGAATGAATAACTCCAGAATTTCTTCCCGTTTGATGAAAGGCTAGTTTTTCTTCCTTTTCTAATACCGCTATCACTAAATGAGGATGCTTTTTCTGTAGCTTATAAGCGGTTGCTAATCCTACAATTCCTCCACCTACAACAACAATATCGAAAACCTTTGCGACTGGCATAAATTATATTTTTTTTGTAAAAATACAATTGATGTTCAAATAATTGATGCATTTGAAAATTAAAAATCAAATTTATTGAGCAACACTTTTAATAGTAAGAATTCTTCTATTAGAAATCAAATTCAATATATTTGCATTTCAAAATAAGAAAAACTAAAAACACAATAAGATGGCAGTATTAGTAGGTAGAAAAGCTCCACAATTTTCGGCTAAAGCCGTTGTTAACGGAACTTCTGTTGAGGCAGACTTTTCTTTAGAGCAATATATCGGTAAAAAGAATGTAGTATTATTCTTCTACCCTAAGGATTTCACTTTTGTATGTCCTACAGAACTTCACGCATTTCAAGAGAAATTAAGCGCATTTGAAGACCGTAACACTGCAGTTGTTGGTGTTTCTACAGATACTGAAATGTCTCACTGGGGATGGTTACAAATGGAAAAAGCACAAGGTGGAATTAAAGGTATTACTTACCCATTGGTAGCAGATACTAACAAAACCATTTCTAAAAACTTTGACGTTCTTACTGGAGATTACTTCATTAACGAAAACGAAGAATTAGAAGCTGACGCAGAACTAATTGCTTACCGTGGTTTATTCTTAATTGACAAGAATGGAGTTGTACAACATCAATTGGTGAACAACCTTCCACTAGGAAGAAACGTTGATGAAGCTATCCGTATGGTAGACGCTTTAACATTTCGTTGAAGAGAATGGTGAAGTTTGTCCTGCGAACTGGGCTAAAGGTAAAGAAGCAATGAAGCCTTCACACGAAGGAACAGCTGACTACCTAGCTAAAAACTAAGAATATTTATATCTTTAATATGAAAAGACCAACTCTACGAGTTGGTCTTTTTTTTGTTTTAATTTCTAGAACCAAAAATAGCCGAACCTACACGAACCATGGTACTACCATGCTCAACAGCAAGTAGGTAATCACCACTCATTCCCATTGAACAAGTTTGTAGATTGTTATTTTTAGCTCTCAAATTAATTGACAATTCTTTTAAGCCGGCAAACTCTACCCCCACTTTTTGCTCATCTGTAGTATTGCTTGCCATTCCCATTAAGCCAACTATGCGAACGTTTTTGAGCACACTAGATGCGTCTAAAACCTCCTTAACTTCCGTTATATCTAAACCATACTTAGTCTCTTCCTGAGATATATGAATTTGTAGGAGGCAATCGATTACTCTATTGTGTTGAGCTGCTCGCTTATTAACCTCTTTTAATAATTTAAAAGAATCTATTCCATGTATCAGCGAAACAAATGAGGCTATATACTTTACCTTATTAGTCTGTAAATGCCCAATCATATGCCACTCAATATCCTTGGGGAGCACCTCAGCTTTAGCAGCCAAATCTTGCACCTTATTCTCTCCAAAAACTCTTTGTCCAGCTTCATAGGCTTCCAAAATAGCCGAATTGGGCTTAGTCTTAGAAACTGCAACTAAAGTTACCCCTCCCGGTAGGCTAGCTTGTATATTTTCTAAGTTCTCTTTTATCACTATAAGATGAAGTTTTATGTTTAAAATGGAATATTGAAATTATTAATTTATCATCACTAATTATCAATCAGCTAATGCCCTTTAAAGTCATTCATACTTTTATAAACTCCTAAAACAGAACCTACAAACCAATCGAATGCACGAGTAGGCAGTATACCTTTAACAAAATTTAAAGAATTAACCATAAATGGCTTTCTAACAAAGAGCTTGTTTTTCTCTAGCCCCTTAATAATAGCTTTTACAATAGCATCCGGCTTTAAAAGAGGCAATAATAGAGGAGACTTAACACCGTCGAACATCCCAGTATCAATATACCCTGGAGTAACTGTTGTAACATGGAGATCCCCCTTCATAGACTCCAGCTCTATTCGTAGAGATTCCGACCAGCCTAATACAGCCCATTTCGATGCGGCATATACCGACATATTAGGGTTAGACATCATACCTGCAGCCGAAGCTATATTAACTATATGCCCATGCCCCTTCTCAATCATTGCAGGTAAAAACACTCGAGTAATTTGCATCACACCTTCAACATTTATAGCCAAGGTTTTTGTAATCGCCGACGCACCTTGTTTATAAAATGGCTCACCAGTAACAACACCCGCATTGTTTATCAAAATATCGACTGCCCCCTCCTGAAGAATACGCACGGATGCTTTCTGTATCTGATCCAAATTAGACACGTCTACTCTATAAGGGCTAACATCAAATCCACGCTCAGTAAATTCTTTTGTGGTGTTTTGTAAATTTTCGTCGTTTATATCCCAAATAATTAATTTTGAAGCACCTTTTAACAAACAAGACTCTCCCATTAATTTCCCAATTCCTGCAGCACCACCAGTAATCAGCACTGTTTTCCCACTAATTTTCGTCATTATCAATCGTATAAATGGTTAAACCACTCCGTAACTTTGGTTCTATATAGGTACTTTTAGGAGGCATAATTTCTCCTTGGTCGGCAACCGCTTTTAGTTGGCTAAATGTTATTGGTTTTAAAGCAAAAGCTACAGCATAAGCTCCAGAATCAACAGCATCTTTCAACCCTTCTAAACCCTTTTTCCCATCCATAAAACCAATGCGTTTATCAGTTCTAATATCTTCAATACCTAAAATCGGATTCAGAATATTTTTTGAGAGTATCGCCGGATCTAAATGCTCCACGCAATGTGACGACTCGAAGGTATGAGGCTTAGCCAATAAACTATACCAACAGCCATCTAAATACATGGCAATTTCATCTTTCTGCTTTGGCTTCGATAAAGCATTTAGCTTATTAACAACATAAGTTTCCTCTATTCTACTAATAAAAGCACTGTTCGATAAGTTATTAAGGCTCGTTACTAACCTATTAAAATCGTAAATACACATCTGCTCATCATCTATTAAATAAGACATGAAATAATTAAACGATTCCTCCCCTGAAAAATCCCCTTTATCAGACCTTGCATTTTCACAAAGTAGAGCAGATGAAGCAGACCTATGATGCCCATCGGCTATATAAAGGCTATCTACTTTTTCGAATAGGTTTTGTATTTCTTTTATATCTGATTGATCCTTTATGAGCCATAAGTTATGCATCACCTTATTTGTACTCGTAAATTCATACTCTGGTCGCTCAGTCATATAAGTAGCCATAAGTTCGTTTATACGTGGTACTCTAGGGTAAGAAAGCAATACAGGTTCGGCATTAAAACCTGTAGACTGAAGGTATTCGGTAAACATAGCTTGTCGCTTAGCAATCGTTTGTTCATGAATCTTAGTCGAGCCGTTCAAATAATCATCTACGCTAGAGGCTGCAATAATTCCGGTATAGGTGTTTTCCGAACTCACTTGTTGATATATATACAAGCAAGGATTTTCATCCCCTACAAAAATAGCTTCTTCTACAAAAGCATCATAAGCAGCCTTTACCATTTTGTATTTATCTAAACCACTTGTAAGAGGACTATTTGATGAGTGCTCTGGATTGATAATATGTAAAAATGTATAAGGGTTATTAAGCAATTTTTCTCTTAGCGTATTTTCCGAATAGGATAAATACGAACGCGAAGCTACTAGGTATGCCTTATCGCGTGTAGGTCTAACTGCTTTAAAAGCTTTTATCTTTGCCATATAAAATAATTTGAAGTAAAAGTATGGATTGCGAAGTAGTAGACAAAAAAAAAGGCACCAAAATGGTGCCTTTTTTCTATTGTATGTAGTAATCTACATTCTTCTTTCCTTAATACGAGCTTTCTTACCAGTAAGTTCTCTAAGGTAAAAGATACGAGCTCTACGAACCATACCTCTTTTGTTTACTTCAATCTTTTCTAAGATAGGAGAGTTAACTGGGAAAATACGCTCAACACCAACACTGTTAGCACCAATCTTACGAATGGTAAACGTTTCTGTAATTCCAGCACCACGACGTTGTAAAACAACCCCTTTAAAGAACTGAGTACGCTCTTTATCACCTTCTTTAATTTTGTAAAATACTGTTATCGTATCCCCTGCACCAAATTCAGGAAATTCATTCTTTGGTACGAATTCGTCTTGTACAAACTTTACTAAATCCATTTCTTTTGTTTTTGTAAATCCAACATTCACGTATTTTACGCCAGCGGTTGAATAGTTCTATTTTCAGCTTGCAATATTACGAAATAAAATTCTAAACCGTAAAATGATTAACACTTAATTTCACCTTAATGGGGTCATAAAAAAACAAGGAATTACTCTTCGGAGCCTAAGAGGTCAGGTCTAAGTTCACGAGTTCTACTTACAGCTTGCTCATGACGCCAATCATCTATTTTTTTAGCATGCCCAGAAAGCAAAACCTCAGGCACACAACGGCCTCTCCATTCTGATGGCCTTGTATATACCGGTGGAGCCAACAAATCGTCCTGAAATGAATCTGTTAAGGCAGATGTTTCATCACCCATGGCACCAGGAAGCAAACGAATAACAGCATCACAAACCATTGCAGCCGGCAACTCTCCACCAGAAAGAACAAAATCCCCAATAGAAATTTCCTTGGTAATATACTCCTCACGAATGCGATGATCAATCCCTTTATAGTGCCCACAAAGAATCATGATATTTTCACAAGTCGATAACTGATTAGCTAAGCCTTGATTAAAACGGGTTCCATCAGGACTCATATATATGATTTCGCCGTAATCTCTTTGAGACTTTAAATGATCAATAACCTTAGAGATTGGTTGAACAGTCATTACCATTCCAGCACCTCCACCAAACTGAGTGTCATCAACTCTACGGTGTTTATCTTCCGAATAATCTCTCAATTGATGAAAGACTACTTCGACGATTTTATTATCGATAGCTCGCTTTAAAATGGATGCTGAAAATGGACTCTCTAGCAACTCTGGCAATAGGGTAATAATATCAATTCTCATACTGCAAAAATACATATTATTTGCAAACCATTTTAGATAATTAGAGACATGTATTTAAGCTACAAATACGCATCTATATAGAAAAACAGTCTAGTGACATTGTGTCACACGTAGATTACATATAGCTACTATTCAGCTACTTAAGTTAGCTAACTTAAAGTTATGATTAATCACTTAAGACTCATTTATAAATACATCAAAACTCCACAACTTCTCTTTAGAACGATTTAAAACAGCAGAATTATAGTCGTATAGAAACGAAACAAACACCAATAGAATTAAGTGAAATAATGCACAAAGCCACAATAATAAATACTGAAAACAACTACAAAAAAGTTCAATAAAATTCAGCCTACAAAAAAGCTCACAATCAATAAAAATATGTAATTTAGTATGCGCGCTTAACAAATCAAAAACACTATGACTACAGCAGAAAATAACACGTCCCTTAGCGATATTTTGAACATTAAATATCCCATCATTATGGCCCCAATGTTTTTAGTTTCTAATTCAGACATGCTAGTTGAGGCACTTAACGCTGGAATTACAGGGTGCGTTCCTGCACTAAACTATCGAACAGATGATAAATTTAGGGAAGCAATAAATAATATTAGAGAAAGAGCTAGTGGTCCAATAGGTGTAAATTTAATTGTTAACAAATCGAATATTAAGTTTAAAGCACAAATAAAAACCTGTGTAGATCTTAAAGTAGACTATATTATCACCTCTCTAGGAAGTCCTGAACAGACGATTAAATTATGTAAACCACACGGAATAAAGGTCTTTTGTGATGTAGTAGATGCAAAATATGCTAAGAAAGTAGAGGATTTAGGCTGTGATGCTATTATTGCAGTTAACAAAGAAGCTGGTGGACACTGTGGTCCTACCCCAGCACATATACTCATACCAGAACTGGTAAGGGCATGTTCAATCCCGGTAATTTCTGCTGGAGGCGTCTCTAATGGAAAGCAAATGCTCGAAATGATAGAACTTGGCGCCTGTGGGATATCAATGGGAAGCCCTTTTATTGCCACTACAGAAGCTGGAGTTTCTAAAGAATACAAACAAGCAATTGTAGACTACGGCGCTAAAGACATTGTACTGAGTGAAAAACTTTCTGGATCTCCTTGCACAGTAATAAACACACCCTATGTACAAAAGACAGGAACTAAGCGAAATTTCATAGAAACACTACTTAGTAAAAACAAAAAACTAAAGAAGTTTATGAAAATGCTCACTTTCTATAAGGGTACTAAGGCACTTGAAAAGGCAGCGTTTAGTACTACCTACGACACCGTATGGTGCGCAGGCCCATCTATAGAAGGTGTAAAATCTATTAGACCAGTAAAACAAGTAGTACAAGAATTGATAGAAGAATATACAAAGGCATAATCCCATAAAATTCTTTTAAAACGAACTACTAGCTTCAATAAAATTCGTTTTTTTGTACAAATTTAAAATGATGAGCAACACACTAAAAGCAGAGGAATTTTTCAAAGAAACCTTAAGCTGTTTTAAATTAGACTCTTTTAAAGCAATTGCTAGCATGGACATGCTACTAATTGTACAAGAACAATGGTTTAACTATTTATTGGAGACTAAAGAATTTGGAATACTAAAAGACATAGAGGGTTTAGACTTTTTTGTTTGTACCACCTCAAAGTCAGGAATAGCATTTAAAGGAGACTTAAAACAGGAAGAAAAAGAACAAATAGAAAAGCTCAATACACTTTACCACTATTTTTACGAACTCGACATGAATGATCAGGGGGATGTGTTAAAAAAGTTTTTCCCTGAAGAATAGATTAGAACACTATTCTAAATGTTAAAAATCGAGCATTTTTAAAAATTAGCTATCAAATAGATTATTTTAGCTGTTTCAAAGAAACAATATGAAACAGGTATTTATACTAGTACTCTCCTTATTTACAAATTTACTCGCTGCACAATCGATTCATAAAGATATAGTTGCAGTAAAACTAAATACTAGCCCTGTAGTAGATGGAGTTTTAGAACCTGAACTTTGGACTTCTATACCTAAAGCTACAGACTGGACGCAGATGGAACCTAGAAATGGGGAGCACGAAAGAGCAAGTCAGAAATCTGAAGTACAATTTATCTATACAGATAAAGCGCTCTATATAGGAGCCATGTTTTACGACCACGCACCAGATAGCATACTTAAAGAATTAAGTATGAGAGATGAACGGGATAAAAACTGTGACTGGTTTGGAGTCTGGATTTCTCCATATAACGATTCACAAAACGACTTTATGTTTACTGTTACTGCAGCTGGTATACAGCTAGACGCGCGTTCTTCTGCAGATAACTTTGACATGAATTGGGATGCCGTTTGGAAAAGTGCTGTAAAAATAAATGACAAAGGTTGGACTGTAGAAATGGAAATCCCCTATTCGGCCCTTAGAATACCAAACACAAACTTCCAAGAATGGGGCATTAACCTAGGGAGAACTATAAGGAGAACAAGGGAAAATTACTCATGGAATCCTATAGATATAAGTAATTCTAATTACGCTGCTCAAGCTGGAGTCCTAAAAGGCATAGAAAATATAAAGCCTCCAAAAAGACTTTCTTTCATGCCATACCTATCTAGTTATATTGATTTTTATGAAAATAAAAGCATCAAAAACACCAATGGTGGGCTCGATTTAAAATACGGAATAAATGAAAGTTTCACCTTAGACATGACTTTGGTACCAGACTTTGGACAAACTGTTTTTGATGATCAAATACTAAATGTGAGTCCATTTGAAGTACAGTTTAATGAAAATAGAAATTTCTTTACCGAGGGTACAGAATTATTTAATAAAAGTAATTTATTCTATTCTCGTAGGATTGGCGAAAACCCATCACTTACGCCAAAACTCCAAGACACTGAACAAATAGTAGAGTCTCCTTCAAAAGTACAATTATTAAATGCTTCTAAAATTTCGGGTAGAACCTCAAAAGGCTTAGGTATAGGTATTTTTAATGCTATTACAGAGGAAACCTTTGCTAATATTGAAGATACTTTAAACGGAGATACACGAAAAGAATTAATTGAACCCCTAACAAACTACAGTGTTTTAGTATTAGATCAAGTCCTTAAAAATAATTCTTTTATCACCTTTACAAATACAAATGTATTACGGGAAGGGAATACTAGAGATGCAAATGTTGAAAAACTCCAAGTTCAAATCGGTACTGAAGACAATAGATACACCTTTTATGGAGATGTTTCCTTAAGTCATATATTTGATAATCAAACGAGAAGCGACGGCTTTGGATCCTTTTTACTTTTTGAAAAGTCGAGTGGGAATTTTAGATTTAAAGTAGCACAAAATATTGAAAGTGACAGTTACCAGATCAATGATTTAGGTTTTCTATCTAACAATAACGAATTTAAACACTTTGGGGAACTATCGTATTATATATTTCAACCTAAAGGGAAATTGAGGAAAGCAGACTTTGAATTAGGTCTGAGTCGAAAAATGCTCTACTCTCAATACTTATACAACAACACAAAGTTATCTGCTGATATAAGAATTCATTTAATGAATTTTTTCTCTAGTGGAATCTCTATTAAACAAGACCTTGGCGAAACACACAATTACTTTGAAGCCAGAACAGCGGATCTGGATAATGTATTTATTACAAAACCATCTACATCTATATTTTGGTGGAACTCTACAGACTACAGAAAAAGATTTGCTGGAGATTTAGGCTTAGGATATAGCGCCTTACCACAATTTGGAAGCCGATCGTATCATATTAGATTTTCACCAAGACTAAGAGTAAGTGATCATATATTTATGAGCTACGTAATTTCTTATAAAACAGAAAAAAATAACGTTGGTAGAGCATTCGACATGTATTATTCTAACTTAACAGATGAAGATGATAAACTTCTCTTTAGCAAAAGAGACCGTAATACAGTCACCAATGTATTTAAAGCCTCCTATGTAGCTAACAATAAACTTTCCTTTAATATAAAACTTCGTCATTACTGGTCTACCTTACAGCACAATTCATTTTATGAGCTTACAAACGGTAATTTACATCACAACAATTTCAGTTTCACTACTGAAAATGACGTAGCATTATATGACATCAATTTTAACACTTGGAATATAGATTTTAACTGCGTATGGAGGTTTGCTCCTGGAAGTGAATTAAACTTCCAATGGAAAAACTCTTTATCTAACCTACATAAAGATGCTAGTCTTACACCATTGGAAAACCTTAACGACTTGTTCGAAGAATCAAATGGAAACAGCTTATCTTTGAAATTGGTTTACTATTTAGATTATCAGAATTTAAAAAAATGATAAAAGCAGAAAACATAAAAAAGAGCTATAACGGACTTGATGTACTAAAAGGGGTTTCTTTACACATCGAAGAAGGTGAAATTGTTAGTATTGTGGGCTCTTCGGGAGCTGGGAAAAGCACACTACTACAGATATTAGGTACACTAGCAAAGTCTGACTCAGGGAATTTAAGTATAAATAACAAATCTGTAGACCGCCTGAACAGTAAAAAAATTGCTGCGTTTAGGAATCAGGAAATTGGCTTTATCTTTCAAGCTCATCACTTACTTCCAGAGTTTACTGCCTTAGAAAATGTATGTATTCCAAGTTGGATAAATGGACTTTCTAAAAAGGAGGCACTAAAAAATGCAACCATTTTGTTAGAGCGCTTGGGACTGGGAGAACGACTAGATCATAAACCAATGGAGTTATCTGGAGGAGAACAACAAAGAGTTGCTGTAGCAAGAGCTTTAATTAATAAGCCATCAGTTGTTTTTGCAGATGAACCCTCTGGTAATTTGGATACGAAGTCCGCAAAATTACTTCATGAATTATTTTTTGAGCTACGAGAGGAGTTTAATCAAACCTTTGTTATAGTTACACATAATAGAGAACTGGCACAAATGAGTGATAGAATGCTAGAGATGAAAGACGGGAATATTATATAAATCTATTTAGGGGCGAATTTTTCAAGTTTCTCAAACTTAACTTCCATTTTTGCAAAACCAATTTGAAGTAAGGCACTAGAAGATTTTAATTCTAAAATCTCTCCTTGCTGATTGGTTCCTTCAATTCGTACTTGATCGCCTAGAGAAAAAGAAGCTTTAGTTCGCGATTTTCGCTTCGCTTTTTGCTTTGGATCCTCTTTAAACTCCTCTTTTCTATTAGATTCTAATTCGATGATCTTTTTAATCCGAGGTAAGATGGATTTCATTGCTGTTCCATTTCTATACAGCTCAATAATTTTATTTATTCTCTTCCCTAGCTGTAAGAACTTAGACTCAAACTCCATAGTATTACGCTGAGACTCTAATTTTTCATTTAAAAGAGCTAATTTCTGACTGTATTCCTTTTGTGAAACTACAACTTTAGCTTTTTCTTTATTTAGCGACTCTGTAGAAAGCTGCAATTCTGTGGTTAATCTTTGGTAATTATGAATAGTATCTTCAAAACGTACAGTACCTTGTTTTAAACCAGCTCGAGCTTTATTAATTAAATCTAAAGGTAAGCCTACATTTTTAGCTACTTCAAAAGTATAAGAACTTCCGGGCTGACCTAACTTTAACTTATATAAAGGGTTCAACTCTACATCATCAAATAGCATACATGCATTTTCAGCAAATTCTGTTTGATCTGTTAATACTTTAATATTTCCATAGTGGGTGGTAAGAACACCATAGGCACCAGATTTAACGATCTCTTGAAAAAACACGCCAGCCAACTCCCCACCTAAAGCAGGGTCGGAACCAGAACCAAATTCATCAATTAATATAAAGGAAGATTTTCCAGCATTGGATAAAATATCCTTCATACGTGTTAATCGATACGAATAAGTACTTAATTCATTTTCAATAGATTGATTATCACCTATATCGGTAAAAACATCATGAAAAACACTCATTGAGGAATTAGGATGAACGGGAATAAATAAACCAGCTTGAAGCATCAACTGATTTAAGCCAAATGTTTTTAAGGTTATTGACTTCCCCCCAGCATTAGGTCCAGATATAACAACTACTCGATGCGTATCGTCGAAATATATATCTTGAGCAATGGTTTTTAAGCCACGTTTATTATTTTCAATAAGTAATAAAGGGTGATAAGCAGCTTTAATATTAATCGCTCTTGATCGTGATACTTTAGGTCTACAAGCCTGCATTGCTTGAGCTAACTTTAGTTTGGCTGTTAAAAAATCTACTTCTTCAAGTAAATCTCTGCAGGCTTCAATCCTTTCTAATTCTTCAGATAAATCAGAAGTTAATTGTTTTAAGACTCTGTGTATTTCTTCTTTTTCCTCTTCATATAAGTGGGCCAATTCTCTATTTAGAGAAATACATTTTTCAGGTTCTATAAAAGAAATACTTTTTGTTTTAGACTGTGCCCTAACCTGCCCTTTTACTTTTCGTTTGTACTCAGATTTCACAGCTAATAATGAAACTCCATCAGCAAAAGACTCTTTGATATCGTCTAAAAAGCCTAGATGAGAATAATGACTCTGGGTTTCTTGAAAGTGCTTATCTACATGAGATCGTTTTTTAGCAATTTCTTCTCGAAGGGTGTAAAGTAATTCTGAGGCATTCGAACGTATAAAACGTCTAGGAGTAAAAACCTTCTCTATTCGTTTCTTTATAGTGAGGCTTTTTTTAAGCGAACCTAAAAGTTGAACAATAGTGGGGATTTCATATTCATTACTCCCTATAAACTGTATAAGAGAATTGACCCAGTTTGAAGCGTGGTAAATTTCAAAAAACTGATCTTCTGTGAGTAAAGAATTTTCAATTTTTAAAAATTTTATAAGCTCGAACAGGTCTATATATTCAAACCTAGGGAAATTTGTATCCGTTTGTATAGTACTAAACTCTTCTAAACAATCGAGGTGATAATTAAGGACTTTAGGGCTGTGTAAAATAGAAAGCTCACGAATTCGTTTTTTGTTGAGGCTACTTTTAGAATTAGCCTCTAATAAATCTAAAACCTTATCAAACTCAAGTTCCTTACGTACTGAATCTGTAATATTTGAACGTCTAATTTTCATAGCAACAACAAAAAGAAAACAGTAATTTAATTAAATACGAGATACTATTCGTTTCTGAAAAGACTAAAGAATCCTTTATGGTTACGTCCATCCAATTGTTCAATGGTATAATAGTACGCTCCTTCAATACAAGGTTCTCCACTAGAAATATCTGTTCCATCCCAGCAATGTTCACCTGTACGCTCATCACATAATTCGTAATTTACAGAAGTGTAAACCATTTGACCCCAACGATTATATATACGTAGTCGCACATTGTCTGTAACATCACCAAAGTTGAGATAAAAATAATCGTTCATTCCATCTGAATTAGGCGTAAACACATTAGGAACAATACAGTCAACTACATTATACCTAAACATATCACTTGCAGAGTTAGGAACACTGGTCGTTTATAATTAGCTCTAAATTATAATCATATGGTATTTCTGTAGGCACAGTAAAATTAAGAGTATCCTTAAATGGAACTCCATCTATATACCACATAATACTAGGTTCACCGATCCCTCCAGCAATTTGTATTTCAGTGCTTAAAACATCTCCTAAGCAAGCCTCAATACTATTATAGGTAGATAATATTGTAAGTGGTAAATCTGGCTCTAACAGGAAAGTCTCAAAAGAGGCTGAAACTTCCGAATCACATAAGCCATTTGCTTGAAAGGTGTAATCGCCAAGATTATCAGGTTGAATATTAATAATTTCTTGGTTAGAATACATAGCACCATCGTATAACCACTCATAAGACATTGGATAAATACCTCCAATTATACCTGGGTTTATTGTTATTGCAAGGTCACCAGGACAGAAATAAATATCTGGTAGGGTGTCCATATACATTGGGAGCCTATCTACAATTAAAAAGTTAAATTCCAGTTCCTCCTCATTACAACCATCGGTAACGGTAGCGTAAATAGATAAAGTTTCGTCACCTTCTACAATCCCATCATAAAATGGAACTAAAGGTATAGAAGTTTCTGTTTCCCCAGCAGAAATAATAGCTTGAGAACCCATAGTTTCAAAATCTATACCTTCGGTAGCAGTACCTCCAATTTCAAAATCGATTATATAATCTGTTTGTATAGACTCAGTAAGACCAAAAGTTAATTCTCCATCAAAACAACCTTCCACTAAAGTGGTATCATTTCCTGACCATGGCCCATATTCACTACTAGATTCCATAAATGTACCTGTAGAACTAAAACTATTTTCTAATAGAAATACAGCAGAATTATATCCAGCATCACCAGCATCAGCTATCACCAATTTAATATGGTAAGTTTCACAAGGTATAACATCTGATTGAGCAATCAGAGGGGTAGTAAACCCGTCAATATTTACAGATTCATGAGCTGCATTATCAGTATAAAATACAGAATAGTCTTGCCAATCTTCATCAATGGCAGCACAAGTTTCATCGGTTCCAGAGGTTCCTGAAACACCCGGATTTACGGTATTAATCATTACTGGAGTATCTGTAAAAGCACCGGGGTTATCTGGGTCGGGTACGAGTGCTATATTTACAGCATTGTTAGAGAAAGGACCAGAAATACCAGGGCCAGATAAAAAGAAAGCGAATATATCATTATAGCCAGAGCATACAAATTCTGGGTATTCATTAGACGAAAATACGTATTCAAAAGAAATTTTGTTTGAATTAGGAACAAAGTCAAACTCTAAAGTAATAACATCATAAAGACTAGGGCTATCAGAACCCATTGCAATCTCAAACTGTTCTTCTAAATCAGGGTTTGCCATTGGCAAACCGGATCCTGAAGATTCTGTACCTCCAGGAGGCAACATCTCTGCTCCACCCGTAGATAATACTAAACCTGCACTTAAATCTATATTAGAAGCTGAGCCATCGAAATAACCTGCAGAACATTCAAAACCTGTTAGGGTAGCATTAGAAAAAGGAATACCATCTACTAATAAATTTACTAAAGCAGTAGCATTATCGTAAGGGGCATTACAACTGGTTGCTATTTGCGCTTGTAAAGTATTACAAATTAAAAACACAAGACAACTAATTCGAACTATATAACTCATAATTAGCGGATTAAATTAATACTACCAATTTCTTGGTAATAACCTTTTTCGTTTATTTTCTTCATTTTAGCTCTAAAAGAATATAATCCTTGAGCCGCATTAGAATTGTTAGCGTAGGTACCATCCCATTCAATTTCAGGATTGTTAGTGTAAAACACCTGCTTACCGAACTTGTCAAAAATTGAAATCTCAAAATCTGCAGCTCCAGTAACGAAGGTTTTAAAGGTATCGTTCTTTTGATCGTTATTAGGTGTGAATGCATTAGGTGCATAAAAATAATACAGAGGTCTTACAGGGATATACTCCTGATACTCTTTGTAACACCCAGCAATAGCGGTAGTTACACCTAAGGTTACTCCATAATCTTCTGCACTAGTAAACTGATGAACAGGTTCTTCTTGGGAAGAATAAAAGCCATCGTCAAAACTCCATTGATAAGACAAACCATCCATCTCGGGAGTATAATTATTAAACTCTATTCCCATATCTAAATGTGGAATAGTAAGAAATTCAAAATAAGGTTCTGGAGCTTCGTCTAAATAAATCTCGGTGTTTACCACTACTTCCTCATCACAACCATCGGTTACAATAACTGAGTAATTATTGTTAAAATCGAAAATACATGAATCGTTACTACCGTTAGACCAGTTGAAGTCATAATCTCCTTCACCACCATCAACTAATACACATAATTCTTCTTCTATGTCTTCACATAAATACACAATCTCTGCGTTAGCTTCAAGTTCTGGGTATTGGTTTACTGTTACAGTTAAACATTCTAACAGGGTTTGTGTTTCACAGTAATCTGTTACCTCAACACAATACTGGGTTGTTTCTAAGGGGTTTTCAAGCTGTTCTGCTGCAGTACCAATTTGAGACCATTCAATAAAATAAGGTTCTACAGTAGTAGGTTGTTGTAAAAGACTCCCTACACCACCAGAAATCTCAACTTCTAATTCAGCATCGTCACCTGGGCAATAATTAGTAAAATCGTCGGTAAGAGAAATATTTAGAGTAGGCTGGTCTGCAATAGAGAATTCTATGAGTACAGGTGCCGTTTGTGTACAACCAGAACCAATAGATGCTAATTCAAATACAATATTCTCTTCTAACTCATCGGTCCAATCTTCAATAGGATCTATATAAATTGTTACTGCTGGTTGCCCCGAATCAATTACAGCCAAGTACTCAGTAGCATTAGCTAAAGTATAATCTTCTTCGTACTCAGCATCTCCGTATAAATGGTAAAGAATATTAAGGTCACCTACATTATTATTAGGTCTAAATATTGTTAAGGATGCACCACTACATCCTTCATAGATATTATCATCTAATAAAGTATTAGATGCAGTAGTAATTTCATATTGTGTTTCTACAATTGAGTTAAAAGAAGATTCCTCAAAGAAAATAGCAGAAGTATTACTAGAGTTTCCAACATCGGCAATTACAATTTTCATATGATAATTAGTACAAGGTACAACTGATGCAGATGCAGTTAGAGGAACAGTAAAGCCAGGGTAATTAACA
>CBCYMK010000023.1:0-95000 GCA_965183875.1 Flavobacteriales bacterium | reverse complement strand
CATCGTTTACGGCGTGGACTACCAGGGTATCTAATCCTGTTCGCTACCCACGCTTTCGTCCCTCAGCGTCAATAATAACTTAGTAAGCTGCCTTCGCAATCGGTGTTCTGTGGCATATCTAAGCATTTCACCGCTACATGACACATTCCGCCTACTTCAATTATATTCAAGGTAATCAGTTTCAATGGCAGTTCTACAGTTGAGCTGTAGGATTTCACCACTGACTTAATCACCCGCCTACGGACCCTTTAAACCCAATAAATCCGGATAACGCTTGGACCCTCCGTATTACCGCGGCTGCTGGCACGGAGTTAGCCGGTCCTTATTCGTATAGTACCGTCAAACAAATACACGTATCTGTAGTTCTTCCTATATAAAAGCAGTTTACAACCCATAGGGCAGTCATCCTGCACGCGGCATGGCTGCGTCAGAGTTTCCTCCATTGCGCAATATTCCTCACTGCTGCCTCCCGTAGGAGTCTGGTCCGTGTCTCAGTACCAGTGTGGGGGATCATCCTCTCAGAACCCCTAGACATCGTTGCCTTGGTGAGCAGTTACCTCACCAACTAGCTAATGTCACGCATGCCCATCTATAACCACCGGAGTTTTAACCTTAAGATGATGCCATCTCTAGGTATTATGAGGTATTAATCCACATTTCTATGGGCTATCCCTCTGTTATAGGTAGGTTGCATACGCGTTACGCACCCGTTCGCAACTCGTCAGCTCCCGAAGGACTGTTACCGTTCTACTTGCATGTGTTAAGCCTGCCGCTAGCGTTCATCCTGAGCCAGGATCAAACTCTCCATTGTAAAAAGTTTAATCTGTTTCTCTGACTCTCACTTTAACGGGGTAAGTTGTTTGTTCTTACCTCTCTCTTCTAATATATCTGTCAATGAACTTTGTTCTTGTTTTTGCTAATTCAGTAATCACTTACTGTTTTAGCGGCTGCAAATGTACAACCTTTTTAATTCCTTGCAAGCCTTTCTGAAAAAACTTTAAATTTATTTTTTCGACTTACTTTCCGTAGCACTAATTCGTGTTTTGGGTTGGCAAAAATACAAGCTTTTTACTTAACCAACAAACCTTTTTAGGTTTTATTCTCACTAGGCTAGTTTGGATTTTAAAGAACGGTGCGCTTCTTGTTTTAAGCGGTGGCAAATATAGGCTAACTAATTCCACTTATACAAGACTAATTCACTCTTTTTTATTCTTTTTTTTTAGCTATTTCTTAAACTTTCAACAGCACTTACAATATCAGACACTTACAGACTACTTAGCCATTCTTTTTTAAAACAAAAGCCACTCTGTTGAGTGGCTTTTGGGATAGCATATAAAATATACAACTACATATTACGTCGATATTGTCCACCTACCTCAAACAAAGTAGAAGTCATTTGACCAATTGAGCAAGTTTTAGCGACTTCCATCATTTTAGCGAATATGTTTTCGTTGTGTAAAGCAGCAGACTGCAAAGAGGCTAAAGAAGCTTCTTCTTGATCTTTATGAGAAGTATGTAAATCCTCTAACATAGTAATCTGGTACATTTTCTCCTCTTCAGTAGCACGAATAACCTCAGCTGGGATAACAGTAGGAGAACCTTTAGAGCTTAAGAAAGTGTTAACCCCAATAATAGGGAATTCACCAGTATGCTTTAAAGTTTCATAATACAAGCTCTCTTCCTGAATCTTCCCTCTTTGATACATAGTCTCCATAGAGCCTAAAACACCACCTCGCTCATTAATTCTATCGAACTCTTCTAAAACAGCTTCTTCTACCAAGTCGGTTAACTCTTCTATTATGAAAGAACCTTGAATAGGGTTTTCGTTTTTAGAAAGACCTAATTCACGATTTATAATCAACTGTATAGCCATGGCTCTACGTACAGATTCTTCTGTAGGAGTAGTAATTGCCTCATCGTAGGCATTTGTATGGAGAGAATTACAGTTATCATTTATTGCGTATAACGCTTGAAGAGTAGTACGAATATCGTTAAAGTCTATTTCCTGAGCATGTAGCGAACGTCCCGAAGTTTGAATATGGTATTTCAATTTCTGAGCACGTTCCCCTGCTCCATATTTATTCTTCATCGCCTTAGCCCATATTTTTCTGGCTACTCTACCAATTACAGAATATTCTGGATCGATACCGTTAGAGAAGAAGAAGGATAAATTTGGTCCGAAGTCGTTAATATCCATACCACGACTTAAGTAATACTCTACATAAGTAAACCCATTACTTAGGGTAAAGGCTAATTGGGTAATTGGGTTTGCACCAGCTTCGGCAATATGATAACCAGAAATAGAAACGGAATAAAAATTACGTACTGCTTTCTGAATGAAATACTCCTGTACATCTCCCATTAAACGCAAAGCGAATTCAGTAGAGAAAATACAAGTATTTTGCGCTTGATCTTCTTTTAATATATCAGCCTGAACTGTTCCTCTTACTTGAGAAAGAGTTTTTACTTTAATTTGGTTATATATATCGGCTGGAAGAACTAAATCTCCAGTGAGCCCCAATAGCATTAAACCTAAACCGTTGTTACCTTCAGGTAAAACACCTTGGTAAGAAGGTCTAGCTACACCTCTATCCTTAAAGATCGCTTCAATTTTCTGCTCTACCTCAGTCTCTAAATTATTATCCTTTATATACAATTCACACTGCTGATCGATGGCTGCATTCATAAAGAAAGCCAACAACATAGGAGCAGGTCCATTAATAGTCATGGATACGGAAGTACTAGGAGCCGACAAGTCGAAACCAGAGTATAATTTCTTGGCATCGTCTAAACAACAAATAGAAACACCGGCATTACCAATTTTACCGTATATATCAGGGCGTCTTCCAGGGTCGTTACCATATAGAGTAACAGAGTCGAAGGCAGTAGAAAGACGTTTTGCAGGCATGCCCAAACTTACATAGTGGAAACGACGGTTGGTTCTTTCAGGTCCACCCTCACCTGCAAACATACGGGTAGGATCTTCACCTTCGCGTTTAAAAGGAAATAATCCTGAAGTAAAAGGAAATTCACCAGGTACATTTTCTTGAAGAGTCCAACGTAAAATATCGCCCCAACCTTTATACTTAGGAAGACAAACTTTAGGTATTTGAATATGTGAAAGCGATTCTGAATGCGTCTGAATAGCTAATTCTCTATTTCTTACTTTAAACTTATATAAGGGTGCTTTATAACTAGCTACCTTAGCAGCCCATTGCTCAATGATAAGTTTGTTTTTCGGCGCTAAATCTAAAGCTACCTTTTCGTAGGCCTCTTGCAAACCTTTAATCAGTCGATCTTTATCTTCAATTTCGGTAGCATTAAGAGCCAACATAGACTCATTTAAAGCATATAGCTTTTGGGCTACTTCAACTTGCTCATTTACCCACTTATCGTATGCTCTGTTATTTTCTGCAATTTCAGAAAGGTAGCGTACACGTTTTGGAGGAATGATGAATATTTTTTCTGATTGCTCTTCAGAAGGTGAAAAGTTAGAACCTAAATTCGCCCCAGTTTTCTCAGTAATTTTATCAACCACAGCACGATACAGAGTATTCATTCCTGGGTCGTTAAACTGCGAAGCAATTGTACCATAAACAGGAAGGTCTTCCTCTTTAGCATCCCATAAATTATGGTTGCGTGTATATTGTTTTTTTACATCGCGTAATGCATCTAAAGCGCCACGTTTATCGAATTTGTTCAATGCAATAACATCGGCAAAATCCAACATATCAATTTTCTCCAACTGTGTTGCAGCTCCATATTCAGGAGTCATAACATATAAACTAGCATCAGAAAACTCTTCAATCTCAGTATCGGACTGACCAATACCTGATGTTTCAAGAATTATTAAATCGAAGTTAGCTGCTTTTAAAACTTCTAAAGCTTCAGAAACATGCTTCGATAAAGCTAAGTTAGACTGACGAGTAGCTAAAGAGCGCATGTATACACGCTCGTTATTAATAGCATTCATACGGATACGATCGCCTAATAAAGCACCTCCTGTTTTTCTTTTAGATGGATCTACCGAAACAATAGCGATTTGTTTGTCTTCGAAATCAATTAAGAAACGACGTACTAACTCATCTACTAAGGAAGATTTACCAGCCCCACCAGTTCCAGTAATTCCTAAAACTGGAACCTCATTCTTTACAGATAGTTCACGTATTTCTTTTAATACATCGGCATATTTCTCTGGGAAATTTTCTGCAGCCGATATTGCTTGGGCAATTACTTTCTTGTCCTTAGATTGAATTTTCTCAATTACATCCTCCGGTAAAAATTCACCTGTAGCATAATCACTATTTTCAACAAGGTGATTAATCATTCCCTGAAGCCCCATTTCACGGCCATCATCTGGCGAATAAATACGAGTTATACCGTGCTCCATTAAGTCTGTAATCTCCTCTGGAAGTATTACACCACCTCCGCCACCGAAAATACGGATATGTTCTGCGCCTTTTTCTTTAAGTAAGTCGTACATATACTTAAAGTATTCGTTATGTCCTCCTTGGTAAGAAGTCAAAGCAATGGCATTCGCATCTTCCTGTATTGCTGTATTCACAACTTCTTCAACAGAACGATCGTGCCCAAGGTGAATTACTTCTACCCCTGTTGCTTGAATGATACGACGCATTATATTAATCGCTGCATCGTGTCCGTCGAACAACGAAGCTGCAGTTACAATACGTACTTTATTTTTTGATTGGTAAGATTTCTGTGTTTCCATACTCCTTATATAGTCGATAAAATGGACTGCAAAATTAACAAAATTAAGCGTAACATACCATTGATGCTAATTAACTAAATAACATACCTTTGGCCACTTATGGAATCGTGGGCTACATACGGATATTGGGGTTTATTTCTTTCTGCTTTTTTAGCAGGATCGATTATTCCATTTGCTGCAGAACTATTAATTGGCATTTTACTCTACCAAGGATTCCCATTAATCCCATTAGTATTAGTTGCAACACTAGGAAATTGGCTCGGTGGTTATACCGCATTTTTTATGGGGTATTATGCACGCTGGGATTTAATTAAAAAGTACTTTAAAATAAGTCCAGATAAAATTGAGACCTTTAAATGGAAAGATAAATTCTCTACCGAAATTCTGGCATTATTCTGTTGGATCCCAATACTAGGAAGTCTTATTTTAATTAGCCTAGGCTTAATACGAAGCTCCATAATTAAAACTGGAGTCTTTATGTTTATTGGTCGTTTAGCTAGGTACCTAATTTGGGCCTATATGAGTTTAGAAATTCTTTCTAAATTTTAGAATTAGAATAATTTATTTTCTAACAGTTTAAATTCATTTTCTAGAATTTCATCCAGAGCATCGGCATTAATTTGCTTGGCAATAATTTTCTTTTTGGCATCTAAAACAAATAAACGAGGCGTTCCCATAACATTGTACTTCCCTCGAAAATTAGAAACATTTTCTAAGTCTATTACATTGATCCAGTCTTCAACCCCAAACTCAACAATAAACTCTTTCCACATTAGATCGTCGAACTCTGTACAAACCGCATAAACTTGCACGCCTTTATCCATGTATTTTTCTAACGTTTCTTTAACCAAAGGGGTTTCCTTTTTACAATGTCCACAGTCTGGATCATAAAAGAAAAGAATGGTGAATGGCGCTACAATAGCGTGCATGTCCTGTATCACATCTTTATCGTCTGGCAGCGTAATAAATGGGGCAATAGTTCCAATTAAATTTGGACTTATACGCATAGCCTTATCAATAATATTAGTTAGCTGTACCTCATCTACCCAGGAAGCTTGTCGTGTAACAAAATAGCTAAATACCATATGTACGAAAACCGCATCGTGTCCCATAATTTTAGAAGATTCATAATGATGGGTAGTCCAGTTAACGATGTATTTAAAAAGTTCAGGACTCTGCCTAACTTCATCAATTAAAACATCAACATATTTAGTTATTGAATCGGCCACTTGAGGAGTATAATCTACAAGGTATTTTTTCATTTTATCGTGAAAAATAGGCGTGCGAATCATTCTATCATCAGTAAGGTCTATATGATCCCAAGAAGTGTTTTTTAAAATACTTATACTGAAAGGTAGAGTCTATAGCCCCGTTAGCTAACAGAGGAGCTACTGGAATATTAATTGGTTCTAAAGCTTTAAGCATTTTTACAAATAAACTATTACTGTGTTCAAGCATGAAAGCGGCTTTAAGAGCATTCACTTCTTCGTTTACTTCAGTTAGTTGCACATTGAGTTTCGATTCTTTTTTAGAACCTGCTTGAGCTCTATTTAAAGCCTCTTTAATAGGTTGTACTTCTAATCCTTTAAGTTGAGTAAACTGCTGATAATTGTAAAAAGATGTATTTTCTGGGGATCCTTCAATTTTCATATCCCCAACTAAATTTGTTGTTGAAGTACTAAAACTAAAGGTTCTATCACGATCAATAATAAATTGAAAAAATTGCTTGTCTGAAAGCAGCATAAAATACATCCCTGCATCAAGAGCAGATTCACCTTCGAAAATAAAGGCCCCATTTACAGATTGAACGGTATCTTTTACATATTGTTTTTCACCGTAGTAGTAGCCTAATAAAACATCGCCATCTGCCAAGCCTTCAACTTGACCAGATATAGCATAGTTCTGTGCAAAAGCTAGGTTACAAAAGGTGAAAAAAGTAAATATAAATGTGAATGATTTCATGCTCTGATTTTCAAATTTTAACAAAGATATAATTGTTAATTAATAATTGATAGTTGTTAAATGTTAATTTCTAAAGTAGAAGAGAAATTTAGTAGTACTGAAAAATAAGAAAACAGTATTTAGTCAATCCATTTTAAATATCTTTGCAGGACTTATAAAACACTATGCAAGAACTAAATTTCGACCTAGACAAAGAGTTTATTGAATTAAATAAACTTCTTAAAATATTAGCTTTAGTAGAAAGCGGTGGACAAGCCAACGCAGTAATCTCAGAAGGTTATGTACGCTATAATGGTGAAGTTGACACCCGTAAACGTTTAAAATTACGCAAGGGGGATTTAGTAGAGTTTAACGATACACAGATTAGAATAAGCTAATGACTTTTGAAGAAGAAATAAAACGCAGACGTACCTTCGCCATTATCTCTCACCCAGATGCTGGTAAAACCACCTTAACCGAAAAATTACTTCTTTATGGAGGGGCAATTAATGTTGCTGGGGCGGTAAAGTCGAATAAAATTAAGAAAACGGCTACTTCCGATTTCATGGAAATTGAACGCCAGAGAGGGATTTCAGTAGCTACCTCAGTGATGGGCTTTGAATACCAGGGTAAGAAAATTAATATTCTCGATACTCCGGGTCACCAGGATTTCGCTGAAGATACCTTTAGAACATTAACCGCAGCAGACTCTGTAATTGTTGTAATTGATGTTGCAAAAGGTGTAGAACCTCAAACTGAGAAATTGGTTAAGGTATGTAGGATGCGTAAAACACCAATTATTGTCTTTATTAATAAATTAGACCGTATTGGAAAAGATGCATTCGATTTGTTAGATGAGATCGAGGGTAAATTAGGTATTAAAGTACGCCCTTTAAGTTGGGCCTATAGGAATGGGACCAGACCTAAAAGGGATTTATAATTTATACGACAGGAATTTATTACTATATACCCCTAACTCTACTGAAAGAGTTTCTGAAACGGTAGCAATTTCTGATATATCTGACACCGAATTAGACCACCAAATTGGTGAGGAAGATGCAGAGATGCTCAGAGAGGAAGTAGATTTAGTAGAATCTGTTTACCCAAAATTCGATAGAGAGGTATATTTAAATGGAGATATATCTCCCGTATTTTTTGGCTCAGCAATTAACACTTTTGGAATACAGGAGTTACTACAATGCTTTTTAGACATTGCTCCTTGCCCACTTCCAAAAGCATCTGAAGAAAGAGTAATCGATCCATTTGAGGAAAAGTTTACTGGTTTTATATTTAAGATTCATGCAAATATGGATCCTAAGCATAGAGATAGATTAGCCTTTGTAAAAATTGTATCGGGTAAATTCAAAAGAAACACCAACTACAAACATATTCGATTAGATAGGAATCTTAAATTCTCTAGCCCAACCGCATTTATGGCAGAGAAAAAATCTATTGTTGAAGAAGCCTACCCAGGAGATATTGTAGGATTACACGATACAGGGAACTTTAAAATTGGAGATACCTTAACAGAAGGAGAACTGATACACTATAAAGGAATCCCTAGTTTCTCTCCGGAGATGTTCCGTTTTGTGAACAATGCTGACCCAATGAAAACAAAACAGTTGGCCAAAGGAGTAGATCAATTAATGGACGAAGGGGTTGCTCAATTATTTACCATGAAAACCAACGGACGTAAGTTAATTGGTACTGTGGGAGCACTACAATTTGAGGTTATACAATACCGTTTAAAACACGAATACGGTGCTTCTTGCACCTACGAGAATCATAACGTTCATAAGGCTTGTTGGATCTCTTGCGAAGACAAAGAACAATTAGCGGAATTTAAAAAAGTAAAATACCGATCTATGGCTACCGACAAGTACGGTAGGGATGTATTTTTAGCTGACTCCCCATTCACAATTCAGATGTCGGAACAGAAATTCCCCAAAGTGAAATTTCACTTTACCTCTGAGTTTGAAGATTAATTCTATTTCATAAATTAAAAAAATCCGCATGATAGCGGATTTTTTTTTGAATACTAATTCTGAAATGTGCTTATCAATTTTGATGGACTATGTATCAAAGGGGTTATCAAATAGTGTGGATACTAAATTTCGATTCTTAACTGCTTATTCATTTTTGTCTTGACACAAAAACGAACCAAAAAGGTCAAGACTTGACTTCTTTATAACGCTCCTAAAACTCAAAAATGGCTAACAAAATGAACTCAATTCCTTCCTTCGGTCGGAATCCTACCTACCGGCAGGCAGGCTCAAACAGCATTTTGTTAAAACTCATTTTTTTACGTTTAATCCACTAAAAGAAGAAATGTCAGAAACAACAATTTAAATCCTCTGTGAAGTTCTGTTAACAATTTTCAAGATATATGAATTCACTATATCCTGTAACCGAATAGGGAAGTATAATCTATATTTCATAAATTAAAAAAATCAGCTTGATAGCGGATTTTTTTTGGTTAAATGAATGCCTTAATTTTTTAACCACTTAACAGTACCTTGATTTGTTTCAGCAAAATAGAAACCGGTTTGTAATTCAGAAATATCAACTTTTGTTTGGGCTGTTAAGTTTTGAATAAACAGTACTTCCTTTCCCTGAATATCGTAAATAGTTAATGAAGACTCTCCATTAATATTTATAGAGATCGAAGTACTACTAGGGTTTGGATAAACTGTAAGTTTATCTTCTTTTTTTAACTCTGCTACAGAGATAACATCATTTACAGATTCAATTTTAGAAGTATAGATGCCATTACCATGAGTAGCTACTACTATAAGACTATCGGCAAGTCTTGTTTTAACTTGCTCACAAACAACATTACCAATTGTGTTTGCTCCCATAAGAGTCCAGGTAGTTTCGTTTCCTTCAATTTGATTTGTAGCATACAAACCTGTACTCGTAGAAACAAAAAACAAGGTGTCGTTTCCTAAAGGCATTATAGAAGCCCACCTACAAGAAGGACCAATTCCAAAACCGGAATCCATTTCTTCAAGATTCCCTGCTGCTCTGTCCCAGCTATCTCCTGCATTAGTAGTATAGTACAGGCTATAAATTCCATAATTAGAAAATACAGCTAGTGCTATATTAGCATCATTTGGATGTACAGCAATATTATTTACATAAGCGCTATTATGAAAATAGTCACCGGTATTCATCCCTTGTCCAGGAGCATAAGCTTTGGTTACGTCAGTAACAATTGGATTATTAGTATGTGCATCATCAACTCTAAAAACTACTTTTTTATTGGTTCCTAGAAACAATCTATGAGGAGGATTCTCATTTGATACTGTAATAGAAGTAAGATAAACACCATTATTTAAATCGAACTCCAAAAGCGACTCCCAACCCAGACTTATAGAATCCCATTCGTTTGTTAACTCTATTCCAGAAAGGTTTGAATTTCTCCAAAGTTTATTCCCAGCTGGCAAATACATAATATCGCTGTTATTAGGATCTACTACGAAGGGGTGGATAAATTGATACTCCTCTGCTCCTATAGGATCAATTCGCCTATAAGCTTCTCTATTACCATCTTCATCCATTTGCACTTTAAATATTCTACCTTGTTGAATAGACAAATAGTTGATTTCTTCTTCCGCTGAAATATGAGCAAAAGCTCCATCGCCATTCAGCGGCATTGTCCAAGCAGCTTCAGGATCATTAGAATTTGTAAAAAAGTTTCCATTATCTTGAAATCCACCTAATATACTAGCTGTAGTATTTACTTTGTTTATAGTAGCTGTATATAATTGTGTTGTGTAATAGCCATTATTTAAAGAATTCCATACCACCGTAGAGTCTAAATAATTATCAGTTATAAAAACACCCCCGTCGTTGGCACTTATTAATTTATTGGGTTCCGATGGAATAAAAGCTACTTCATGCTGATCAGGATGGTGGTTATCATAAATTTGAAAATCAGGAAACACAGTACCTACACCATAGCCACCAATCTGGTTTATATTCTCATGAGAAGTAAATCCATCTGTAGAGACATATAAATTAGTCCCTCCTAAAAACACTGTAGAAGAGTCGCTTGGAGACACAGCAATAGTTAAATCATAAGAACCTTGTGCATAGAAATTATTAAAATTACTCACTGGATCGTTTGCAGGAATAAACTCAGAAAGATTCACCCAAGTACCCATTTGATCGGTGGTATCGTTTTGATTGTAGGTATATTTCCATAAACTAGTATGTTCTACTTCATTTAAGAAGGTAACAGACTCTTGTCCTGCTCCAGGAGTTACCGCAATCACAAACAGTTCATTTGTATTTAAGGGGTTTACAGCCATCTTAATACGGTCGAATGAAGTAGGCCATTCTTCGGGAAGAATCATAGTCCAGTCAATACCATTTGTAGATCTCCAAACCCCTTTAGCTGCACCACCATCATTACTTAAGGATGCATATATGATACCTTCGTGAATTTCTAGTTCTGTAAAATAGGCATTATTGGAGCCACCAATTACTTTATCCCATGAGTCACCCCCATCATCAGACTTATAAATTCCTCCATATACAGCGGCAAATACCTGATCTATACTATCTACAGAAGCATTAACTTCTATATCCCACACTAGGTCCCAAACATCAAAATCATCTGGAGTGTTAGAAGCGGTAGCAATAAGAGATTCCCATGTAAGTCCATTGTCTATAGATTTATAAATTCCATTTCCATAAAAATAAGCACCGCTACCTGAGGCAGAATTTCCATAAGCTTCCCCAGTACCATAATACCAAGTATTAGATTTTTCTGGACTTGAGGTTCTCGTATCTTGTGCAATACAAGTTACGTTGTGTAACATTTCATTACTGGTAAGTTTAGTCCAGTTTTGCCCTAAGTCTTCTGTTTTCCATAAGCCGCCAGAAACACCACCAGCAACAATAGTATTTTCATCATTTATATCTATAGCAATAGCTCTAGTCCTCCCCCCAACATTATAAGGCCCTCTAGCAGTCCAATCTTCAATAAGTGTATTATTATGTGGAATCTGCTTAGCAAAATCCAATTCGTTAGCGCGTATATTTTGTGGTATTAGTCCAGATGGGTTTACTAAACGTGAAGAAAACCAATTCCTGAGGTTTTGTGGATCTGTATCGGAACCTATTCCCATACCAATAAGCTTCACCTTTCTTTTGGCCTTTTTAGTATTTATAGCCTGTTCAATACTATCGGAAGTATTGGATATTACAAAAAATGAAACTGTACTAAGAACCAATAATACAAAAATGGAAAAACCTATTATTTTTTTCATGAGCTAAATTTTAGGGTCTAAATATACAAATAATGAAATACGGTGGATAAATTCTAAAGAGCAGTTCTAAAAGTAGGGAGCAAAAAAAACTCAAGCTAAAAGCTTGAGTTTTATATATTTTGTAGGGAGTATTAGTAAGAAACTTCAGATTGATGAATTTTCTTTTTGAATACCTCATCTCCTATTTCGTCGTATACCTGAAGGGTGCAAATTCTTTTGCCGTAGTCTCCCTCAACTTTTACACGAGCAAAATTACCGCCTAGAGAACCGTCAATACTTAAACCAGGGAATTTTAACTCATATAAAGGGTAAGCATATTCTCTGTCTTTTATCAACAATTCTGTTTCGAAAGTATCACCACTTAAAAGAACAACTCCGTTAATACGCGATAAATGTAATCTACGCATCAGTTCTTCGTGTTCTTCGGAATAGTCTGTAAAAGGTTCTTCATCGTCACCTTCAGATAAAATACTATTTCCAGAAACAATGAATTTAAATGCAGCATCAGAGCCCATAATCTCGTTAATGAAACGGTTCATTTGGTTGTCTCCGAGTAATTGAGGATCTTCTGTAGTTAAAGAAGTTTTAAACATGCGGTTATCGAGCATAAAAATTTCTACATCTTCATAATCGTAACGTTTGTATACTCCTGCATCTCTAAAAGAGTAATTATATACTTTTTTTGGAGCATTAGGCCAAAAAAGATTAAATGCCATAAGCGTAGAATCTTTCAATGCAAAACGTGTATCAGAAGTATTTAAACCGAAGTCCATTTGGTTCCAAACAGCAATATGTGGCATCAACTTCATAAAGTTGTTCACTTTTTCACGTTTTCTTACTTCTTTATATTTAGTAAGCATTTTACGGAAAGAGTTGGCTTCTTTATCATTAAAGTATACATTGTTACCCATCCAAACCATTAAGTCAGACTCTACTTCAGACATCACATCTAAAATAGCATCCCCCTTATCATCGGTGTCGTTTAAGTTTAAACTATGTCCTAATAGAAAATAAGTATCTGCTAAATAATTTCTAGGGGTATAAATATCCATTTCTTCTTCCACCAAAACAGAATCTAAATACACGGCCACGTTATATTCTGCATCTGGGATTAATTCTTCTAAAGTAAGAACCACAGGAATCTCATCACCGTTATTATACTCAGAAACATGAAAATCGAACCAACGCGAGTTATTAAAACTCTTTGGGTCTTTTAAATCGAAAACCAATTCTTGGTTTCTATCCTCATCAAAATTCTCTAATTTAATGGTTACCGTTTCTGTTTCTTTAGAAACTAACATCCACATTTGTGCATGGTAATCATCGATATAAGAAAGCATTGGACCTGCAATCAATTTAGAATTCTCATCGTCTACCATTTGTTTCTGAGCGAAACTAGGGTTGGCAGCGAGTAATAAAGCCGTGGCTAATAGTAAATTTCTAATCATTGTTCTTCTCTATTTTGAACTAACAAAGCGTAAATATATACAAATTGTAGCTATATGTAGACTACAATCGTAAAGAGGATTACTTTTAATTAAAATCCCTGTTAAACGACAGGATTTTGGATACTGCATTTTACAAAAATCTAGCCATACTCACAAAGTTTATACGATACAGCTAAATAGTAAGGTAAAATTAAATCCTCTGAAATGAATTTGTATTTTCGCAGTGTAGAAAAGCAATACCATGTCTAACAACCCTATAAGTTTCACTAGGTTTAAAGAACCTATCGGTTCACTTAAGAAACCCAATAAATTCACCTTTCCATTTTATTATACACCGCATGAACTAGGTATTCGGGCCTGTAATGATTTGCAAGAATACTTAAGTGGCCCCTTAGACTGGAAACATAATTTTGGGATTACGAAAGGCGAGAAAAACCCAATTGGAAAAATGTTTGGGGTCTTAGTAGTAGAAAATGAAAAGAGCGAGATTGGTTATATAAGTGCTTTTTCTGGTAAAGTAGCTGGCGTAAACACACTGGGTAACTTTGTGCCTCCTATTTATGATATGTTAACTGAGGATGGATTTTTCTTAAAGGGGCAACAAGAACTCACAAACATTAATAAAAGAGTACGCGAACTCACCGAGTGTCCCCATATAAATGCAGCGAAAGCATTTACCACTAGTGAAGGTATTATATACGAAAGTGAAGTAAAAGAGTTTAGAGCACGAATGATACTTGACAAAAAGCTAAGAAAACAAAAAAGGAATGAGGCGAAAAAACTTAGCGAGGAACAGTATAATATAATTAATGGTGAACTCAATAAAGAGAGTATACTCCAAAAGAATAAATTAAAAGAACTTCACAATTACTGGGAAAAAAGGTTAGCCAAAGCCTTAGCTAAGGAAGTAGACATAAGTGCAGAGTTAGACTTTTTAAAGAAGAAAAGAAAAAAACTATCTGCAATCCTACAACAAGGTTTATTCGACGAATATCATTTTTTAAATGCCCTTGGAGAAAAAAGAAGCTTAGTATCAATTTTTAAAGATACTACCCAAGGAGTACCTCCTGCAGCAGCTGGAGAGTGCGCTGCTCCAAAATTACTACAACACGCATATTTAAACAACTTAAAACCTATAGCAATGGCTGAGTTTTGGTGGGGTGAATCACCTAAATCAGACATCAAAAAACACAAACACTACTACCCTTCTTGTCAGGGTAAATGCCTTCCTATATTAACACATATGTTACAAGGTTTAGAAGTAGATGACAATCCACTTTTAAAAAACCCTTCAGAAGACAAGTCGATTGAAATTGTTTACGAGGATGCTCATTTAGCAGTAATAAATAAGCCCAATGAATTTTTATCGGTTCCTGGGAAAACTATTCAAGACTGTGTGTTTTCTAGGATGAAAACGAAATACCCAGAGGCTATAGGTCCCTTAATAGTACATCGCTTAGACATGTCTACTTCGGGAATAATGCTAATTGCTAAAACCAAAGAAGCACACGACCACTTACAACAACAGTTTATTAATCGCACTATTACTAAACGTTATGTGGCCTTATTAGATGGAATCGTAAAAGAACCTACTGGAATAATAGATTTACCCTTGCGTGTAGACTTAGAAGACAGACCAAGGCAATTGGTATGTTACGAACATGGTAAGTCTGCAAGGACTAAATATAAAGTTCTTAAAATTGAAAAAGGAAAGACTAGAATACAATTCTACCCTATTACAGGCAGAACACATCAGCTAAGAGTTCACGCTTCGCATATTAAAGGATTGAATACCGCTATAGTAGGAGATGACCTATATGGGGCTAAAAGCGATAGACTACACCTACATGCTGAGTTTATAGCATTTACACATCCAACAAGCAAGGACTTATTAGAATTTTGTGTGGAGGCTGATTTTTAACCCTAAAAAAAACGCTTCTATTTGTGGGCTCTTAATGCTTGTCGTTCAGACTAAAATTTACGACTAATCTCAAAGTAAATAGCCTTGCTGTTAATCTTATTTCTTGAATTATTACTTAAGGCTTTAATATTAACGATGTCAGATGAGCCATGGAGTCCTATGGCTAATTCATAATAATCGTTCAAAGGAGTTCCTATGTTTACATTGTAATTTAAGCCAAAACAAAAACTTCGCCTATCTCCCTTTTTATCATCCATCTGAAAGTCTTGCCCTTCTAGAACGTAATCAATATAATTTGAGTAGTATGAAATTTGTGGTCCTATAGACAATTCTGCAAATGAAAAATCATTCCCAAATCGCTTACCTATATTCATCGGAACTCTGTAAGCATTCATGTGTTTAGATCTACTAAGATTAAAGATGTAATCCACTGAAATTAACTTAAAACCAGTCTTAACAAATAAGTCACTCTCATAATTGTATTGAAAAGACACACCTCCACCAATGCTTGGTGTTGCATGTGATAGCCCACCCCCCACATCAGATGAATGGGATATTTGAACCCCTACTAAACTACTCTGTCCGAGTACAGAAAACGATACAATCATTAAAAATCCTAAAATATTTTTCATCTTTCATTTTTTTTAATTAGTATCTTAAGTTTCCAATAGAGAGTTACTCTCTGATATCAACTTATCTCCCAAGCATAGTAAGTCCACTTTGAAAGCGGTAAAGTTGAGCCTACCGTTTCTTCTCTTAAAAAAATTGCGGATGCTTTGGGTATTTCTGTTGGAGATTTATTTTCCGATGATAAACCCGTTGATATTAATTCGTTTGATGCGGATTTGATTGAACGCCTTAAATTAATGACAGAGCTGGACAAGGAAGATCTTAAATCTCTTTGCCACATCATTGATATGGCCGTTAACAAAAAACGCCTGAAAGATAATCTCTCAAGCGTTTTAAAAAGTTCTTAAATCCATTTACTTTACTCAAAGTATAATTTATAAAACCGATACTTTGCCGTTGTTTCATCATAATCAAAAGCTTCTCTGCCAAAACTTTTTTCTAAAGGCACTGAAAAAGTCATAAGGACACTATCAAAATTATAACCCTTTTTAAGTGCTTGGTCATCATTAGGAAAAAAATCGGATAACAATAATTTTTTATTCTGAATCTTCCACTCTCCTTCATTAGTATACAAAAATTCGCCATTCATATTATATATGTGTCTTGTATAGTGTCCGTTTTTTTCTATCCATAATGAATCTATCGTATTAACATTATGTTTTGCTACATATAACCCAACAGGATTTGGAGATTTCACAGTATAGAATCCAATTAATATTACAACAACGAACAGACCTATTACCAGAATCTTTTTCATATCACTTTTGTTGTTTTATATCTAACATCATTAGATAAGTTTGACGAGTTGTACCTTGTGGCACTGGGTTATTAGAACTTCCCCTATCTTCATTAACCCAGTTTTCTGGAAGAATTTTCACTATTGGATTTAAAGAATATGACATAACGGATTTACTATCCATTATTGTAATGACCAATTTATCGCCTGTATTATAAAAACTATATGAAGCTTTTCCCACCATTTGAGCAGTCATATTATCTCCAGCTTTAACAGCTCCAGGTATACCAAAAGATGGATTAACTGCCATTTTTGAAGGTGCACCAGCATCAAAATACTCTTTAAAGGCTTCTGAAAACTGGGGCGATTTCATTATCTCTTGTAACATACCAGGAGTTGTTACTAAACTATTTTCAGGTCCAGTTCCTTGTAGAAATTCATCATAAATAGTATTCCAGTTAATACCTCCATCTCTTTGAGTAAATCCTTCTATATTCTTTGAGGATTTCATATATACACCTTGTCCCGTTGCCTGACTTTCGATAAGCGTCTGACCATCATGCTCTCCTCCTTTGATGTGTGTAAAATCAACCCCCTCTTCATCACCCAAATCGCTAATTTTAGTCGTTGTCGCTGTTCCATCACCATTATCTTGCTGAATATATTCGCCTGGATCATCTCCATGAGGGTCAACAAACCATATTGGATTCCCTCTAAAAGTTGCATAAGGACTTTCCCATTCTTTTACAACTGGGTCGGTGTTCCATCTGCGAACTGTTCTTGGGTCATATTCCCAAAACTCTGCTGTGTAGTGGTTTCCGCTTCCGCTTATCTCATCCACTTTACGCATTCCATTGAAGCCATATTCGTAAGAATTACTTGAAAAATTCCGTCCGGGCATAATAGACCCGCCTGGGTAGTAATCTTAACAAATCGGAATCAGAACACTTTACTCATCAACTCTAATAATTTCTAGATCTTGGTACTTAATAATTTGTACTGCTTGATTTCTAGAACCATTGTCCTGGTTGCGTTTATAGTTAAAGTCGAAATTTAGATTCAGTAAATCTTTGGGTTCTAAAAATAATTCAGAAGAAACACCCCCATAGTTCATCAGTTGAGTAAGGAAATAGAAAGTTACATCAAAACCTGAAAAAGAAAAGCGTGGACTTGGATCTGAGCCCGTTTCAACTTGATAATTCTCTACAAAGTACTGTGTTAAGCTGTCGTTATAAGAAAGTACACCACTGTTAGGCATATGAACATTAAGGTTCATTAAATATTCATAGTCTAAATCTTTAAACGTATACCATTCGGGCATTCCAAACACAACAACACTAGAATCTCTAGCAGCGTTTAGTTTGGTTAATAAATCAGTTACAAAGTCTTTTTCTGTCGAAGGAACTAAAATTACATTCGTCTCAGCCAAAGTGTCTAATTCGTGGTAAATAGAATCGATTACTGATTGATGCTTATTAAGTAAAATCTCTCTGTAACTTGGTAGAGAGTCTAAATCTAAAGCAGATAACATCCAATCTTTGTAGTTTATATCGTCAACAGAATCTCTACGGACAAGTAAAATATTTTTGTCTGCATAGTTCTCTGCAATAAATTCTGACATATAACTTACCTGACGTTTTTTCGTTGGAATAACTTGGAACGCATTTGCTATATTTTCTAATAGATTTCCTTTAGTAGATAAAGGTGCTACAGTAGGAACTCCTCTACGGCTTAAAATTTCAGCAGCAATTTTATAATTTTTAGCGTAAAAAGGTCCGATAACAATATCCATATCATCAAACTCTTTTTGAGTAACTAAATCGTAGGTTTCATGAGGGTCGTTTTTTGTATCGTATACATGAACATTTATAGACATACCAGCCTTATTCAAGCTGTCTATCGCAATTTTAGCTCCTGAGTAAAAATCTAAAGCATAAAGAGTTTTCTTATAGATTTCATCTTCCTTATCTAGATCTTGAAGTGCCTCAATACGGTCATTTTTATCGAGGTATAGTGGGAGCATAAAAGCTACATTATAAAGCTCTTTTTTCTGAAACTTATTTTTCCTTCCTTTTAACTCCTCAAAAAAGTCCTCTGCTTTTTCTTCTTTAATAAATTCTATTTCTTCGCTTACATCAACATCCTCAAACTGTGGGATTTTAATACGAATACCAGAACGAAAACCATCCGATAAGAAAGGGTTAAACTCTAAAAGTACTTCTTCAGAGACTCCATATTTATTTTTAATTGAATAAAAAGACTCTAATGGACGTACATCATGCATGATATATACAATGGTATCTATTGACTCATGAATTATAGGAATAACAATATTCATCCCTCTTTTAAGACCACGTTTTGCTGAAGGGTTAGCTTTAACAATTTCACTAATAGAAATACCGTACTGTTTAGAAACACTATAGAGTGTTTCTCCTCTTTTTACATCGTGAGTTTCTTGGGCTTGTGAAACAAAAGTACAAGCCAGACAAAATATAAGGGTAACAAAAAGCTTTTTAAACATATCGATTTTTAATATAGACACACAAAAATAGACAAATTAAGCGATGAGAAAAATATGTAAACTTAATTCTACTTATAAATGGTGTTAAATAAAAAATGCCGTCTCTATAAGACGGCATTTAAAATATTTTAAAGACTATTATTTTACTACAGTCATTTGTTTAGTGATTTTTTCGTTTCCACTTTGCATCTTGTAAAAATAAACCCCTGGTTTAATAGAAGCAGATTTCATAGCTACTTTATGTGATCCAGCTTCGAATTTAGAATCGGCAAGTACCATTACTTCTTGACCTAAGTTATTGTGTAAGCTAAGGCGTAATTTTGAAGCTGTAGGTAAGTAAAAACTAATTTCAGTGAAATCTGACACAGGGTTAGGTACATTCTGAAACAACTCCATCTCTTGTACTAAAGCTTCGTTAACAGAAATGCTAGAAATTACAGTTAAGGCATCTTTAGCATAATTGCTAGAACCTCTTTCGAATGAATTCATATTTAATGAAAGCATTTCATTTGAAGATTTCTTCCACCATTTTAAGCTAAAAACTTCTCCTTTTGAAAGACCTTCTTTCTCTGTGGTATACTCATCGTCTCCCCAAAGAGCTAATCCTGTATGGTGACCTATATAAACAATACTAGAAACCATATTACCGTCTACATCATAAGCAGCAATTTCATCCCCTACTTCTGGCGATAAACTTCCCCATGCAGTATCTAATAACAATACGGTATGGTTAGATCCTGTATTTACGGGACGTGAAAATCGTTTTGTATCGTGTGCTTTCTTTGTGTCTTGAGCTTTAATCTGAGCCTGAGTAGTTAACGAAAACAAACCTGTGGCAAGTAATAAAGCCATTCCTTTAAGTAAACCTATTTTCTTCATCTTATTTGTTTTTAATTTTTACTGCTACGAATTTAATAAAATTAAATAATAGAAGCCTTGTAATGAGGAGATAATTTAAAATCTGTATTGAGCTCCAAAATTTATTCTACGCCCAATTAAAAGCTCTTGTTGTAAAAAATCGATGCTATTATCAAATAGGTTTAATCCTTCTAAATAAAAACCTATTTGAGTATTGTAGGCAAAATTTACTTTACAGTTTAAGTCTATCATAGGACTCAAACTCAAATCAGAACTACTTTCTTGCAATACCTCATCCTCAAATACCAAATACTCCCTTGCACCAGTATACCTAACAGAACTACTTATAAACCATTGATCGTTATAATGGTAATCGCCATATAAGCCCATTTTAAATTCAGGAATATGTGATAAGTATTTATCAAAAGAGCTATAATCTGCTTTTAGCCATACATGAAATTTATCGGTCCACTTAGCATCAATTTGAGCATTTAATTTTACCATATTAACTTCTGTAAACTGAGGTATTAAACTCGGTCCATAAACATCCTGGAAATTTATAGATTGTACAAAATGCATAAAAGCATCTTGTCTATTAGCCTCAATACTTGCCTGATAACTAACCCCTCTAAACAGGTTACCATTAATACCTACACGTACAAAGTATTTGGAGTTATTGGGTAGCACTTCTTCAGTAATAATAGAAGATGGATTGGTAAATGGATTAGCTCCATAAACAGTTCTTAAGTTATACACTTCTCTAGATCCACCCAATTCAGAATAGGCAAAAAGACCTTTCTTTATAAGCTCATACTGCGCTCTTAGTTCAGGGAATATTTTAAAATCATTCGCTAACAGGTCGGTATTTACACCCACTAATAATTTAGAACGCCCCTCAGACTTCTCACTTCTTAAACTCGACCTCCATTGAAACGTGTTTAAATTATTAGACTTTATAATAGCTAGATCATTCCCTAAATCCCACTTTTTCAATTGTTTGTAACTACCAGAATGAATACTTGTTAATGAAACTTCATATTCCTTAAACGCTATATTTCTAAAAAACACATCTGTAGAAAGCGTCATTTTTCTAGGGACTATAACTCTAGAAGTATCGGTAAATTGAAAATCTGAATTTAAAGCAATATTAGTATTCCTAAAGGAGTTTTCAATAGCGTTAAATCGATAGCTATCGTCTACCAATAAATCGGACTGGAGTACAAATGATTTAAGCACACGTTTATAGGCTCCCCCAAAATTCAATACGCTAAAATGTTCTCTTGGATTAACTTCAGACGAAAAAGCCGCATCGTAATTTAAATAGGCCTGATAGATACTTTTAGTACTTTTACCATTACTAAAATCTAAAGCTAGGTGCGGATTGAAAACAGTTCCTAAACCGAGTTCAATATGTTTAGTGTAAAGTTTTTCTAAAGTATTTCTCTTTATTTTTAGTGCTGTTAAGGAGTCAGTAAATTGTTTTACTCTAAATTCCTCAAACCTTATTTTATAGGTTAAATTCTCGGACACTTTAGAGGTATCGATAAATACAGGTTGACTCTTAATTTTATGAGCCTCCATGATTTTAGGTCTAAAATCTTTTACAACATCTATAACCTCACTTTTCAGCTCTTCTTGTGCTTGAACTACAAATACAGTAAAACAAGCTACAACAAATACGATATACTTTTTCATAGGCTTATTATTCTGCAATTATTAATGAATCTGTTTGTTGTATAGAGTCTGTAATTAGGCTAGGGTCTAAATTCAGCGACATCTTTTGTTCTATATTTTCTTTAGCCATAATTTCAGCTTTTAAACTACGGGCTTCTTTTAAAACTAAAGGGTCTTTAATATTTAAAAGCAGTTGTTCTAGGGTGTGTGTAGCTTGAAAAATATCGCCTTCGAGCCAATAATTTTGAGCCAAAACAATAAACGATTTACCGAGCCAAAACTTATACAAGGGTAATAAGCGAGACTGCTCGAAAATAATTTGTTTAGAGATAGCATAATCTCCAGAGTAAAATGCCAAGTAAGCTAAATGATACATTGCTTCAGCTTTCACTTCTCCTTGACTCATTTCTTCAATAAGCGTATATTTTTCGGTGGCTAAATCTTTATCTAAATTGGAAAATGCAGCCCTAGCAATAAAAGTATTAAGTTCTAAAATCTCACGCTCGTCTACCCTACCAGAGTTTAAAATTAAGCTTGCTTGCTCAATAGCTTTATCGAAAGCACCAAGCTTACTGTTACAATCCATTAAACCGTGTTTCGCAAAAAGTTGCTCTTCTACAGTCTCTGCCATTAAATCGAGCTTAGTAAAACTCTCTAATGCTTTCGTATAATTTTTTGCAGACTGGTAAAGCACAGCCATTTCTTTTATGGAAGACTTAGAGTAGATATTTGAATTGTATGAATTGACAACTTCAAATGCTGCTATAGCTTGATCTATACTGTCAATTTCTACAGCTGATTTGGCATAATAATAATGAGCTGAGAGTTTAAAAGTCCCTTCGGGGTAGTTTGTTAAATAGGTTTGAAAGCCTGAATAAGACTTCTCATAAAACCCTTTTAGGTACTGCAGTTCGGCAGATTCATAAGAAGTAGAATCTAATGCTGAGGTACTTATATTAACAAAGCTTAAAGTTTCCAACCAACTAGCATAATCCGAAACCTTTCCTAAATCTACATATACACTACGTGCATTATTAATAGCCTCTCTGGCTGTACTTGAAGCGGGATAGTCTGAAACCAATCGCTTAAAAGCGGTAATACTAGATTCATAGTCGCCAGAGTTATAGAGTAAAACCCCAACTTTCATACGTGCTCCTGTTACAAAAACACTTGAAGGGTACAACTGCTCTATAGCATTAAAACTATCGATTGCATTAGCAGGTTTATTTAATTTTATAAAAGCCTCCCCTATTCTATACAAAGCATCGTCTTTATAAATTGAGGATGGGTAAAGGGTAGAATAATCCTGTAAGTGCTCGATCACACTTTCGTGTTTATCCATTTGATGGTAAGCCAAAGCAATTTGATAAGCAGCATAATCTGTATCAAGTCCCCATAATTTAATCGCTTTATTATAATTATTTATAGAATGAGTATAGTCTTTTAACATATAGTAAGCATCTCCCATTCTTGTATACGCATCGTGTAAACGAGTATCTGTAGAAACTACATTTGCTGAGAAGGTTTCAAAAGCGGTAATTGCTTTAGAGAAATTCCATAATTTGAAGTTTGCATAAGCTATATGATAAGAAGCAGACTCAAATTCTGGCATTGTACTCGCTAGTGCCGAATTTTGGAATTCGTTATAAGTAGCAATACATTCCGTATAACGTTCTAAATCATAATAAGCTTCCCCTTTCCAATACATAGCTAGAGCCTGGTAGGTTTTATCATGAGGATAGTCTAATGATTTATCGAAATGCAATATAGAGTTAGAATAATCCTTATCGTTAAACAGCTGTACCGCTCTATAATAAGAAACTTCTTGATAAGCCTGTTGTAAACGAATATTTTCTAAACCATTCGCCTCCATAGATTTTATGGCTCTTGGGTAATCTTTATGGGTTAAAAATGCATTTACCAGATAAGAATAGGCTTCATCTAAATACTCTGATGTAGGGAAGTCGTTTATAAAATCCTGTAAAATCATGGTAGGGTCTGCATAGGGATACCCTAATTCGTAACATAATTTCGCGAAATTAAAATTTGAATGCTCTGTAATAGCATTGTTAAAATCGTAGTAAGATGCAGACTCAAAAGCGTTTTGCGCAGATTTTTTATCCCCTAATTCTAAATAACAATCTGCTAAATAATAATAAGCATTTTGCGCTAAACTATCTTCTGCCTCTATAATTTTATTAAACGAAGTACTGGCAAGAGAATATTCTTGTGTACGGTAATACGATTGACCTAGTAGATAATACCCTAAATTATCTAAGTTATGTTGGCCAGCTAAATACTTATCATTAAAATAGTATATAGCCCTAGAGAAATCTTTAGTATGGTAATAGGCTTCAGCCACAAGCTTATACATCTCAGCTGATGAATCGTTGATAGAATCTATATAATTAAGGCTAAAATTTAAAAGTAAATTATACTCATTCTGTTGGTGGTAGATTTGAGTAATATAAAGGGGTATTTCATCTGTATATAATCCGAGCGCTAATAAATCTTCGAAATGTCTTTTTGAAGTAGCTAAATTTCCTTCGGCATAAGCAATATAGCCAAAGTAGTATTTAGCTTTATGTTGGTATTCACTCTCATTAGATAGAAGATCATGAAAATAGGCAGCCGCTTCTTTTAGATCACCTACAGAAAATAAGCAGTAGGCAAATTGGAATTTATAGTTGTCTCTATACTTGTTTCTAAGTTTTGAAATATCAACTAAGTCATAATATTCTATAGCTTTGGTATACGCTCTTTTACTAAAATAAAAATCTGCTAAATTCCTTGAAGCTTCATAAAAAAGTGTGCTGTTAGGGTAATCGTTCATAAAAGCTTTTAACAAAAACTCTGTATCGCTATTGTATAAACGCATTGCCGCAAGTGCTTTATAGTAATCGGTATTCATAGCCAACAAGCTATTCTTGTCTTCTATGCGATTATCTATGCTTGTAAAACCCTGGTAAGCCATTGCATAAGAGGCCGACTTATACTGATCTAAAGCAGACTGATAAGCCTCCATTACAGGATCTATTTGACTGTGTTGTGCACGCATAATCGTACTGGCAAAAAATACCAGAGACCATAGAGGTATTATAATTCTCATTATGTAGTGTTTAAGCCTTAAAAATATAAAAACTAATGTGTGGAGTTCACATTAATCGCATGAACTTATGAACGATAGATAGTTAATTTCGATTTATAGTCCACCACAAACTACTAACTAATAATAATTGAAATTATTTTAAATAAAAAAGGACAATCTTTTCAGATTGTCCTTTTGTAGAATATATAGAAAAATTACTTTTTCTTTTTTGCTTCCTGCTGCTCTTTCATCATATTTTCTAATCGAGCTTGAAACTTAGATTTCCCTTTTTTAGGAGTTACTTCCTTTTTAGCTTCCATCTTCGCCAATAGAGCAGAATCGTCTGTCATACCCGCAATAATTTTTTGCTGAGCAAAAGTAATAAGGTTGGCCAAGAAGTAGTAATAACTCAATGCCGCAGCATAATTATTCATCACTCCTAAGAAAATTACAGGCATTAGGTACATCATATATTTCATCTGTGGCATTTGTGCACTAGATGAGGACATACTGTTACTAAATTTCATTTGTAAAACTGTAGTAACCGTCATAAGTAAGGTAAATAAACTTACGTGGTCGCCATAAAAAGGAATACTGAAACCTAAATCGAATATAGAGTCGTAGGTAGATAAATCGGTAGCCCAAAGGAAGCCTTGCTGACGTAGTTCTATAGACGAAGGGAAGAATTTAAATAAGGCAAATAAAATTGGCATTTGAAATAACATAGGTATACATCCACCTAAAGGACTCACCCCTGTTTGTTTGTATAAAGACATCGTTTCTTGTTGACGCTTCATTTGGTCTTCATACTTCTCGTTAATAGCATCGATTTGTGGTTTTAACACACGCATTTTTGCCATTGAGGTATAGGACTTATACGTAAATGGAAACAAAGCCATTTTAATAAGTAAGGCCATTAGTAGGATAATAATACCGTAGTTTATTCCCCAGCTTTCGAAAGCATTAAAAATATTTATTACGATGTACTTATTAATCCAACCAATAATACTCCATCCTAAAGGAACTAATTCTTCTAAACCATTATCAAACGATTTTAGTGTTTTCACATGATTAGGGACAAAAAACCAATCCATCGAATAAGAACTAGTACCACCTTCATATCTTAAATCAGTAGAAGCAGAAATCGTTTTTAGGTAGTTGTCAGAATTAGGATGAGCAACGGTAGAAAGCTCAATTTCTTTTCCTAGGTCTGAAGAAGTCAAAGCCGTAGAGAAATACTGTGATTTTACAGCAATCCAATCTGTATTTAAAACTCTTTCAGAATCATCAGAAGTAGAGGATAAATAATCAATCTCACCGTCAACAAAATAATAAGCCGAGGTATTCATAGCTTCATTATCTCTATTTTTCTCTTGTCTAGGAACTCTAACAGACCAATCTAATTCGATAGGGTTCTGTGCTTGTACAAGCCCATCTAAGCCAATCAAGTTTACCGTTTGTTCAACCTTATACGAATTTGGTTCTAAAGAATAAGCAAACTCTAAATACTTGCCTTCTTCAACGTTTAAACGCATTGAAAGAACCTGCTTATCTCCTACCGTAGATTCATTTGTTTCGAACACGAAATCAGCGGTTTGTAAGCGGCGGTTTTGTGACCAAAAAGTTAAATTGAATGAGGATGAGTCTTCTCTAAGTAGATTTACTGGAAGTGAGTCGTAAGTTTGGTATTCTTTTAAAAATACAGAGGTAACACGAGCACCTTTAGCAGCGAGTTCTACTTTGACAAGTTCGTTTTCGAGAACAAACTTCTCTGAATTATCTTGCTTACTTGCTGCACTAGCAAATGCACCGTATGCCTCTACTAGATGTGCAGAAACTAAAGAGTCAGAACTAGTTTCTGTAATGGAGATTGTAGTATCAGAAGCAGAAGAAACTTCTACTACATCAGCTACAACTTCTGTATTTGCTAGTCTTTCAGACTCATCAATTTTAGCTTGATTATTTAAAAACCAAAATAAAATTATTCCGATAAGTGCAAATCCAATTACCGAATTATAATCGGTTTTTTTCTCTTGTTGTAACATTTATTTAAGCTTTATTCTTTAGTGCTGCATTAACGAAACTCACAAATAATGGATGAGGGTTAGCAACGGTACTTTTATATTCTGGGTGAAACTGAACACCTACAAACCAAGGGTGTGTTGGTATTTCAACGATCTCAACCAATCCTGTTTCAGGGTTAACTCCAGTAGCTTTCATTCCAGCAGATTCAAAATCTAATAGGTATTTACTATTAAACTCATATCTGTGACGATGTCGCTCGTTAATATGTAAATCACCGTACACTTGGTGTGCAATAGAGCCTTCAATTAAATCACAAGCACAAGCACCTAAACGCATGGTACCACCCATATTGGTTATTTTCTTTTGCTCTTCCATAATATCAATTACGGGGTATTTACTATCGGGATTCATCTCTGCAGAATGTGCATCAGTAAAACTAAGAACGTTTCTAGCATATTCTATTACTGAAGCTTGCATTCCCAAACAAATCCCTAAGAATGGAGTATTACTTTCTCTTGCATAACGAACAGCGTGTAGTTTCCCGTCTATACCACGAGAACCAAATCCAGGAGCTACTAATATAGCATCCATTCCTTTAAAGGTCTCTGCTGCTGAATCTTCAGTTAACTTCTCAGAGTGAATCCAGTGTAAATTAACTTTACATCGTGTATTTGAGCTAGCGTGGATAAAAGCTTCAGAGATCGATTTATAAGAATCTTTCAATTCCACATATTTCCCTACTAAAGCTATTTCAACGGTATCTTTAGGGTTATTCAAATTATGCACAAACTCATCCCAGTGGGCTACATCAGCTTCCCCAGAATTGTCTAAGCCTAATTTTTTAAGCACAACTTTATCCAGTTGCTCTTCTTTCATTAAACGAGGTACATTATAAATAGTAGCAGCGTCTATAGATTGTATAACAGCTTCGGTTTGAACGTTACAGAAAAGAGCAAGTTTTCTGCGCATTTCTTGATTGATATCGTGTTCCGTTCTACAAACCAATACATCAGGGAAAACCCCCGACTCTTGTAATTGTTTTACCGAGTGTTGAGTAGGTTTAGTTTTTAATTCTCCTGCTGCAGCTAAATAAGGAACAAGTGTTAGGTGGACAACCGCACAGTCTGAAGGTTTTTCCCAACACATCTGACGTACTGTCTCTACATAAGGTAACGACTCTATATCTCCTACAGTACCACCAATCTCGGTAATAATAACATCGTAATCCCCAGAATTCCCAAGGATTTGCATACGCTCTTTAATCTCATTAGTGATATGAGGAATTACCTGAACAGTTTTCCCTAAGAAGTCACCCCTACGCTCTTTTTGTATTACCGATTGGTATATTCTACCTGTGGTAACATTATTTGCCTGCGAAGTAGGATGATTCATGAAACGCTCATAGTGACCAAGATCTAAATCAGTTTCAGCTCCATCTTCAGTAACGTAACATTCACCATGCTCATAAGGGTTCAATGTACCAGGGTCAACGTTTAAATAAGGATCGAATTTTTGAATCGTTACTCTTAATCCTCTACTCTGTAAAAGGGTAGCTAATGAAGCCGAAATAATTCCTTTTCCTAAAGATGATGTTACACCACCTGTTACAAATACGTATTTAGCTGAAGCCATTAAATAAGACTATTTTCTTGGGTTAAATTGTTTCAAACAACTTTGCAAAATTATAAATAATCGAGCAGTAGAAAAAGGAAATTCTACTTTTTTAAAACTGCCAATTTACCCCTAAACTAGGCATAAAAGGTAGTTGATCAATTCTAGAATCGGTTATCTGATCATAATAGAAAATATTCGCCCTATTATAAAGATTACTTATTCCTAAAGAGGTTTCGAGAATACTCGTTTTAGAAAACTTAATTTGTTTTTTTAGTGAGGCATCTAAACGGTGATACGAAGGCATCTGCCCCTTATTGTACTCAGCATAGTAAACCCCTAAATCGCCATTAGACTCGGTAATATTTGTGGCGATACCATTTTCAAAATTCATATTCTCGTAATAGCCTTGCGTTTCTGTAAAAGGAAATCCAGACCCGTAGTTCCAACGCATGTCGAAGGTCCACGATTTGTTCTTACCAAATACATGAGAGGCAACTATATTCACATTATGTCTACGGTCGTAGTGGGGTGCATAGGTACCCAAAGCATCAGTCTTACTAACCTTACCTAATGAGTAAACCATCCATAGGCTAGAGCTTTGATCGTTGTATTTAACTAAAAAGTCTACCCCTTTAGCTAAACCAGTCTCTACAATAAAATCTTTCTTTAGTTCGTCTGCAATATCTTCACTATAAGTATTGTCTTCGTGTAACTTATTTCTATTTAAGTTTATTAACTGCCCAAAATCTTTAAGATACCCTTCAACGTTAACTGTCCATCTTTCATTTAAGTCAAGCTCTAATCCAACAATTAAATGTTTTGCTTTTTGCAAATAAGAAACTCTTTCTTCTCCATTTATATATTCAGGTAAGTTAGTAGTACTCGATATATACCCTTGGAATAAATTCACTACTTCTTTCCCCGTTGTTACAGCAACTAGATTTTGAGAGAATAAACCAGCAGAGGACTTAAGTCTTAAGTTTTCTGTAATATTATATTTCAAACCTAAACGAGGTTCTACAGAAGACTCTCCTAAGGAGGTATAAGAATGGTATCGCAAGCTAGGCTCAAGTAACAAACGAGAACCTACGTGTTTGTACTTTACAAAACCTGCAAATTCGGTGGTATTGTCGTTGTGAGATATTTTAATATTTGATGGGGTGTGAAAACTTAAAGTGTTTCCGAATCCCAAAACCTCTAAACCGTATTTAATTTGATTGTCTCCTTCTAAGAAAGTAGTAAAATCTAAGCCCATATTAAACCCACCTATTGAGCTATTTTTTGGTTTAGCCTCAAAATTTGTTTGTTCGGTAGCGTAGGTAGAATAGGCGAAATTACCTTCTACTAGCATGCTAGACCCACTAGGAATTAAAATGAAATTGGTCCCAAAACCGGTAGACTTCCAATTAAAATTCGTGAGCGAAGAATAACGTACATCGTCGCCATAATTAAAACCAAATAGGTTTATTTTACTCCCGTTAGAACCTACAAAAGAAGCTTTCCCATAAATATCTAAAAAGCTATAAGGCAGTCCATCTTCCCCAACATAAGCGTATATATTTTGAGAAGTTTTATCAATATAAGAAGTTTTAGTTGACAAAATAAAAGAGCTACTGGCACCATTTTCTTTTTGCTTAAAGATTGGACCTTCAAGTAATAATTTAGCTCCAAAAGTTGAAGCGGCAACCTTTCCCTTTAAGCGTTTTTTATTCCCATCGCGGGTTTTTATATCTACAACAGAAGATATACGCCCCCCATACTCTGCACTAAAACCACCTGTATAAACATCAGCCGTTTTAATAACATCTGTATCAAACACAGAAAATAAACCTATGGAGTGAAAAGCATTATACAATATCATTCCATCTAATAAAACAACGTTGTGTATAGGAGCACCCCCACGAATATACAATTGCCCACCTTGGTCACCTGTAAATACTACCCCAGGAATAACCTGTAGAAACTGTGCTAAATCTGGTTCTCCACCAATAGATGGTAATTTCTTTAAAGACTTAGAAGTAAGTTTTACTACTGAAGTATTCACACTCGTTTTCGCTTCCTGACGCTCAGCAGAAAGCTGAACTGTATTTAGCTGTATACTCGATTCTTTTAAGTGAAATTTCTGATTAACAATTTTATTTGCTTCAACGACTACAGTAGAAGACATAGGATCGAAACCTATATAAGAAACAGAAATAGTGTACGAACCTGCTGGAACTTTCGATAAATTGAAAAAACCATTTACATCTGTCACAGCACCGATTTTCGTTCCATCGAGAACAATATTAGAAAACATTGCAGGCTCTCCAGACTCATCTTCGTAAACAAATCCACGTATGGTTCCTACCTGTGCTAAAAGTTGTACTGAACTCACTAAAGCAAGTACAAAAAGTAATAATCTATTCATAATGTATTTTTTCGATGGGCAAAGATACTTATTAGTCATTAAATACCTTGTCCACACTTAACAAGTTTCATTCCAAATAATGGCAAACAAAAAAAGAGTTCAAAAATGAACTCTTTGTAAGGAATATATAGGCTTATTAGCTTCCGCAAGCCTCACAATCAGGGTTGTCTATAGAGCAAGCCTGAGGTTGTTCTTTCTCTTCTAAATCTCCTAACCAAGAGTCAAATGAATCTTCTTGTGGTGCCTGAGATGAAGTAGTTAGTTTTACGTTTTCTTTTAGATCTGACATAGCAATTATTTTATGGTTTTTTTAACAGTACTAATCTACTATAAATTGAAAATCGTTTTACAAAAAAAAGCTTGTTCTTATGAACAAGCTGAACTACCTATTTTAGGGAATTTGAAGAACTTATGAACGATAAAAACAGGCTGACTGATAAAAAAAACTACATTCAAAAGACCAAAGTATTCGCAATGCCCTTCAACAAGCCCTACCTATCGGTAAATAAACCAGCCTGCCACAAAGAACTAATACTATGAACGTTCCTTCGACTTATTCAAGACAAAATTTTGCCCTAAGTACACTCTACGAACTTGCTCATCAGCAGCCAGCTCTTCTGCCGTACCCGCCTTTAGTATATTTCCTTCGAATAACAAGTAAGCTCTATCGGTAATAGAGAGTGTTTCCTGTACATTATGGTCGGTAATTAAAATACCAATATTTTTCTTTTTTAACTGATACACGATCGACTGTATATCTTCAACAGCAATTGGATCAACCCCAGCAAAAGGTTCATCTAATAAAATAAACTTAGGACTTACAGCCAAAGCACGTGCAATCTCTGTTCTACGTCGTTCACCACCAGACAATAAGTCACCACGTGTTTTACGTATATGTTGTAAACTAAACTCGTTTAATAATTCTTCAAGTTTATCTTGTTGCTCCTTTTTATTTAGCTGAGTCATTTCTAGAACAGCTTTTATATTATCTTCTACAGAGAGTTTCCTAAATACAGAAGCTTCTTGTGCCAAGTAACCAAGTCCTTTTTGAGCACGAATATACATAGGCTGCTTGGTGATATCTTCCTCGTCAAGATAGACCGCTCCTTCGGTAGGTTTTATCAAACCTACAATCATATAAAAAGAGGTTGTTTTTCCGGCACCGTTAGGACCGAGTAAACCAACAATCTCACCTTGATTAACTTCTAAACTCACCCCTTTTACAACGGTGCGCTCTTTATAAGTTTTAATTATTTTCTCAGCGCGTAATTTCATTCTTCTTTTGGGATCTTTTAAGTACAAACTTAGCTATATGAATACTCAATTCGTATAAAAACAAGAGCGGAAGCGTAACTAATATCTGACTCGATAAATCTGGCGGAGTAATAATAGAAGAAATTATAAGCGCGCCCACGATAGCATGCGACCTAAATTTTCTCATAATTTCTGGAGAGATTAACTCCATACTCGCTAAAAAATAAACCACTATAGGGAGTTGAAAAATTAAACCACAAGCAAAAGTAATCGTAGTAACCGTACTTATAAATGAGCTTAAATTAATTTGATTCGAAACCATCTCACTTACCTGGTAAGAACCCAAGAAATTAACTGAAAGTGGAGCAATCATATAGTACCCAAAAGAAATCCCTACCATAAACAAAAAGGAAATAGCAAATACTACACCTGAAGTATAGTTGGCTTCTTTGGATTTTAATGCAGGTTTAATAAAGCGCCACATTTCCCAAACTAAATAAGGAAATGCAATAATTATCCCTGCAATAAATGCAACCCATAAATGCATGGTAAATTGACCAGACATATCAACATTCATTAATATAAATGGTTGTTCGGTAATACACAAAACATCTCCTAAACTCAACCACTCGGCAATTTTACACAAAGCCCTATATGTAATAAATTCGGGTTCTTTTGAAGCCAATAACAGCTGGTCGAATAAAATTGTTTTATTCACAAAAGCAAGAACCGTAAACAGAAGTACAGCAATAGCAGAACGTATTAGATGTCCACGCAAGACCCCTAAATGTTCTAAGAAAGACATTTCAGTTTTAGGTGTAGTCATTTAATAAATTCCTTCTTTAAGAATATCGTGTATATGAATTAATCCCTTATAAGTGTTATTTTCTAACACTATTAGCTGACTGATATTATTTGCTTGCATCAAAGCTAATGCTTCTGCAGCTAAACAAGAACTGTCTATCGTTTTAGGCTTATGAGTCATGATATCTGCTGCACAAATCCCTCTTAAATCGGTTGTTTTCTGTAGCATTCTTCGCAAATCTCCATCGGTTACTAAACCTATCAGTTGAGTATCTTTAATTACTACTGCAGCACCTAAGCGCTTTGAGGATATTTCAATAATAACTTCATCTAAGCTAGAATCCTCTAAAAGCTGTGGCTTTTCAGCGTGAAGCAACTCCCCTACACGTAAATATAGTTTCTTTCCAAGTGAACCACCAGGGTGGTATTTAGCAAAGTCGTTACTAGAAAAAGAACGCATCTCCAAAAGAGCCACCGCTAAGGCATCACCTAATACTAACTGAGCAGTAGTACTGGTAGTAGGGGCTAAATTATTGGGACAGGCTTCTTTCTCGGCATATGCATGAAATACAAAATCTGAGTTAGTAGCTAAAAAAGAATCTTTATTAGAAGTCATTCCAATAAGCTTATTTCCCAATTTATTTATTAGAGGGACTAACACTTTAATCTCTGGTGTATTTCCACTTTTAGATATACATAGTACTGTATCGTTCTCCTGAACCATCCCCAAATCTCCGTGGATTGCGTCTGCGGCATGCATAAACAAGGCAGGTTGTCCTGTAGAATTTAAGGTAGCTACAATTTTATTGGCTATGTTGGCACTCTTTCCAATACCGGTAATAATCAACCTTCCAGAAGATTGATAAACCGACAATACAGCAGCACTAAATTGCTGATCTACAAGAGATGAGAGGTGATGAATCGCATCAGCTTCCTGAGTGATTACATTTTTGGCAATTGCTATTATTTCCTTCGAAGATTTCAAGGCTTTTGTTTTGATAATTCGGAACTTTGTCTTTTCTTTAATTATTGCAAAATAACTCAATTTTCGGGAATTTACAGCGCATATGAGCGAAACAAATCAAACACTCCATCTTTCACTTAAAAAGTATTTTGGATTTTCTAATTTTAAAGGGAATCAGGAACAGGTAATACAGAGCCTTTTAGATGGTCACGATACTTTTGTGATAAAACCTACCGGAGGTGGGAAATCATTATGCTACCAACTACCTGCATTCATGAGTGAGGGAACCGCAATTATAGTATCCCCACTTATCGCCTTGATGAAAAATCAAGTAGACGCTATTAGAGGCTTTGCAACTAACGATAATGTGGCACATGTATTAAACTCTTCTTTATCTAAAAGAGAGATTATACAAGTAAAAGAAGATATCCGAAATGGACATACAAAACTACTTTATGTAGCTCCCGAATCGCTTACTAAAGATGAGAATATAGAGTTCCTTAAAACAGTAAAGCTTTCATTTTTTGCAATCGACGAAGCGCATTGCATCTCCGAATGGGGGCATGACTTCCGTCCAGAATACCGCAACTTAAGATCTATTTTTCAACGAATAGGAAAAACACCTATTATTGCACTTACAGCTACGGCTACAGAAAAGGTTCAAGAAGATATTCAAAAGAATTTAGGGATGGAAAACTCTAAACTCTTCAAATCTTCTTTTAATAGAGACAATCTTTTTTACGATGTCCGTCCAAAAATTAACGTAAACAAAGAAATAATAAAGTTTGTTAAACAACACCCTGGTAAATCGGGAATCGTGTATTGTTTAAGTAGAAAAAAAGTAGAAGAAATTGCCCAAACACTACAGGTTAATGGTATTAACGCACTTCCCTATCACGCAGGTTTAGACGCGGGTACTAGGATAAAACACCAGGACGCTTTCTTAATGGAAGACTGTGATGTAATCGTTGCAACGATAGCCTTTGGAATGGGGATAGACAAACCAGATGTACGCTTTGTAGTTCACCACGATATACCTAAAAGCTTAGAGAGTTATTACCAAGAAACAGGTAGAGCTGGAAGAGATGGTGGCGAAGGAATATGTGTGGCTTTTTACAGCTATAAGGACATTGAAAAGCTCGAGAAGTTTATGCAGGGAAAACCTGTAGCCGAGCAAGAAGTTGGAAGACAACTACTCTTAGAAACGGTTTCGTTTGCAGAAACCTCTATGTGTCGTAGAAAATACATCCTTCATTATTTTGGAGAAACTTTCAACAGCGACAATTGCACTAAACTCTGTGATAATTGCAAAAACCCAAGAAACAAAGTTGAAGGAAAAGAAGATATACTCCTACTCCTGAATACTATAAAAGAGAGTAGAGAAAAATTCAAAGCCAAAGAAATAGTAAATATTATTATTGGAGAAATGACAGCTATGCTGAATGACTACAACAGTAATAAATTATCTGTTTTTGGTAAGGGGAATAATAAAAACGCAAGCTATTGGCATGCTGTTATACGGCAGGTAGTGGTTTCAGGCCTCTTAAATAAAGATGTAGAAGCTTATGGCTTACTTAAGCTAAACAGTGAAAGTCATTCGTTTTTAAGCAGTCCAAAATCTTTTATGATTACTGAGGACCACGACTATACTAATATCGAGGTTAGAGAAGCTCAAGCAAATCAGAAGTCCTCGGTATTCGACACTAAGCTCCTTGGTATGCTAAAGGACTTACGCAAAAAAGTAGCACACACTAAAAAGGTTCCACCATTTGTACTATTCCAAGATCCTTCCTTAGAAGATATGGCTCTGCAATACCCTGTAACGATTGAAGAATTAACCAATATTAATGGTGTAGGTTCGGGTAAAGCAAATAGGTTTGGTAAAGACTTTATAGAATTAATAGCCAGGTATGTTACCGAAAATAACATCGACCGCCCCCAAGACATGGTGGTTAAATCGATTGTAAATAAATCGGGTTTAAAAGTTTATATCATTCAGAGCACCGACCGTAAGTTACCTCTAGAAGATATCGCCTCAGCAAAAGGGCTGAATATGTCTAAATTGATTACAGAGATAGAAAACATTGTTTACTCTGGAACTAAGGTTAATATTAACTACTACCTAGACGACGTACTCGATGAGGACCAACAGGAAGAAGTTCTAGACTACTTTAAAGAAGATGCCGAAACAGATGCTATAGAAGATGCTATGACAGAATTTGATGGTGACTATGAAGAAGAAGACCTACGACTTATGAGAATAAAATTCATGTCGGATTACGCCAATTAGTACTTTAACTAAATTAAATATTTAAACACTGTCTATAGACGGTGTTTTTTATTGAGACAACAAGAACAGTTAAGGACTTTAACTACGCATAAGCTATTTAGCTTATAAATAGCAGATGAAAAATCATTATAATGACTTATATATTTATCCTTTTAGCCTACCTACTTGGAGCTTTACCTAGCTCTGTATGGATAGGCATGAGGTTTTATAATACCGATGTAAGAGAACACGGAAGCGGAAATGCAGGGGCTACAAACACTTTTAGAGTCCTTGGGAAAAGGGCGGGGATTATTGTTTTAATACTCGACATTCTCAAGGCATGGGTAGCTGTAAGCTTATTGAGTGGCCTAGCAGGAAAGCATACTATAGAGTTTCAATTAGCTTTAGGCTTAGTAGCCGTATTAGGCCATATATTCCCTATTTATATTGGTTTTAGAGGAGGCAAAGGTATTGCAAGCTTATTAGGAGTTATTATTGCCATTCACCCCGAAGCAGCTACACTTTCAATAGGAGTATTCTTAATTACCCTCCTTTTAAGTCGTTATGTATCACTTAGCTCAATATTTGCAGCTTGTGCGTTTCCAGTACTTATCTACTTCTACTTTGAAGAACACAATTATTCACTAATTATTTTTTCAATTATGGTAGCTGTACTAGTTCTATTTACCCATAAAAAGAATATAGATCGGCTTTTTAAAAATGAAGAAAGTAAAGTTAAGATCTTGAAAAAAACTTTTAAAAGAAAATAAAAAGGAATTTGAGAAACTAAAACACTGACTTTTTGATACTTATAAAACAGTCAAAATAAATCTCACAAATAGCCTAAATAAATACATAAAAACCCAAAAGCTTTCCTATATTTGCACCCGAATAACAAAACAATGGCCCCGTAGCTCAACTGGATAGAGTATCACACTACGAATGTGACGGTTGCAGGTTCGAATCTTGCCGGGGTCACCATCAAAAAAAGCTCAATTTATTGAGCTTTTTTTTTGTGCTTTATAATTTAATACTCCTCATCATTCGAAAGGTAAATTAAGTCTTGATCTTCAATAATTTTCAATTGATAACCACTCCCTGTAAGCATGTTTCCAATTCCATTAAAATCCCATTCTGGCAGGTAAGCACTCCCATCATTATTTTTTGCAAGCACAAAATTATCTATATTTGATCTGTTACTACTACGAATCTATAGACCACATTATTATGAAAAATAAATTACTTTTTCTTGTTGCCATAATTTCATTTTCCATTAATGTAAATGCTCAAACTAACTTGTACCCTATAGAGGATCCCTGGTTCTTGGCTTATCTTCAAGAAAGCTACCCTCAAACTATTGTAAATGATTCCTTGGACATTGATGCTACTGGAGGAATCGATACTCTGAATCTTCCTTTTACTCCAATATCCTTTACCAACATCGATCCAGTGCAGTTTTTTGATGATTTAACATATCTTAATTGCTGGGGGCAGGATATCACCAGTTTGCCTGAACTACCTGATGGATTAAAAGTGCTTAGGTGCTCTGGGAATCAACTCTCAAGTTTACCGGAACTTCCTAATGGTTTAATTTGGCTTTCTTGCGGCTTAAACCTACTCACAAGTTTACCGGATCTACCTGAGGCATTAGGAATTCTCTCCTGTAATCAGAATAATCTTACCAGCCTACCACTGCTCCCTCAAAATTTATCAATTATCACTTTTTTTGGCAATCCCTTAGAGTGTGTTTCTAATCATCCACCTCAGTTTCCAGAGCTACATTCATACCCCATATGTTATGGATGTACAGATCCTTTATATCTTGAATATGAAGCATTGGCTGCAGATGATGATGGCTCTTGTGCTACAATCATCTCAGAGGGCTGTATGGATGTAAATGCTGACAACTTTGACGAATCTGCTAATATTTCTGGTGCATGCGATTATTCATGTCCATTAACTCCTAATGGGACAAGCTATCTTGACGGATTATGTTATAATTATGTTTGGACATATGGGTACACGGTTGAGCAACTTGAAGGTGGTTATGACTGTTCTTGTGTAGAAAATCCAATTTATGGCTGTATGGATTCTCTTGCCTGTAACTATGATACTATTGCTACTCTTGATGACGGATTTTGTGTTTATCAAGAAACTTATTATAACTGTAATGGGGATTGTATAGACGACAGCGATGGCGATGGTGTGTGTGATGTTTTAGAAATTGCAGGCTGTACAGATATTATTGCCTGTAACTATGATGCTAGCGCCACAGAAGATAACGAGACTTGTGTTTATGCAGAAACTTACTATAACTGCAATGGAGGATGTATAAATGATATTGACCTGGATGGTCTGTGCGACGAATTGGAGATTTTAGGCTGTACAGATACTATTGCCTGCAACTATGATGTTAACGCTACGGAAGATAACGAGACTTGTATATACGCAGTAACTTATTACGGCTGTAATGGTGATTGTATTTATGACACTGACCTGGATGGTGTGTGTGATGAATTAGAAATTTCAGGCTGTACTGATACTGATGCTTGTAACTATAATGCTAGTGCTACTGATGATGATATGTCTTGTATTTATGCGGAAATTTATTATGACTGTAATGGTCTTTGTATTAATGATATTGATTTAGATGGCGACTGTGATGAGTTTGATTATGATGATGGGCTCAGTATTGATGATGTTGTTATTGAAGAACCAAAACTCATTAAAATGATTGATGTTTTGGGACGAGCAGTGAAAGAGCATAAGAAAGGCGTACTTCTTTTCTATATATATGATAATGGTAGGGTGGCTAAAAGGATGATTTATCAATATTAATCACCCTTCGATTCCTATAGATAGAAATAGCATTGTTTAATTTTCTCTAAATTCTAAAATCAATTAAATTTAGCTTTTACGAGCGTCATAAATAGGTGAGTTTAAAAGACCTGAATGTCCGTATAAATCACTCGAACTATTAAACTAATTTGTTATCAGAACAACTGTTAATCTCATAGCTTTAGATCCTCTAAAAAAAATGATATAACACTTCTATAGGTCACCAACAAAAAAAGCTCAATTTATTGAGCTTTTTTTGTGCTTTATAATTTAATACTCCTCATCATTCGAAAGGTAAATTAAGTCTTGATCTTCAATAATTTTCAATTGATAACCACTCCCTGTAAGCATGTTTCCAATTCCATTAAAATCCCATTCTGGCAGGTAAGCACTCCCGTCATTATTTTTTGCAATCACTAAATTATCTGTAGTTGTAATAGAATTAAGTACCAGAGAAGCATCAGCAGCTTGTGTACGCAGGTAGGAAATCATGTTCCAGCCGGCAGTTAATAATAAAGGATTTTCTTCGGGCTGCACAGGAATACCATAAATATCAAGACCTACTGTATGAGTGGTTTTAACCTGATAGGCTTCGGTGAATAACAAATTACCAATTCCATTAAAAGCCCATTCTGGCAAATAAGCCATACCTGCATTATTCTTCACTATAACCACAGAATCTATAATCGAAGCAAACATCTCCACTATATCTGTTTGTGATGGATTTATATAAGTAGAGAATAAATTCCAACCCTCGCTAAGAATAATAGTTTGAGACCATACACAAGAAGCATCATCAATAGTCGCTTCTACATTAAAATTATTAGCTGTAATAGTTGTACATCCATACACCTCTTCTACAAGAACCTCCTCAACCACTTCAATTACGAAAGTGGGAATAAAACTATTCAAACTAGAATAATCACCATCAGAATAAACTAAATCTAATAACATTACTCCACCGGTATAAGGAAGCTGAAAGGTAATAGGACTCCCTAGAATCTCTACAGTAACTTCTGCCTCTATACTCAATTCATATACCCCAACATTAACAGCATCGCCAAATAGACCCACACAACCTACATTATTAGGGTAAAAGGTAGAATCAGCAGAAGATGTTTGGTAGTAAAGGCCCTGCGGCATATTTATAATATTTAAGATTTTAGCAGAAACGAAACCAATCTCTAAACCTTCTAAAACCATGGTATCTTCAGCAAAAAACTTTAAATACTCTTCGTAAAACACACTGGTATTAGCATCGGGTAAATACACATAAGAAGAGTCTTCATTATAAGCACTCCCCTCTGGTGGATAAAACCCTGCTTCAGTAGAGATCCCATCCTCACTACACTCAAAATAATTACACGAAGCATCGTCAACCTCAGCTAAAGGATTGTAGTTTACAGCTTCAGTATCGGTACAACCATAAACAGGGAATACGCAAGAGCCGTCATCAATGTTTGCTAGGGCATTATAATTAGTTGCTGATTCATCAATACAACCATAAACAACACTACAAGAAGTATAAAAGCTTTCCATCTGATAAGAACCAGAAACTAAACCAGTAGAAACCAGTGTAGACATAGCCCCATCACAAAGCATACTAACAGCTATTGTAGCTCCTAGCCAACCATCACCAAACTCATCGTGCATCATTAAAGAATAGGACGCATCTGCATTCAAGCAAAGCTCTTTAGAATAAGAAGTATTATCGTTATAATATTCAGAGCTTATAAAAACTGAATCGGAATCAGAGTTGAGTATTTCCCAAGAAATTTCGTGGGCAAAGGCGGTCGTTTGCAAATCAACAAAAACTTCTAAGCCTTCGCAGATTACCTCATAATCACAACTACCATCATCTACATTCGCTAAAGGTTCATAATTATTGGCAATAGGGTCTGTACAACCTAATACATCGTTAGACTCCTGAACAACAAGACTAAAAGAGGGAATAAAAGAATTAATGGTTTCAGCATCAATACCTGCAAGGTCTAAATAAGTGTTTCCGCCATAATAAGGAATATCAAAATCTATTGCTATATCCCCTAAAATTCCTCCATCGTAGGTAACAGATACGCTTGCGGTGATATCTAAATCGAAAACCCCAGTTTCTAGAGGGGTTCCAGATAATCCTAAGCATCCATTTTGTTCGGCAACAAAAGTACAAGTACTGGGACTACACTGGTAAGACAAACCACTCGGCAAATTACCAATTGAGTTTATAGTTGCCGAATTAAATGTAATTACAGTTCCATCGAATTCTAATACTGAAGGCGCATAAAACTGAATGTATTCTGAGTACATTTCGTTTTCTGTAGCTGTAGGGAGTTGAATAGAACTCTCGGTAACTATACTCCCTTCGGGAGCATAAAACACCTCTCCGTTAGTAGGTGTAAAATCATCTGGACATTCAAAAAACACACAAGAGCCATCGTCAGTAATTGCTAAAGGGTCGTAATTTGTTGCTGTAGGATCGGTACAACCATCAAAACTTTCTGATATCACAACAGAGATACTAGAGCCTGCATTCGATAAAACTAAACTCCCATTATCAGTAGGACTGATTGTAAAAACACCTAAATCATCATTAGGGGAAATAGCATCATAATCATATAGATGGATAGTATAGGGCGCGTTTGTTATGCCTATATTTAAAGTTAAGGATAGATTAGCTGTGTTGTCTGTAGGAATAGACTCATAGATTAATGCATTAGAATCATCATAAATCTCAACAAATACATCTGGAGAACCAGAGCATCCAAAGAAATAAATTTCTTCTACATCGCCACACCAGTTATCGTTCAATTCGATTACTGAAACAGAATTCAATGTATAGTTTTGTGCATTCACAAAAGAACATATAAACAACAATAATAACAGCGTATAATTTCTCATTCCTAAGGGATTAATTTTTGAACTGTTTAAATTACAATAATTTATCATACTTCAAAATTAACTTTGCAAGATTATAGATTGAAAATTAATTCAACTTTTTGGAATAATATTTGACTAAATTGTGATTTTAAAATCTACCATGAAAAACTTATACATTCTCTTATTTATGTGCAATCCTTTGTTTGCACAAATAGTAATAAACGAGTATTCAGCAGCCAATTACTCTGATTATACAGATAATTACGGTGACTATGAAGACTGGTTTGAACTGTATAATACAGGGGATGGTCCACAAGACTTAACTGGATATTTTTTAAGCGACAAGCCCAATAACTTAACAAAATATCAAATTCAAAACCCCATTCAGCTTAACAGCAACTCACACCTTAGGATTTTTGCCTCCGGAAAAAACGAAGAGAATGGCACAGAGTTACATACCAACTTTAAAATTCATCAAACAAAGGGAAACGAATGGATTATTTTAACGGCACCCGATGGAATCACAATAGTAGACTCAATTTTTGTTCAGCCATGCTTAACCAACCAATCTAGAGGTAGACTTACCGACGGAAGTACTACCTGGGGAGTATTTATTATCCCGAGTCCATTTGCGAGCAACACCAATGCATTAGAAGGCTATGCAGTAAAACCACAATTCTCTATAGAACCAGGGTTTCACCCTAACGCAATAAGTCTTGAACTTAGCTGCACCGAACCAAATGCTGCGATTTATTATACAACCGATGGCTCCTACCCTAACAGTTTTTCTACCTTATATACTACAGCAATAAATTTAAACTCTACAGCTATAGTAAAAGCAATTAGCGTAAGTACCAATAACTCTATACACGAGAGTTTTTTAGAATACGGCACCTTTTTCATTAACGACAGCTACAGCATGCCTGTACTTTCTGTTTCTGGAGATGAGGTAGATGACCTCATAGAAGATGGGAACCAAATTGAACCCCACGGAACCTTTGAATATTACAAGCAAAACGGAGAATTAGCAGATAAAGCGCGAGGAGAGTTTAATAAGCATGGTAATGACTCTTGGTGGTACGATCAAAGAGGTTTCGATTATATAACAAGAGATCAATTCGGTTATAATTATGCTATAAAAGATGAATTATTTAGAACCAAAGACCGAAGTAAATACCAACGTTTAATTATTAAATCTGCGGCAAACGACAATTACCCTTTCTCTTATGGAGGTTCAGGAGCACATATTAGAGATTCTTACGTTCAGTCGCTTTCACAAATTGCCGATTTAAGAATGGATGAGCGTTCTTTTGAACCCTGTATATTATTCCTCAATGGGGAATATTGGGGTTTATACGAGATTAGAGAAAAAGTAGACGATATAGACTTTACAGATTATTATTATGAGCAAGATTCTGTAGGATTCCTTAAAACTTGGGGAGGAACCTGGGTTGACGTAATTTCTAACGGACAATCAGAAGCCTCTGTAGAAAACGACTGGGATGCTGTAAGAGATTTCATTATAAATAATGACATGAGTGTAGCTGCTAATTACGACTATGCAAAAAGCGTTTTTAACACTGGGAGTTTAATCGATTATTTCATCTTAAACACCTATGTAGTAAATGCAGACTGGTTAAATTGGAATACCGCATGGTGGCATGGACTAAAAGAGGAAGGCGACAAGAAAAAATGGAGATATACCCTTTGGGATATGGACAACACCTTTGACCATGGTGCTAACTATACCGGAGTGCCTAACCAAGACCCTAATGCAGATCCCTGCGATCCAGAAAGTGTAGGAGACCTAGGTGGGCAAGGGCATATACCTATTTGGAATGCCTTATTAGCGAACGAGGACTTTTTTGCAGATTATATTAACCGATGGACCGACTTATCGAATAATTATTTTAGTTGTGATTTTTTAATAGGTCACCTCGATAGTTTGATAACTATTATAGAGCCTGAAATGCCAGCACAGATAGAAAGATGGGGAGGGAATTACACTATTTGGCAAAACAACGTACAAGATATGCGAGATTTTATCTCCACTAGATGTGCTGTAATAAATGCGGGTATCTTAGATTGTTATGAAGATGAATATGGTATTGAAGGGCCTTATGAAGTCCAATTTACAGTTGAGCCACCACAAACTGGAGAGCTCAATATAAATGGCTCTAACCTAAGTGAAACCCCTTTTTCAGGAACTTATTTTGGAGGTGTAACACAAGAGATAGAAGCAGAAGCAATTCAAGATTATAGTTTTGATTATTGGGAATTTAGTACGGGTACTCCAACAAACCCTACCAATAATACTTTGGAATATACACTCACTACAAATTTATCAATAACAGCACACTTCACTCCTAACAACACGCTTATTCTTCCCGATGAAAACGAAGGAACTATAAGTATTAATGGTGTACAATACAGTACATTCCCAGACACTATTGTAGTTGGGCAAACCCTAATTATAGAGGCTATTCCAGAAGAAGGTTTCTTATTCGATAGTTGGATAATTAGCAATGGAACAATAGACAATCCAAACAGCGCATCGACAACAGCAACTGTTGATGGAGAAATTGAACTCATTGCCGTTTATATACCCTACCCTGTACTAAGTCTAAACAGCATACCCAATGGGGCAATAGAAATTGCAGGAACGGAATACAATAACCTACCACAAAACATAAATATTTACGGAACCAATACAATTGTGGCCCTACCCGAAACGGGTTATCAATTTGATTATTGGGAATACGATGGAGCTACCATAGCAAACCCAACAAATTCTACTACCACCCTAGAAATACTATCTGATGCTAGTCTTATTGCTCATTTTAGTAAAATTGAGCTTGAGGTATACTTCGATATCTCAGATTCTAATGGAGGGGAAATCTACCTAAACAATGAAATAATAAGTGATTTACCCGCCACTAAAACTGTACTTTACGGCGATATATACACAGTTAGCATAGAATTAAACAATAACTACTTGTTAAATAACTGGCAAATTACCAATACCCCTATTCCAAACTATACCCTAGAGAATTATACAATTAGCTTTAGCCAAGAAGATACAGTAATAGCACTATTAGACCATTTATTTAGCTTAACTATTTCTGTAGAGCCAGAAAATGCAGGTATCGTATTAGGAAATGGGGTACAACTAGACCTAAATCCCTTAAATCAATTGTATTACGAAAACACCAATATACAACTTGAAGCTGTGGCTGAGTTCGATAATACATTTGAATATTTTGCGAGAAAACAAGCAATTTTAAACAACCAGAACCTATTTGACTATACCCTAGAATACGACGACACACTACGAGTTATATTTAGCGAACGAGAACTCAGTCTTTATATCCCCAACAGTTTTACCCCAAATAATGACAATTTAAATGACGTGTTTAAACCTGTAGGAGTACCGAGTAAAATTAAAGACTACGAATTACTGATCTTTAACAGTTGGGGCGAAATGGTATTTGAATCTAATTCCATTGAAAATGGATGGGATGCATTAAACGTAGACTATCATAAGAACAATATATTCCTCTATAAAATAACTTTACATTCCTCAGTAACAAACGATAGGTTCGAGTATAAAGGAACGGTTATAGTATTGTAAAATACGAAGTATAAATCCAGATTATAAAGAGAGAAAATTCTACTATATTTACGCATCAAATAAAAAAATGATGCAACAAACAAAACCACTTTCATTATTGGTATCTCTACTGCCAATTTTATTTTTAACGGTATTACTTTCTCTTAATGTTTATTATTACGGAGATGACTCTTTATCGGGAGCAAACCAAATAGCCTTAGTTTTGGCAGCTGCCTTCTGTGCTCTTATTAGCGACCAGAAGAGGTTCTAACTGGGATTGATTTATTAGAGGGGATAAAAAGTAGTATTTCGGATGCACTACCAGCTTTACTCATACTACTTTTGATAGGGTCTTTGGCGGGAACTTGGCTAATAAGTGGCATTGTGCCGGCCATGATATATTACGGATTACAAATTGTAAACCCAAGCTTTTTCTTAGTAGCTGCTTGTATAGTAAGTGCGATAATCTCCTTGGCTACAGGTTCATCTTGGTCTACAATAGCTACTATTGGTGTGGCACTTTTAGGAATAGGTCAGGCTATAGGAATGTCTGAAGCTATGGTTGCAGGAGCAATTATTTCGGGGGCTTATTTTGGAGACAAGATGTCGCCCTTATCCGATACTACCAACCTTGCACCTGCAATGGCAGGAACAGATTTAGTTACCCATATACGTTATATGACTTTCACCACTATTCCATCCATAGTAATTACCCTAATAATATTTTTGTTTTTGGGCTTAAGCTTAGAAACGAAAACTTCTCCCGACGATATTCAAATTATACTCCATGCCCTACAATCTAAATTCGTTATTTCACCCTTATTGTTTATTGTTCCTGCATCAGTAATATTCCTAATTATTAAAAAAGTACCAGCCATACCGGCATTATTCGCAGGAACACTCTTAGGAGGATTAGCAGCTATTATAGCACAACCAACCATTATAGCAGACTTAGGGAATTCAAACAATTACTTCCAAGCATCCTTCATTACACTTATGGATGCCATGAGTAGAGAAGTAAGTATAAATACGAATAACGAGATGATTAATGGCTTACTAAGCACCGGAGGTATGTATGGTATGTTAAATACAGTATGGTTAATAGTTTGTGCTATGTGCTTCGGTGGAATTATGGAAGCTTCAGGATTTCTAGCCAGAATTTCTAAGGCGCTTATGAGTTTAGCTACAAACACTGCATCTCTAGTTGCTACAACAACAGGTACCTGTATTTTCTTTAATATGACTGCTTCAGACCAATATTTAGCAATTGTAGTACCCGGTAAAATGTTTAAAGATGCCTATAAGGATCAAGGATTAGCACCAGAGAATTTAAGTAGAACCCTAGAAGATGCTGGAACGGTAACTTCTGTACTTATCCCATGGAACACATGTGGAGCTACACAAGCTAGTATATTAGGAGTTTCTACACTTACCTACTTACCTTTCTGCTTCTTCAATATTATAAGTCCTTTTATGACAATACTATATGCAGTAGTAGGATATAAAATTAGAAAATTAAAAGCTTAATAGTTGCGATTTTCCTTTAGCAATTCTAAAGGCTTACTTAAATTCGCACAAAATTATATTTATGTATAACAAGGAAATAAAATTCGCTTTAACGCTGGCTATACTAAGTGCAAGTGTTTACCTTTTTACATTAGGAGAAATTGGCTATGGTATAGTAGTCCTTTTGCTAATGGGATTGGTTATCTTGAGTATCTTTAAAGACGAACGTATTTTAAGAGCTTTTTACTATTTACGTAAGAATGATATGCCTAAAGCAGGTATAGTACTGAGTAAGATTAAGCATCCCGAAAAGATGGTGAAATCTCAGGAAGCTTATTACTACTACCTAAACGGCTTAGTATTGTCACAGACACAAATGAATAAGGCTGAAAAGTTTTTCAAAAAGGCACTCAATATAGGTCTTAGAAACGACACTGATCAAGCAGTAGCGAAACTTAACTTAGCTGGCTTAGCCATGTCGAGACGAAGAAAAAGAGAAGCTACCACCCTACTAACAGAGGTAAAGAAATTAGACAAACACAATATGCTCGAAGATCAGGTAAAAATGATGAAACAGCAGTTGAAAAGAATCTAAATAAAGCAGCCCTCGGGCTGCTCTTTTTTTGAATTAATATTTTACTTTTGAGTATTAATGAAAGCACCTAAACTACCATCCTTTATAAGAAGTACTGCGAATAAGCAGTTTCAGTTCCAAACACGCTATTATAATGCGCGAAAAGAACGCGTACAAGAGGCCAGAGATCAAGCTAGCTCTAGTACTAAAGACGGAATAAAAAAGGGCCATTTTAGGAGCGCTTGGGAAAAGAAACCCAGCAGTAAAGATCCATCTTCCACACTGCGAGTATTTATTATTATTGTTATGCTAAGTACTGTAGCATATTGGATTATAAAATTCTAAAAATTGATTAAGCTACTACCCGATCACGTTGCCAACCAAATTGCTGCTGGAGAAGTTGTACAACGACCCGCTGCCGCAGTAAAGGAACTAATGGAAAATGCCATTGATGCCAAGGCTAGCGATATTAAACTTATTATTAAGGATTCTGGAAAAACACTTATCCAAGTAATCGATAACGGTTCTGGAATGAACGAGATTGATGCTAGGATGTGCTTTGAACGTCATGCTACCTCAAAAATAGCTAAGGCCGATGATCTTTTTGCCTTAAGTACCAAAGGCTTTCGTGGAGAGGCTTTAGCTTCTATAGCTGCCATTGCACAGGTAGAGCTAAAAACAAAAAGAGAAGAGAGTGATTTAGGCATACAATTAACTATTGAAGGTTCAGAATTTAAAGGCCAAGAAGTATGTACCTGCCCTACCGGGACTTCATTTGCTGTTAAAAATTTATTTTTTAATGTTCCTGCAAGAAGAAACTTCTTGAAATCAGACAGAGCTGAATATAAATATATCCTCGACGAGTTTATACGAATAGCTCTGGCACATCCAGAAATAGCATTTTCTCTTATAAACAACGAAAAAGAACAATACCGCTTACCAAAAGAAAGTCTACGTCAGCGTTTAGTTAGCTTATATGGGAAAAAATATAACCCACGATTAGTTCCCGTAGAAGAAACTACCGACATCGTAAAAATTTCTGGTTTCGTGTGTAAGCCCGAGTTTGCTAAAAAATCTAGAGGGGAACAATTTTTCTTTGTAAACGATCGATTTATAAAATCGTCTTACCTAAACCATGCCGTATTAAACGCTATGGATGGTTTATTACAAGGAGACTTACACCCTACGTACTTTTTATTTTTAGATATAGACCCCTCTAAAATTGATGTAAACATACACCCTACCAAAACAGAAATTAAATTTGAAGACGAGCGCAGTGTATATGCTATTTTACGGTCTGCACTAAAGCGTTCATTAGGGCAGTATAATATCGCGCCAAGCTTAGATTTTAGCTTAAACCCAGACTTTCAAGTTCCTATAACATCGAAAAATAGAGTTCTTAAAACTCCAACAGTTCAGGTAGACCCAAGTTTTAATCCTTTTGAGCAGGAAAAAGAAATGGGTAATTCGGCTTTATCAACCGGGATTAACAATCCACTACCTACACAGCAAAATTATAGCAAGCCTATAAATTCTGAAAAAGGCAAACACTGGGAAGCATTGTTTGAAGAAATTCAAGACGATATGAATACGGCAATCCCAGAGTATCAGCCTTCTATAGAGACTTTAGAGATGGAGGTTGAAACTGGAGCGAGTAGCTTTGCTTTTCAATTGCAAAAGAAATTTATCCTAACTCAGTTAAAGTCGGGATTACTTATTATAGACCAACAAAGAGCCCATACAAGGATACTGTTTGAACAGTATTATAAATCGCTTGAAAATAAGAGACCTTTAAGTCAGCAATTATTATTTCCCCAAGAAATACACTTATCTCCAGGAGATATGGTTTTGTTTAAGGAAATTTTAGAAGATGTAGAGTCACTAGGTTTTGATATAAGCACCCCAGCAGAACATTGCTTAATGATTAATGGAGTTCCTTTTGAAACTACTGCAGGAGAGGTAGATAAAATTATTGATGCTATGCTAGATTCCTACAAAAACGAGAGCCTTGCATGGAAAGAAGACAGTCATAAACATATGGCAAAAAACTTAGCACTGAGTAATTCTATTAAAACAGGGCAAACGCTAAGTACTGTAGAGATGAACCAGCTAGTAGATGAGCTTTTTGCTTGTGAAATGCCTTTTGTGTCGGTACACAACAAACCAACAGCCATTATATTAGAAATGTCTGAACTTTTAAAACGATTTCAATAATGAGAGGAAATAACCCGTTTTCTAATATGCCATTGGTGGTTAAGAATTTAATCATCATAAATGCGCTCTTTTTCTTAGCACGTTATACCTTAGGGTCGGTAGTAAATATTGACCTAAATGACACATTAGGATTGTACTATTTTAAATCGCCAGAATTTAGCCCTTGGCAGTTTGTATCCTATATGTTTATGCACGGAGGTATGTCACATATCTTCTTTAATATGTTTGCCTTATGGATGTTTGGTTCACAAATAGAAAATATATGGGGGCCAAAACGATTCTTAAATTATTATTTAATTACTGGCTTCGGGGCTGCATTCTTACATTATCTAATCATACATTTTCAAGCTATAGGTTTAGAGAGTTTATTTACGGCTGAACAAATAAGCAACTTAGTTCACCATGGGAAATTCGATTCGATGAGTCCGCTATTTAACGATGCTAGAAAACTTTATGGCCTGTACCACACCCCCGTAGTTGGTGCTTCTGGTTCTGTGTTTGGACTCCTACTCGCCTATGGAATGAGTTTCCCAAATCAGGTTATTTACCTCAATTTCTTATTCCCTATAAAGGCAAAATATTTTGTTATAATTTATGGATTGATCGAATTTGTTGGGGGTGTACAAAACTCTGCAGGCGATAACGTTGCCCATTTTGCTCACCTTGGAGGAATGCTTTTTGGCTTCCTACTTATTAAGTACTGGAAGAAAAACGATTTAAATTTTTATTAGTGTTAAAGGAGCTAAAATACCGTTTTACCAATGCCAATGCTTTGTTTAAATTGATCTATATCAATTTAGGGGTTTATGTATTTATCAATATTTTAGCTACACTATCCTATTTATTTAAAAGTCCTTTATTCTTAGCATCTACTTATTTAGGTATACCCGTAGGGATAAAAGATTTACTATTTAAGCCTTGGACCTTTATCAGCTATATGTTTACACATATAGAATTTTTCCATATTCTATCTAACCTAGTATTCTTGTATTTTGCAGGACAGATATTTTTACAATATTTTAATGCCAAGAAATTATACAGCATTTATATATTAGGAGGGCTTGCAGGGGGAGTAAGTTATTTACTAGCCTTTAATCTATTTCCGGTCTTCGCCAATGATACGTCCAGCCATTTAATTGGAGCCTCTGCTTCGGTATTGGCTATTCTTATAGCCGTTGCTACCTACGTTCCTAATTACAAAATAAACTTACCTATTATAGGTGCATTTCCCATTAAGTACATGGCAATAGCATTTATAGTTAAAAATATCATTAGCATACCAGAAGGTAACCCTGGTGGGCAAATAGCTCATTTAGGAGGTGCTTTATATGGGCTTTTATACATTAGGCAATTAAAAAAGGGTAATGACCTAAGTGTTATTTTTTACAATTTAATAGACGCTGTATCCAGTCTATTTAAAAAGAAACATTTAAAAACCGTTCATAAGAGAACTAAAACCGATGATGAGTATAGAGCCGAAAAAGCGGATCGTTCGGAATTGATCGATTCCATACTCGATAAAATAGCTAAATCTGGCTACGATAGCTTATCAGCTAAAGAGAAAGAATATTTGTTTAAGAACAGTAAAAAAATGTAATTTGAAAAACCTGTCTCTTTTAAATAAGCTACTCTATATACTCAATATACTTTTAGTAGTGCTTTGGGTATTTGCCTTTTTAGCACCCTATATAAACCCACAGACCTTATCTTTTGGAGCAGTACTCGCAATTGGTTATCCACTACTCCTACTGCTACATTTATTATTTGTGGTATACTGGTTAATCCGTTTTAATAAGGTTATTTATTTATCGGTAGCGGTACTAGTATTGAGTTATTTTTTTAGCGTTCCTATATTTCAAACAAAGAGCAAGTTTAAAGCATTAGCAAAAGACCAATCCTTTTCCATTTTATCATATAATACCCAGTCGTTTTACTATTTAGGAGGTTCTAAAGAAAAGGTCTTGGAAGTAAAATCTAAACTAGCACATTTCATAAATCAAGAAGATGCCCATATAGTCTGTTTACAAGAAGCCCGTTCTGGATTCGACACCAACTTAAACTACCCCTACCAATCTATAAAAGGGTCTAACCAAATTTATAGTAAATATGAAATTATAAAGTCGGCAGAAATAAAATTTACCGAGGCTACCACTAATATTTCTAGCTATGCAGACATAGTTCATTATTACGATACTCTAAGAGTTTATAATTTGCATTTAGAATCTTTACACCTAGGAAATAGTGACTATAACCTACTTAAAGACTGGGAAGAAGGAACTTCAGAACAGGAAGTGAAGAACAAAACCCAAGAGCTATCTAATAAAATTGGTAAAGCGAGTAGCAAGCGTGTGCAACAGGTAAACACCATACTTAAGTCAATAGAAAACAGCCCATACCCTACCGTTTTATGTGGCGATTTTAACGATGTAGCTCAGAGTTATATTTACCGTAAACTCACCGCTAATCATACCGATGCATTCTTAGTATCTGGTAAAGGTTTTGGGGCAAGCTTCCGTCAGCTTTTAATTCCATTTAGAATAGACTTTGTTCTTTTCCCTAATAATTGGGCTGCTTATAATTTTGAGGTCTTAGAAACTAAATTATCCGACCACCAGGCTATACGTTGTGATGTGGAGCTTAGTAATTGATTTTTGATGAATAATAACTGATGTGCAGTTAATACTAACTATTTACAATTGAATAAAATCAGTCATTATTCATTAACACCACTCTTTTCAAATCCAATAAATTCATTGCATTAGAACCTAGGCCTTTTACATTTTTGTGCGAAAAGCGCATTACATTATCGTAATACAATGGGATAATTGCCGCTTGACTAATTACTATACTATCCATTTTTTCATAGAGTATGATTCTGTCATTCAATTCTGGAATACTCAAAGACTCTTCGTACAAAGCATCGAATTCTGTATTTGTAAAATGGGTATAATTAGGTCCATTAGGACTGTGGTTTTTGGAATAAAATAAAGAAAGGTAGTTTTCGGCATCCGCATAATCGGCAATCCAAGAACCTCTAAAAATAGAAAGTTGAGATTTAGATACTTGTTGACGGTGAGTGGAAGGAGGATTTACGTTTACGACAACTTCAAAGCCTATTTCTTGCCAAGCGTGTTGTATATACTCGCATAAATCTACATAAGAGCTGGTGGTATTTAAATGAATAGCCGGAACTCCTTTTGCATTTGGAAACCCAGCTTCTACTAATAATTTCTTAGCTAAGATTGGGTTAAATTCATAACCTATACCCGGTTTATATCCAGGAAGACCTTTGGGAATAAAACCACTGTGTGCAGGAGTTCCTATATTATTCCGTAAATATTGCATCATTAAATCTCTATTGAAACCCAAATTTAAAGCTTGTCTAACTTTAACATTTTTAAGCGCTGAATTCTCTTGATTTTCATCCATCAGAATCCCTAAATACTCCGTATTTAAATAGTCTTGTTTGGAGAAATTTAACGATTCAACATACTTTTCTTGTAAGTCCCCTTTTAAGGTAAGTAGCTCATCTTTATAGGAAGCATCTATTCCCGATAGGAAATCGAAGTTTCCTTTTATAAATTCTAAGAATGCCGTTTGTTTATCGGGTATAAAACTAATAGCTACCGCATCTAAATAAGGTAATTGCACACCATTGTCAGTTTCAAAATAAGTTTCATTTTTTCGCAATACCAACTTTACATTCTCCTTATGGAACTGAAAACAAAAAGGCCCTGTTCCTACAGGAGATTCAAAAAAGTTTAAAATGGTATCGGATTCAATAGGTAAAATGGAACAATACTGCATGGAGAGTAAACCTAAAAAAGCAGGGTTTGATTCGTTTAGTTCTATACGCACCACAGAATCATTCAGAGCTAATACATTTTCTACACTATTTAAAACCCAGGCTCCTGGAGAAGCAGTTTTTTCAGATACTAACCGGTTTAAGGAAAACACAATATCCTCTGGACTTAGTATTCTATTTAGAGGATGGTGAAACCGTACATCCCTACGCAGGGAAAAATCATAAGTTAAACCATTCGGGCTTATATTCCAAGATTTAGCAATAGAAGGGATTACCTGTAAATTTGAATCTAACTGAACCAAACTATTGAACACTTGATTGCAAAACCAAATCCTAGCCTGGTCTTTTGCGAAAGCTGGATCGAAGGAATGTATCCCTGCAGATTCGTTGTACCGAAAAATATTTTTGGATTGATCTTTCTTATCTGCTGAACCACAGGAATATACCAACAACACTAAGAAGAGTACTAATAGATGACGCATAGGATTTTATTAAAAGTCTAAATTATAAATTGTTTATTAAATTATACCAATTTGATTTTATAAAGTCGTGTCATTATATTGAAATATCTTGTCGAAGATATTGTGCTAAATAAACGATATAATATGGTATTATAAAGTTAATTTGATATTAAACGTTATGCTTATCCACTTGATTGCAGGTGGTTCTAATTCTCTATATTGTGACACTGAGATACACAGAGAAAAAGGAGATTCACAGAGGAATTATAATATTGTTTTCCGACACCTCTTCTTTTACTAGAGAACGTGAAAAATAAGTATGCCAATCGCTAGGTAGGGGTACTCAAAGCCTTCCCAATTCAGAGTGCATCTGTTAGCATCAAATTGTTGCCTTTCGAAAGCCCTGTCTACCAGCAGCCAGGCTCAAGGTGATAATTGGGTTATTTATCAAGTTTATACAGAGCTAGCCGAGTTCTAGTATTTAAATTTTATGCTTATCCACTTGTATACAGGAAATATTAATAATCTAGTTTTTTTTTAGCATTTACATTCCTTTTCTTTACCCGTCCTCCATTCTCTTAGAGAAAGAAACGTATAAAATGAGCCTACCTGCCGGTAGTCAGGTGTAACAAAATACTGTTTGAGCTTAGCAACCGAAGGGCGCTTAGTGAGTTCATTTTGTTAGCCATTTTAAAGTTTATTGAACGTAAAGAAAGAATGGAAGACATGATTTTTCGTTCTTTTCATCAAGGAAAAGGACTACAACACGTTTTTGAACTGTGTAGCATTTATAGCCAAAATTTAGCAGCCTGCAAACAAGTGGATAAGCATATTAAATTTAACGCAGAGAAAAGTAAAAATAATAAGATTAAAATTCGTAAACCTAAATGTTATGAGTATAGAAGCCGAAAGCTTCTTAATTTCTTACATTTGCAGCCGATTTAAGATTATGAAGAAAGTAGCTTTTCACACTTTAGGATGTAAACTAAACTTTTCGGAAACCTCTACCATAGCACGTTCATGTGAGGATGAAGGTTACGAAAAAGTAGAATTTAAAGAACACGCCGACATCTACGTGCTCAACACCTGCTCGGTTACCGAAAATGCAGACAAGGAATGTAAGCGTTTAGTACGACAAGTACTTAAGGTAAACCCAGAGGCTTTCGTGGTGATAATAGGTTGTTTTGCACAACTTAAACCCGGAGAAATTGCCACTTACCAAGGAGTAGACTTGGTACTTGGTGCTACAGAGAAATTTAAATTACCCTCTTACCTAAACGACTTAAGCAAGCAAGACATTGCTGAGGTACATTCTTGTGAAATTGTGGATGCTGATTTCTTTGAAGGTGCCTACTCTATAGGCGATAGAACTAGAGCTTTCTTAAAAGTTCAAGACGGATGTGATTATAAATGCACCTATTGCACCATTCCTTTAGCCCGAGGGATTTCTAGATCCGATAAATTAAATAATGTTCTAAAGAACGCTAAGGAGATTTCGGAAAAAGACATTAAAGAAATTGTACTTACAGGTGTAAATATAGGCGACTATGGAAAGGGAGAATTCGGAAATAAAAAACACGAACATACCTTCTTAGAATTGGTTCAGGCACTAGATACCGTAGAAGGGATTTCTAGATTGCGTATTTCCTCAATAGAACCCAATTTACTGAAAGATGAAACCATAGATTTTGTTGCAGAATCTGAGGTCTTCGTACCCCATTTTCATATACCTCTACAATCGGGCTCTGATGAACTGTTGAAAAAAATGAAACGCCGTTATTTAACGGGTTTATATACAGAACGTGTAGAACGCATAAAAGAAAAAATGCCTCATGCTTGTATAGGAGTAGATGTAATAGTAGGTTTTCCTGGTGAAACGGAAGAACTGTTCCAAAAAACCTACGAGCTCTTAAATGAATTAGACATTTCCTACTTACATGTATTTACCTATTCTGAAAGAGCCAATACTGAAGCTGCAGTAATGGAAGAGGTAATCGACAAAGGAATACGCAATCAAAGAAGTAAGATGTTGCGTATACTTTCTGCTAAGAAAAAAAGAGCCTTTTACGAGAACAATATTGGGAGTACTCGTACCGTTCTTTTTGAACACGAAAATAAAAATGGGTTTATTCAAGGGTTTACAGAAAACTATGTAAAAGTAAAAGTTGAATACGACCCAGGTTTAAGAAATCAAATTGTTAAAGTAAAGTTGAACGATTTTGATGAGGATGGTACCATCCTTGCCGAAATAATAAATTAAAGATATGTTTCCTACGCTAAGTCATTTAATAGAATACCTAACAGGGGTATTTATACCACTTCCCTTTAAAACTTTTGGTTTTTTTATCGCCTTAGCCTTTTTAGCAGGAAGCTATTTTATTTCTAAAGACCTAGCAGAAAAAAATGAGGCTGGACTTATTCCAACAACAAAGAAAAAAGTTCTAAAGGGTAAACCTACAGGAATCAATGACTTTTTAAAACATGCACTTACAGGCCTATTAATTGGATTTAAAGGCGTGTACGCTTATTTTAACTACAGCTATTTTATTGACGATACTTTTTCTTTTTTATTCTCTTTACAAGGCTCTGTTACAGGAGCAATTACTGGACTAGCTTTAGGTCTGGCTTATGCTCTTTATTTAAAGAAAACCAACCCTTATACAGAACTTATAGAAGAGGTACAAGAAGTAAAACCACAAGAACTTACCGCTAACTTATTATTAATTTCTGCGGGTGCAGGTTTAATAGGTGCTAAGATATTTCACCAGTTAGAAAATTGGGATGCTTTTATTGCCGACCCTATGGGACAGCTATTATCTGGTGGAGGACTCACCTTTTACGGAGGTTTAATTTGTGGTGCTGCTGCGGTTATTATCTATGTAAAACAATACGGAATTAAAACAGGTATTATTGCCGATGCTATGGCAGCCCCTTTAATGTTGGCTTATGGCATAGGCCGTATAGGATGCCACACTTCTGGAGATGGAGATTGGGGAATAGTTAATTTAAATACTAAACCAGAATTCCTACCCGATTGGCTATGGGCATATACTTACCCAAATAATGTAATTAGAGCTGGAGAGCGAATGGCAGAGTGTACAGACCCTCTAGGAGTATATTGTTACGAACTTGCCAATCCGGTATACCCTACTGCAGTATACGAAGCACTAATGGGAGTAATTTTATTTACTATTATCTGGAAGCTAAGAAACAGCTTTAGCACCCCAGGTATGTTATTTGGACTGTATCTAGTATTTAATGGACTAGAACGTTTTTCTATTGAGAAAATAAGAATTAACAATGAACTGTATAAGGGATTAACCCAAGCAGAAATGATTTCTGCTGCACTTGTACTATTTGGGTTGGCATTATTCTTTTGGTTAAAGAAAACTGGGCAGTCAAAAAGCTAGGCTTCCAATTCCTTTTTAACCTTTTCCCAATACACATCCATTTGTGCAAGATTCATATTCGATAGATTTTTGTCATCGGCATGAATAGCATCTTCCATTGCTTGAAAACGTTTTCTGAATTTTTTGTTGGTGCGCTCAAGTGCATCTTCAGGGTTTATGTTTATATGGCGAGAATAATTTACTAGAGAAAATAAAAGGTCTCCAAATTCAGCCTCCATCTTAGCACAGTCCTCTGCTTCTACTTCAGCTTCAAATTCTGCTAACTCTTCTTTTACCTTAGCCCAAACTTCTTTTTTATTAGCAAAATCGAAACCTATACCTCTAACCTTATCTTGTATACGTACCGCTTTTACCAAAGCAGGTAAGGATGAAGGAACCCCTTCTAAAACAGAGCTCTTCTCTCCCTTTTCTTTCAATTTTAACTTTTCCCAATTTCGCTTTACCTCTTCCTCGTCTTGCACCTTTACATCTCCGTATATATGAGGATGACGGAAAATCAATTTTTCACAAATTCCATTAAGTACATCAGCAATATCAAAAGCATTCTTTTCTGAACCTATTTTAGCATAAAAAACCATGTGTAATAAAAGATCACCAAGTTCATTCTTTACCTCACCCATGTCATTATCTAAAATAGCATCACATAGCTCATAAGTCTCCTCTATGGTTAAGTGGCGTAAGCTATCCATGGTCTGCTTCTTATCCCAAGGACACTGCTCCCTGAGCTCATCCATAATATCTAAAAGCCTTCCGAATGCTTGTAATTTATCTTCTCTTGTATTCATTTGCTTGGTAATATATTTTTAATGTCTAAATAGTCTTAAAGTCAATAGGTCGTTTAAAGACCAGACTGGTTTTCTACGGAGCCTGCCGACCGATAGGTTTACTCAGACTGACCACAAACTAAATTGTCAGCTTGTAGTTTCTCGAAATCTTACGCATCCCTAGGGATCATTTACGATTCACGACTTACATATTTAAAGCTTCCAATTCTGACTTTACGAAATCGGCAAGTTCTTTAACATATTCAGCAGAAAAATCAAATTTCACATTAGCCGTTTCATAAATCTCTCCTATAGATTTGGTATAGCCTAATTTCAAAGCATTATCGTAGGCATCTAAAGCTTTTTCAGAATCTTGCTTATAGTTTCTCCATACTGCTATAGCTCCTAGCTGAGCCATTCCGTATTCTATATAATAAAAAGGTACCTCGTAGATATGTAACTGTCTTTGCCAAGCAGTTTTTTTATAATCTTCGTAATCAGACCAATCTACTATTCCTGTACCATAACGCTTAGAAATTGTTTCCCATTTAGCATGTCGTTCTTGGTGCGTATGGTTTGTATTCTCGTACAACCAATGTTGGAATTCGTCTACCATAGCAACCCATGGTAGGGTTTCTAAAACTCCTTGTAATTGTTCTTTTCTAGCTCTTTTCCACTCCTCTTTAGTACTAAAAAAAACATCCCAGTGTTCCATAGAGATCAACTCCATACTCATAGAAGCAAGCTCAGCCACTTCAGATGGGGTGCTTTTAAAAGCTGTAAGTTCCATGTCCTTCGTATAGAAAGAATGTATAGCATGTCCACCTTCGTGAACCATTGTTACTGCATCTCTTAATAAACCTACTGCATTCATATAGATAAATGGAACACCAGATTCATAAAGCGGATACATAAACCCTCCGGGAGCTTTTCCTTTTCTTGAAACCAAATCAAGATGCCCCATGGTTTTCATCTTGCGTAAGCAATCGCCGTAATAGGGACGTATTTTATCAAAGCAGGCTATACATTTATCTAAAAGCTCCTCCCCACCATCAAAGGGTTTAAGGGGTAGTTTTCCTTTCGGATCTACCGACATATCCCATGGTTTTAAAGTCTCTAAGCCCAAATCAGTTTTGCGCTCTTCTTGTATAACTGCGATTAGTGGAACGATTTCTTCAGCGATAGACTCGTGAAAATTAAAACAATCGTCTTTGGTATAATCAAAGCGTCCCATAGACTGGAACTTATAATCACGGAAATTTTCAAAGTCGGCATTTTCAGCTACTTCTTGACGTTTTATAATGAGTTCATCTAAAAGAATATCTAAATCCTTTTTATCCTTTATTCTACGGGCATTAACTTTTTCAAAAACCTCTTTACGTTTTGCTCTGTCGGTTCCTTTTAGGTAAACAGACGCTTGTTGAAGTGTTTTTTCTTCCCCGTCTATAGTCACCGTCATCTGAGCAGCGATCTCACCGAACTTCTGTGCCTTATTGGTAAGCTCAGTAAAAAGAGGAATATTTTCTTCCCTGTACAGCTTAAGTTCATTTTCTACAGAACGCAGATAAATAAAATAAGTCTCTTGATCTAATTCTTTTAAGAAAGGACTCTCTACCAATTTAGAATTAAAACTATGATCGTACGGAGCAGTATTAGGACTTATCTGCTCAACAAAAAACTGAAATGATTTTTGAAGGTTTTCATCTCTAGTATCAATATTCATTTTAATATAGCGCCAAGCCATATCTTCTTCGAGTACAGCTTCGAGCTCAGACCTATCTTGCATCCATTTTTTTAAATCGGATACAGAACCGATACTACGGTTTTTTAAATCTTCAAAATATGTTTGTATTTGTTCCCAGCTAGTAATACTTAAATCTTGGGGTAAAAAGTTTCTCATAACGCTATATCAAAATAAAAAAGGCTCCTTATGGAGCCTTCAAAAATACGTGTTTTTTAATCTAAATCTACTATTCCTTTTTAGCTTTTGGCTTTGCTTTAGCCTTAGCTTTTGGCTTCGCTTTAGGTTTTTCCTCAACCACTTCAGCTTCTTCCTCTGTCTCTTTTACAGTTTCAATAGCCAATCCAGCTTTTTGAAGGGTGTTATACCAAGAGATAACTTTTTTAATGTCTGAAGGATAAACTCTATCCTCATCAAAATCTTCTAAGATTCCTCTAAAAAACTCTGTTAATACAGCAGCAGAAGCTTTATGCCCAATAGTAGGTTTTCCTTCTTCCTTAACTCTAATCCTGTCTAAAACGTCTACCAATGGTATTTCCTCAGTATATGAGTAGATAGCAATATCTTGTAAAGCACTCATTTTAGACGTTGAGTTCATCGCTACTTTTTTATTGTCTTCTAAACCAACAACGATCACACCGTTTTTAGTTTGTCCAACTACTTTAAATAGACCTGGTTTCCCAGTAACTGCTATAATTCCTTCTACGTTCATTTGTTCGTTTTTTTGTTTTGGCTATTTAACAATAATTATACCACAGCTATTTTTATAGTTAGCTCTAGTAATGGTTATCGTATAAAAGCCTTGTTTTATATCTTGTAAATTAAAGTCTTCTGTATACGCTTTTGATCTTGCAAAAAAATCTGTGCGATGATACAACTTTCCTAAGACATCAAAAATAGAAATCTGATAATTTCCATAATCTGGTAAATCTAATTGCATACTAAATACACCATTACTAGGATTAGGAATGGTAATTAGTGGATCAATTACAGATTCAGAAAAAGCATTTAGTAAATTTATTCTTCCCGTACCCAAAGCAGAAGAGTAAAGAGGATTTATATCGTCTATATAATCTGTAGAATTCAATAATCGGAATTTTATTTGCTGAGCAGTCTCTGATCTATAATAAGACCTCAATAATATAGCTGCACTAGAAACAATTGCTGCAGCCACCGAAGTTCCACTTTTAAAGGAATATGTATTCTCTAAATCTGGAGCATAAATTGAAATTCCTGGGGCAGAGATATCAAAGCTATGGTGGTAATTCGATATGGGCACTTTTACATCCATTTCATCTGTGGCACAAACCCCAATAACATTCGATAAAGAAGCAGGGAAAACGGGGATATTTAAGCCATTATTCCCTGCTGAGGCAATTACTAAAACGTCTAATGAATCTGTTATATAACTAATAATGTCGGCTTCTACCTGACTATACTCGGTACTTCCAAAAGAGCAATTTATAACCTGTGCTCCTTTTTGGGCAGCGTATAAAACTCCAGCATTAGTATCGATTATCTGTCCCGACTCATCTGTTATCTTAACGGGTAAATACTTACAATTAAACCCCGTAGATGCAGTTCCTACATTATTATTAGTCTCTGCAGAAATAATCCCACACATGGTGGAGCCATGAGCGAAAAACCCAGCTCCTTCTATAAGTGGATCAGAATCGTTAGCTCCAAAGTCCCAACCGTAATAATTGTCTATATAACCATCATTATCATCGTCTATTCCATTTATAGGGTCTGCATAATTATAAGCCAAACTACCGTTAAGGTCTTCGTGATTATAATCTACTCCAGAATCTACAACACCTACAAAATAGCTTGAATCTCCTCTTGTAATATCCCATACTGCAGGGCTAGAAATTTTATCCAAATACCACTGTTGGTTGAAATATTCATCAGAAGGGGTAAAATACAATTCCTGAACTCTAGTATTTTCCCAGTACAAAATAAGTCCAGACTTATTGAGTTCTTCTATTTTACTCAGGTCAGAACAGGCTATATCAACGAAAGAATTTAAGAAGGTAGAATTTGTTGGATTTCGAAAAGAGTACTTGTATGAAAGCCCCTTAAGTTCTAATTGTTTACTGATATTGGGAGCCGATAACCTCACCCTATAAAAATCTGTGTTTTGTGCTGTACTAAAGCAGTAAAACAATAGGGTAAAAGATATGACTACACCAAACCTCATCTTAGTTTTGGAGGTGTTTTATCAAATCCTCATCAGAATAATAAAGAAGCTGTATCATGCCCTTTGCTTGTGGTATATAAGGGTGATTCGGGTATCTATCGATAAATTCTTGGTAAATATTTTTAGCCGTTAAATCTTGCTCTAAAGCCTCAAAACAATGTGCTTGATAAAACAGTGCCAAAGGAGCTAATTTAGAATTTGGGAAAGAGTGATGTACTTTATAAAAAGACTCAGCCGCTTTTAAATTATCACCCAATCCTTTTAGTACCTCACCCGATTTAAATAATAATTCTGGTTTAGATTCTATTTCTGGATAAGCCAATAAGAACTCACTATAAGCAGCTACAACCTCTAGTGCTAAAGCTCTATTAGCACTTGCATCTTGAGCTAATTTCAACTTAACCTCTAGCGCTAACACTCTATCTAAGGCCTTTTTTTGTGTATTTACACAAGACGAAAAAGCAGTAACAAAAACAATTAAGAATAAGAGATATCTCATCTTCTACCCTTTTTAGCTTTGTGAAAACGCATTCTGTATTCAGGATTAATTTTACCGTTCATAATATCACTTAACCTTCTCTTTATCATACGTTTTCTAAGAGGGGATAAATATTCAGTAAACAATATACCTTCAATATGGTCGTATTCGTGTTGAATAACTCGTGCTGCCATACCTTCATAAGACTCTGTATGTTCAACAAAATTTTCATCGTAATAGCGAATAGTAATTTTTGGCTTTCTCGAAACCTCTTCTCTAACTTCAGGAATACTTAAACAACCTTCATTAAAGAACCATTCCTCACCCTCTTCTTCAATAATCTCAGCATTAATAAAGGTTTTTTTGAAACCTGCTAAATGTGGTTCATCTTCTTCGAAGGGAGAACAGTCGATAATAAACAAACGTATAGAAAGACCTATTTGTGGTGCAGCTAAACCTACACCGTGAGAAGTATACATAGTTTCGTACATATTCTCAATAAGCTCTTTTAATTTGGGATAGCTTGGACTTATCTCTTCTCCAACTTCTTTTAAAACGGGATCTCCGTAGGCAACAATAGGTAAAAACATATTTAAAACTTGAAATTTTGTTGTTCCATAAATGATTGCAAAATTAAGGTAGCACTAATTTCATCTACCAAGGCTTTGTCTTGCCTAGCCTTCTTTTTTAAACCACCATCAATCATAGATTGAAAAGCCATTTTAGAAGTAAAACGCTCGTCTATTAAGTGAATTTCCATTTCTGGAAATTGTTTTCTTAATTGTTTGGCAAATCCTTTTACATAAGGAGTAGCATCGGTTTTTTGATCACGTAAATTTTTTGGCATCCCCATAATAATGGCATCAACTTTTTCTTTAGATAAATACTCTTTTAAAAAGTCCATACAATCATGAGCACGTACTGTACAAAGTCCAGATGCAATAATCTGTAACTCGTCGGTTACAGCAATTCCCACTCTTTTAGTTCCGTAATCTAATGCCAATAATCTAGCCATATCTTGCAAATAATGGCAAAGATACATATTGTTGTGCGTTATTTTATTCAGAAATCAATTTTCATCCCTAGATTTATTGGGACTGTCAAATTTTTAAATCTTAAAAATAGCTTAGGACTTAAACTTCTCCCAACGTCTATATTCACGCTCTAATAAAGAGGTGTATTTAGCGGGGTATGGAATAGTACAGGAATGCATTTTTAAAGTATGAGGGTGGGTAAATTCAATTTTACAAGCAGCCAAAAAGAGTCCCTTGCCCTTTAACACATTGGCAGTATCGTGTACATAGTCTCCGACAATTGGAAATCCAGCACGCGCTAAATGAATACGTAATTGATGAGTCCTCCCAGTAATTGGATTTAACTCTATTAAACTTACCCAGTTATATGAAAGAGATTCTACACATCTTATAGATTTGAATTTTGTGCTAGCAGAAAGCCCCTCTATAGGATCGTTAAACTCACCCGTTCCTTGAAGTTTACCTTTTACTATTGCATAATAGGTTTTAGAAATTGTTTTAAATTCAAACTGCTGGCTTAAATTTAATTGAGCTGATTTAGTTTTAGCGACTATTAAAATCCCTGTGGTTAATTTATCTAGTCGATGTACAGGGCGTGGAATAGAAAGTACATCTAAATGACTTGAAACTTTGAGATTAGAACTCAGTGCATTTTGGATCGTTTTATGAAAATTACCACTTACAGAAAAACCTGCCGGTTTATTTATGAGTGCCATATACTCATCTTCATAAAGGATTTCTAAATCTAGCGAAAAGGCTTTAGGAAACGTGTCTTCTACAGACTTATAAGTGATTTCATCGCCTTCAGCTAACCAATCGCCCGCCATTGCTACGGCACCATTAATAAAAATTTGTTTCTTTTTAAACGCTTTTTTCACAGCGCTTTTAGAGGGTAGTAATACAGAAGTATGTTTTACTATATACTCCAATACTCTTTGGGGAGATTTTAGATCTACAATTTTAAACATGGGCTTAATCATTGTGCAAAAATAGAAGTAATTACTTATAACATAAGTACAAATTTACTGCTATTCTAAGTACTTTTGCTGAACACTAAACCAAGACTATGAAAACTATAGCATCTCAGGAAGATATTATCGTGTTAGTAGATACTTTTTACGACAAGGTTAATAAGGATGAATTATTGAGTCCTATTTTTAACGATCTTGCTCAAGTCCATTGGGAATCTCATATGCCTACCATGTATGCATTTTGGGGGTCTATACTGCTTGGTTCTGGTACTTATAACGGAAGGCCTTTTCCTAAACACCTACCCTTACCTATAAAACAAGCGCATTTTGATAGGTGGTTATTATTGTTTCACACAAATATAGACGAGCAGTTTTGTGGAGACTTGGCAGAAGAGGCAAAAACTAGAGCGACTACTATTGCCGGTATTTTTACAGCAAAAATTAAAGCTATTAAAGGATCTATTTAAGAGAACATAACATTAGAAATACATAAACATGCAAAACTTACAATCAATAATAGAGAAAGCTTGGAACGACAAAAGCTTACTTAAAGATACGGAGACACAAAAATCAATTCGCGAAGTAATTGAGCATATAGACAAAGGTCGTTTGCGTACTGCCGAGCCAACAGAAAATGGATGGCAAGTAAATGAATGGGTAAAAAAAGCTGTCGTTATGTACTTCCCTATTCAGGGGATGAAAACTATTGAGGTAGGGCCTTTTGAATTTCATGATAAAATGGAATTGAAAAAAAACTACGCTGAACTTGGTGTTCGTGTGGTACCGCACGCTATTGCGCGCTACGGTGCATTCGTTGCTCCTGGCGTAATAATGATGCCTTCGTATATTAATATTGGTGCCTATGTAGGAAAAGGTACTATGGTAGATACCTGGGCTACCGTAGGATCTTGTGCGCAAATTGGTGCAAATGTTCACCTAAGTGGTGGTGTAGGAATTGGAGGGGTTTTAGAACCTCTACAAGCAGCGCCTGTAATTATTGAGGATGATGCCTTTATAGGCTCTAGATGCATTGTAGTGGAAGGAATACGAGTGGAAAAAGAAGCTGTTTTAGGTGCCAATGTAGTCCTTACTGCCTCTACTAAAATTATAGATGTTAGTGGCGAAAAACCTGTAGAACACAAAGGATACGTACCTGCACGATCTGTGGTTATTCCTGGTACATACACCAAAACTTTCCCTGCTGGAGACTACCAAGTTCCCTGTGCATTAATAATTGGTAAAAGAAAAGAAAGCACCGACAAGAAAACTTCCTTGAACGATGCTTTAAGAGATCATAGCGTAGCAGTTTAAACTGCTACCTAACGATTGCTTTTTCGTCTTCTTTACAGAGCCATTCTTTAACGGGTATAGACCAGTCTCCGTACTTAGCAGTTAAATAATCTTTATAGTTATTTGGAGTTGTTAAAGGCACTCCATCTAACTCTACTGTATCTTGAGTTTCGTAGTGAACTTTATCCACTCTTAGTATCTTACCCATAGATTGCCAATAGGTATGGGTATCGTCGTTAGTTTTAACAAAAATATCTAACACGACCATTTTCTCTGCCATTACAGGGAAAAACATTTTTAAGAAAGCGAATCCTAAAGGTTTCATCTTAAAAATTCTATAATCATTTGGCTTTATAGGGCCATAAGATTGAATTCCTTTTCTACAAGTTACTCGGTAACCTCTGAGATAGAATTGCCATCTTAACTTATCAAACTTTTCAGCATCTTGGTAATCTATAGAAATATCTACATCATGATCCCAAGGGAGTAAATCTCCATCTCTTACTATACCTAACAGAGTTCCACCTTCGAGGTAATATTTTATACCGTGTTTATTTAGAAAGTTGGTAGATAAGAATAACATCTTTCTAGCCTTCTTGATATTTTTGAAATTTAGGGTAAGCATTAGAGCTGCACTTTTAGTTCGAGGCAAAAATACAATTTATATGAATTTAAGTTCTATTTTTTATAGATTTCTCGCTGTAGAAAAATGGATTCCAGGAGGCTATTATTTATTAAAATGTATATTTTTGCTCTCACTAGAAACCTGAAGTGTACTATGGAAAAAATTTCGGCTATAATACCTACATACAATGAAGAAATACATATTGAAGATGCTATTCAATCGGTTTCTTTTGCTGATGAAATTATTATAATCGACTCTTATAGTACAGACAAGACACTAGAAATAGCAAAAAAATATCCTACTCGAATTCTGAAAAGAGAATTTGATAATTTTTCGAATCAGAAAAATTATGCCATCGAACAAGCTTCTCACAAATGGATCGTTTTACTAGACTCCGACGAACGAATAGAGAAAAAGCTACAAATTGAGATTATTGAAGCTATAAATAGCAAGAGTACATTTGGAGCTTACTGGATATATAGACGTAATTTCTTACTTAATAAAGAAATAAAATACAGTGGTTGGCAAAACGACAAAGTAGTACGCGTAATAAATAAAGACTATTGCCGATACAACGACAAGCTAGTACACGAAGAGATAGAATCGACAGGAAAGATGGGCTTTTTAAAAGAGCGTATCGTTCATTATACCTACAAAAATTTCGATAGTTTTATTTCGAAGAAAAATAAAGTAGCTCAGTTACAAGCAGAAGAACTCGCTTTAAAAAATCAAAAAGCTACACTTGCAAGACTCTTACTAAAACCCATTTTCAGATTCGTGAATCACTACTTTTTGAGGCTGGGATTTTTAGACGGGTTTCAAGGTTTTTTTATCGCTAGCTTCTATGCATATACCATATTCACTCGCTATATAAAGCTATGGATATTAAATAAGGGTTTAAAGTAAAATGATGAGGTGTATACTATTTTGTGAAAACCCTTATGCTTTTGGTATTTTAGCTCCGCTAAGAAGTCAATTACTGGAAAGAGGAGATTCTTTTATCTGGTATATCTCAAAACATTTAGCAGCTGACTTCCCTTTTAAGGAAGAAAAATTTACCAGTTCCATAAAAGATTTAGAGAATTTTAAAGCCGACGCACTCTTTGTACCAGGTAATGAAGTTCCCTACTTTTTAAGAGGTCTTAAAGTACAAGTATTTCACGGTTTAGCTGGGGAGAAAAAGGGACATTTTAGAATTCGACATTATTTTGATCTCTACCTCACTCCTGGGCCTTTCTTTACTGAGAAATTTAAGCAACTCGCTAAAAAACATAAAGATTTTGAGGTTATAGAAACCGGCTGGTCTAAATTAGATATTTACACTCAAGGGGAAGAAATATATACTACAGATAAAAACCAGTATCTAAAAAAGTACGAGGCAGAAACAATAATACTCTATGCACCTACCTTTTCTCCTTCCTTAAGTTCTGCTGATACACTAATTCATGAAATTGAAGTTTTAGCAGCAGATAAAAAGAAACTTATACTCCTTAAATTTCACGATTTAATGGATTTAAAAACCATAGCTAACTATAAAAACCTAGCTACAAGGTTTACTAACATCCTATTTATTACAGACCGAAACATTGTGAAATATTTAGTTATCGCAGACCTTATGATTAGCGATACCTCATCGGTGGTGTATGAATTTTTACTATTAAACAAACCAGTAGTAACAATTAATGCCAGAAGCCCACAGCTAGCTTGGCAAAATATTACCCAGCCAAAAGATTTAGTCTCTTGTGTAAAAACAAACCTTAAATCTGATCCTTTAGAAAATAAAAGAGCTGCTATAATTGCCCAGTACCACCCCTATAAAGATGGGCTTTCGGCACTTAGGATGATAGAAGCAACCGAGCAATACATTCTTAAAAATGGGGTTCCTGAAAGGAGAAAACTTTCGTTTTTTAGAAAATATAAAATTTATAAGAAGTACCGATAATGCGCGAAGAGATACTTAAAGCTGTAGCCATACTTAAAGAAGGCGGTGTACTATTATATCCCACAGATACGATCTGGGGAATAGGCTGCGACGCTAGTAATGAAGCTGCCGTAAAGAAAGTATACGATATTAAAAAACGAAGTGAAGCCAAGAGTCTTATTGCTTTGGTAGATAGTGAGGTTCGTTTAGAGCGTACTGTAGAAGAGGTTCCCGAAGTAGCCTGGGACCTCATAGAATTTACTGAAAGACCCTTGACTATAATTTATGTCAATCCTATAGGCATTGCGAAAAACGCAATCAATAAAGATAAAAGTCTTGGTATAAGAGTAACCAAAGATAAATTCTGTAGAGAAGTAATTCGAAATTTGAACAAAGCGATCATCTCCACCTCAGCAAATATATCTGGCGAGAAGCAAGCGAATAGTTTTGCAGAGATAAGCGAAGAAATAAAGAATTCTGTAGATCATATTGTAAATTTGCGTCGTGAAGAGCACAATGAAAACCAAAGCTCAATGATCATTAAATTAGACGCATCGGGTTTAATAAACATCATCAGAAAATAAATTGAAAGAACACTTACAACATAAAGTATTTAAATGCATTTCGGAATGCGCTGATGAACTAGGTGTAGAAACCTATGTTATTGGTGGTTATGTAAGAGATGTAATTTTACAACGCAAGCAACCCAAAGACATAGATGTTGTTTGTGTAGGTAGTGGTATAGAACTGGCAAAAAGAGTATCTCAAAAATTACACGGCAGGCCTCAGGTACAAATATTTAAAAACTTTGGTACTGCCATGGTTTTACACGGCGATTTAGAACTTGAATTTGTAGGCGCTAGAAAAGAGTCTTACCGCAGAGATTCAAGAAAGCCTATCGTAGAAAATGGGACTCTAGAAGACGATCAGAACAGAAGAGATTTCACTATAAATGCACTTGCATTATGCCTCAACAAAGAGCGTTTTGGAGAATTAGTGGACCCTTTTAACGGGATTGAAGACTTAGAAAAAGGAATTATTAAAACTCCTTTAGACTCAGACATCACCTATTCTGACGATCCATTAAGGATGTTAAGAGCCATACGGTTTGCTACACAATTAGATTTTACCATTGAAGAAAAATCGTACCATGCATTAAAAAGAAATGCAGCTCGATTAGATATTATCTCTCAAGAGCGTATTATCGATGAGTTAAACAAAATTATACTTGCCGAAAAGCCCTCAAAAGGATTTAAACTTCTATTCAACACCACATTATTACATCAGTTTTTTCCTGAATTTGTGAAGCTTCATGGAATAGAGGTTATAAAAGGGAAAGGACATAAGGATAATTTTTACCACACTTTAGAGGTTTTAGAAAACCTATCTAAAAACACCAACGACCTTTGGCTTCGCTGGGCTGCCTTATTACACGATATAGCTAAACCACCAACAAAACGCTTTGAAGAAGGGCATGGATGGACTTTTCATGGGCATGAATTTTTAGGGTCTAAAATGGTTCCTAAAATTTTCAAACGACTCAAGCTACCCCTTAACGATAAGATGAAGTATGTGCAAAAGTTGGTGTTACTTCACTTACGCCCTATTGTACTTTCTAAAGATATTGTTAGCGACTCGGCTATTAGACGTTTGTTATTTGATGCAGGAGAAGATATAGATGATTTGATGCTTTTATGTGAAGCTGATATCACCTCAAAAAACGAAACTAAAGTAAAAAAGTACCTCAACAATTTTAAAATTGTTCGGGAGAAACTAAAAGATATAGAAGAGCGAGATCAGCTTAGAAATTGGCAACCCCCGATTTCTGGTGAACTCATAATGAAGACTTTTAATATGAGCCCATGTAAAATGGTTGGTGATATTAAGAATCAAATTAGAGAAGCTATTCTAGACGGTGTTATCACCAACGATTATGATCAAGCCTTTGAATTTATGCTAGAAAAAGCAAAAGAATTAGGCTTAGAGAGAAACTAAAGGATTCGTATATTTATAAAAAAATCAATATGACCATTTACGGTTTTCGTGTTATTCTTGACTTTAAGCAAGCAGACATTTTCAGAGACATCGAAATTTCTAGTGAAGACAATTTCGAAGATTTCCATAACAGTATAGTACAAGCCTTTGCCCTAGATACAGGTGAGATGGCATCCTTTTATAAAAGTGATGAACACTGGAATCAAGGAGATGAAATTTCGCTCTTCGCTGTAGACGACAAAGCTTTTGTTATGGGCGATTGGAACCTAGAGCAGATGTGTTCGGAAAAAGGAGATAAATTTTTATATATCTTCGATTTCTTAAACATGTGGACTTTTTATGTGGAGCTGATGGAAATTACAGAAGCTAAACCTGGTGAATCGTACCCTGCATTAATTTATAGTGAAGGATTGATGCCTGGAGAAAGAGAAGACATACAATTTGAAAGTCACGAAGATCAAGGTGAAGGCAACGGACAAGATGGATTGTTCGAAGACGATATGTTTGAAGGCTTCGATGACTTTGATCAATATGAATAAACTATGCTAGAACTACAAATTAAGCTTACTGAGCAAGATTCTTTTTTTAAAACCAAAAAGACGCATTCTCTTTCCTATAGGAAAGAAGCACTAATTAGGTTAAAAAAAGCGATCATCTCTAAAGAGTCTCAAATTTTAGAGGCCCTTTATAAAGACTTGAAAAAGCCGAAGTTTGAAGCATACAGTTCTGAGATAGCTGTGGTTCTTACAGAACTCAACTATTTCATAAAAAACATAGACCGCCTAACAAAGCCGAAACGCGTAAGAGCATCACTTTTAAATTTTCCGTCTAGCGACTATATTTACTCCGATCCCTACGGAAGGGTTTTAATAATGGCTCCTTGGAACTATCCCTTTCAGTTGGTTATAAATCCACTTATAGCTGCTGTTACAGCAGGAAACTGCGTGGTTTGTAAACCTTCAGAGTTAACAGAAAATACATCGAAAATAATTGCTGAACTAATCGATGAGGTATTCGACCAACAACACGTTTGTGTAATTGAAGGAGGCATAGAAGTAAATAAATACCTCTTAGAACAAAAATGGGATTATATCTTTTTTACGGGTAGTACTGCCGTAGGGAAAATTGTAATGAAAGCGGCGGCAGAACAACTTTGCCCTGTTACCCTTGAACTAGGTGGTAAAAGTCCGGTTATAGTAAATAAGGATGCAAAACTTAAACTTGCAGCCAAGCGTATTATTTGGGGTAAACTATACAACGCAGGACAAACCTGTATTGCACCAGATTATATATATGCTCACGAGAGCATAAAGGAAGAGCTGATAGATTTACTCATACAAGAATTAGAATTAGCTCTGGGCGATAATGCACAAACTAGTCCAGACCTAGCACGTATAATAAATCTTAAACACTATGCTAGGATAAATGCACTGGTGGAGATAGAAAATATTGTTCACGGGGGTAAAACAAACGACGCAGAATTATTTATAGAACCCACTATTTTAGACAATATCACATGGGACTCTAAAATTATGTCAGCTGAAATTTTTGGTCCTTTACTACCTATACTTTCATTTTCGGATCTTTCTGAAACAATCGATGCAATTAATGAAAAGGACAAACCTTTGGCGGCTTATTATTTTGGAGAGAATAAAACAACACAAGACTACTTCTTACAAAACCTTTATTTTGGAGGGGGATGTATAAACGATACACTAGTACATATAACCAGTTCTAATCTTCCCTTTGGAGGTGTAGGGCCTAGTGGAATTGGTAACTATCATGCTGAGGCGGGCTTTGAATGTTTCAGCCATCAAAAAGGAATTGTAAAAAGAGGCACCTGGCTAGATATCCCAGCAAGGTACGCTCCCTATACGGGAAAACTAGGACTCATTAAAAAGCTGTTTAAACACCTTTGCTAATGCAGAAATACCTGATTGTTGTATCTGGCCCTACGGCCATAGGAAAAACTGCACTCTCCTTAGAGATTGCACAGAAGTACTCAGCTGAGATAATTTCTTGTGACTCCAGACAATTCTATAAAGAAATGAGTATTGGTACTGCTGTACCCACAAAAGAAGATCTAGCAGCTGTAAAACATCACTTTATTCAAAACCTAAGTATTAGTGAGGATTATTCTGTGGGTCAGTTCGAAAGAGATGCTTTAGCAAAAATTGAAGAACTACATAAATCGAGTAATACTGTAGTTATGGTTGGCGGTTCTGGCTTATATATAGATGCTGTTTGTAGAGGATTTGATGACTTCCCTAAGGTACCTAAGGAAATTAGAGATGAGCTAAATACCCGATGCAAAAAAGAAGGCATTGAAGTATTAGAGAAAGAACTAGAAAAGGTAGATCCTGAATACCACAAGCTAGTAGATAAATTAAACCCACATAGGATAATTAGAGCCCTAGAGATATACCAAGCTTCGGGAAATACTTTTACCTCCTATAGAATTCGCCAGCAACAAAAAAGAAACTTTAAAACGATAAAAGTAATTCTTAGTAGAGAGCGTGAAGTATTATACGAACGTATTAATCAAAGAGTAGATATAATGCTTGAAGAGGGACTGCTAGAAGAAGTGAAAAGAGTTTATCCTTTTAAAGAAAATAATGCGCTTCAAACGGTAGGTTATAAAGAGCTGTTTGCTTTTATAGATGAGGAAATAAGTATGGAATTTGCTATTTCTGAAATAAAGAAAAATACCCGTAGGTATGCGAAACGTCAAATGACCTGGTTTAGAAGAGACCCAGATACCGTATTTTTTAATCCAGAAGAGCCCGAGACTGTTTTTAGCTATTTAAACGAAATTATCCCAAGCTAATACGAAGGCCATCTTGCGCCAACACAGTATTTTCAAAAACTTCTTTTGCTTCGTTTAATAAAGAGGATAAATCTGTATACCGGGCAGAATAATGGCCAATAATTAATTTAGAAACTTCTGCTTGTACTGCAATTTGTGCAGCCTGTTGGGCAGTAGAATGTTTTGTCTGCTTAGCTAATTGGGCTAAGTCCTTTCCAAAAGTAGCTTCGTGGTATAAAAGAGTACATTTTTTTATAGAATCACATAGCTCAGGATAGTAAGCAGTATCGGAACAGTAAGCATACGAGAAGGAAGACTTAGGCTCAAAAGTAAGCTTTGAATTATCTACTATCCCCCCCTCTTCTATAATAAAATCTTTTCCTTCTTTAATTCCATTAATTAAATATATTGGAATCTCAAAAGCGTCTATTGCCTTTCTATTAATCCTCCTAGGATGTGGTTTTTCTTGAATTAAAAAACCACATACCTCAATGCTATGTCGCATTGGAAAAGAATGAATTTCTATTTTTTTATCCTCAAAAAGTAAATTTTTACAAGAGAAATTTAGCGATTGAAAATGTATAGTATACTTAAGGTATGTTTTAGATGCTTTTAACTGAGCAAAAATAATATCCTTTAAATCTTCAGGCCCATATATATAAAGGTCCTTGTCTCTACCTAATAGATGAAAGGTAGAAAGCAAACCTATTAAACCAAAATAATGGTCTCCGTGGAGATGAGAAATAAGAATATGGTCAATTTTCTGCATTCGGATTTTATTCTTCCTAATTTGCATCTGTGTCCCTTCACCACAATCTATTAAAATAGATCGGTCTTGAACTTGTACTACTTGAGCAGAAGGGTTTCTGTAAGAAGTAGGTGTTGCAGATCCACAACCCAATATTGTTATATCAAAACTCATCTTAGCGATTTTAAATCCTTTTCAAAGGTAAAAAAATAGCTTCTCAAAAATGAGAAGCTATAAATACAATTTAAGTAATTTTCTAGTTGGATGGATAAGAAAAACTAGCAGCAGAATTTACTTTTATCTGATACCCTTCACCCGGATTCATATCTCCTATTCCATTATAGTCCCATTCCGGTAAATAAGCTGTACCATCGAAAGTTTTAACAATCGTAATTTGTTCGTTTATCGGAAGTAACATTTCAACTAAGTTAGCTGGAGAGTCCCTTAGATAACCGAGTAGGCTCCACCCTTCTTCTAGGTTAATAATAAAGTTTTCTGGCGAAATTTTAGTACCAGAAATACTGAGATTTCTATTTTCTGTAAGCTTAATCAAATAAGCACTACCACTCGTAGCATCTCCAATTCCGTTAAAATTCCAATCGGGTAAATACGCTAAACCTTCGGCATCTTTAACTATAACGGTAGCGTCTACAATAGAACTTACCAATGTATCTATTGCAGGGTTGCTGGCTTCAATAAAGGTGGAGAATATAAACCATCCCATAGGTAGATTAATTATTTGTACATCTGTTGCTGTAGCATACTCACAAGAGCCATCATCGGAAGTAGCTAATACATTATAATTTATCGCTAAAGTATCGGTACAACCTAATAGTTCAGCAGCGCAGTTACCTAACTCACCGGTATAAGGAGCAGCACCTTCGAGCACAACTTCACCACTAGAAGTTAGAATAGACCAAGAAACTTCTTCTGGCCAATTAGATCCTTCAAAAACTACAGAAACACAAATTGAAGCATCGTAACAAAGAGTTTCAGTACCTGTGTATCCATCGGCAAGCGTAAAGACTTCCCCATTTACAGTTAGGGTATTTCCGTTCCATCCATCACCATAAGAATCATTTAAATGTATCGTTAAGGTTTCTCCGGTAATACAATTACCATTACAATCGTATCCAGGGATTGGACCAGTACCACCACAATCGCCACATTCATCTAATTGAGCACAGCTACCATCGTCTACAGAAGCGTTAGCATCGTAGTTACAGGCATTACTATCCATACAACCACTTTGTATGTCTGCTGCCCAAATAATCATCTCCATAGCTCCATTAAAATTTTCTGCACAAGCTTCTAAAATCTGACTTTCAGGAAGCTCAAACCCACCACCAGCAGGGGAATTAGGTCTCAATTCGTATGTATAACCCAATGCTCCTAAGCCATCGTAAGACCAATCTGGCATAGTACCACTAGCTAAGTATAGAGCTCCATCGGCATCACCAACCCCAAAAGTAAAGGGGTAATTATTGGTATTGGTAATAGCATCGTTCATAGCATTACCTAAAGAAACCACCTCAGCATGATCTGGAGTTTCCGTATTAGTGTAGCCCCAAGGCCCTAGTACTAAAGCAGAATAAGAATGAATATCTAAATGCCCTTTTAGATTGGGTATTGCTTCCATATAATTTTTTAACAGGCTGGTTTCAGTTGCAGAAAACGCACTCGTTCCTACATAAATATCTGAACATTCTGAGGTACTTGTACTCTCACCTCCATTCCAATCAGCATCCCAATTTCTATTTAAATCGGTCCCTATACAAGAAGAGTTATTATTGGGTTGTCTATTTTTTCTCCAATACCTATCTGTAGTATGCGTATATACATAACCATCTGGATTAACAATAGGTACAATATACACATCTACCAAGTCTAATAGAGTCTCGGTAAAAGAATCATTTGTATACTTCTGTGCTAATTGATCGGCAAAATAGGTTGTTGCCATAACGGTAATCCACTCTCGGGCGTGTTGACAACCGTTAAAAAACACAGCCGGTTTATCAGTTCCACCTGTACTAAATTTCAATCCATTAATAGCTCTATTTTCATAAGAATCTCCTAAGTCTATTAAGGTAGCTATAGCACTTGAATTTGCTATTTCTATCAGTTTATCCTGAACCTCATCGTAAGTTCTATAAATGGTATACCAATCCTCACCATCCCTCTGCGAACGCAATAATTCCATTGCAGTATTATCAGTATCTATCTTTTCTTTTAGGTCGTCTACTAAAGTTTCGAATACAATACCATTTTCAAAAAGCCAATTGAGGGCCGATTCAGAAACAATAATATCAGAGTTTGACTGGTGTTCTCTACACGATAAAAAGGTAGCATCAAAATTATGCAGTGCAGACTCAACTTCAGTACTGATAGACTTGAGGTGAACCAAGCTAGTATTGGAATAAGGGGAACTGTTTTGTGCACTTAATTGAAAAATAAAGAACAAAAACACAAAGGGGATGGCACTTTTCATAGTTTAAATTTTAGAGTCTACTTGCAAATATAAGTCCAAAAAAAAAGACTGCACTAGGCAGCCTTTTTAGAATAAGTAAGTGGCGATTATTTGTTAATTACTAATCTACCAACAGCACTTTGGTTAGAAGTAGCAATTTTATAAAAATAGACTCCATTCGTAAAGTTAGAAGTATTTACTGTAGCCAATTCATTAGTGTATACATTGTTAAAAACTCTGTTCCCTAACAAATCAAAAATTTGAATTTGAGTATCTTCATTAGATGAATTAAACTCAAAATTCACTTCTGAAGTAGCTGGATTAGGGTAAACAGCAACATTAGTTAAAGCAGTAAGTTCTTCTACACCTATTTCTGGAGTTACGTTTAACATAAAAGTTGGCATAAAGCTATTAATAGCTGAATAGTCATCACCTAAAGCAAGGTTAAGAAATGCATTAGATCCATCGTAAGGGATAGGGAATGAAATATCAATAGGTAAACCTAAAGGAGCAGCGTTAATAGTAACAACAGCAGTAATGTCTAAAGCAAAAGAATCTACTTGAGTAGTAGGGATTCCAGAAAGTGTTACCTCACCCCATTCGTTAGCAGTAAATACACAGTTCTCAATATTACAGTCGTAAGACATACCATCTGGAGTTACTACATTAGAGATTACAGCAGAAACAAAAGGAAGATCTAAAGATTCTCCAGCAAGGTCGATTGTAATAGTTTCTGAAGCATAAAAAGAAATAGTCTCTTCATACATATAAGATACTTGAGCATCTGGAATAGTTACAATAGAACTGTCTGCATTATATGTAGATCCTTCAGGCGGATAAAATCCTGCTTCTTGAGCAGAAGTAAACTGAACGCTTAATAAAGCAAGTAATGATAAAGTAAAAAGTTTTTTCATGATTTTTTTTTGTTAAATGTTTCTTTCTAATTCTTCCATGTAAATATACTCAATTGCCTCAGATATAGTAGGAACTACAACGAAATGTTCTTCTAGTGTATCCATATCATCATCTTCTGAAATAACAACTACAAAAGAGATGCTCGAAGAGGCGTGTAAATCGTATGCTTTAGCTAATAAATCTATTGCAGTGGGAGTCAATACTAAAGACCTACAGTCGATTACTTTATTGGTAGTAGACTCTAAGGTCAGGAGTGATTCTTCAAAACTTGAAACTGTTGGAAATGAAGCTGTATAAAGTGTGTATTTCTCTTCTTTTTTTAGTTCCCAAGCCATTATTCTTCTCTTTTAATTGTTTGAGCAAGTAGATAAATAACAGCCATTCTAACAGCCACTCCGTTTTCTACCTGGTCTAAAATTATCGCTTGATCACTATCTGCTACATCCGAAGTAATTTCTACTCCCCTATTAATTGGGCCAGGGTGCATCACAATAATTTTCTTGGATAGGGAGTCTAAAAAGGCTTTATCCAATCCATAAAGCATGGTGTATTCTCTAAGTGATGGAAAATAATTCACATCCATACGTTCTAGCTGAATGCGTAACATATTAGCCACATCACACCATTCTAAAGCATTTCTTAAATCGTGTTCAACCTTAACACCTAGTTCTTTAATATACTTAGGGATAAGTGTTGCAGGGCCACAAACCATAACCTCGGCACCTTGTTTTTGCAAGCAGAAAATATTGGACAGGGCTACTCTAGAATGAACAATATCCCCTACAATAACAACTTTCTTCCCTTTTACAGATCCTAGTTTTTCTCTAATAGAATAAGAGTCTAATAAAGCTTGTGTAGGATGCTCATGAGCACCGTCACCAGCATTTACGATTCTGGAATCCACATTTTCAGACAAGAATTTAGCCGCTCCAGGATTGGGATGACGCATCACAACCATATCAACTTTCATTGCTAAAATATTGTTTACGGTATCGATAAGCGTTTCTCCCTTTTTAACTGAAGAAGAAGCAGCGGAAAAATTCACTACATCGGCAGACAGTCTTTTTTCGGCCAATTCGAAAGACAAACGAGTACGTGTTGAATTTTCAAAAAACAAGTTGGCAATAGTAATATCTCTTAAAGAGGGTACTTTTTTTATGGGTCTATTAATAACAGACTTAAAATTATCGGCAGTTTGAAAAATCAGTTCGATATCATCTGATGATAATTCTTTTATACCCACTAAATGGTTTACACTTAAACTTCCCATATCTATTCTCTTATCAATCTAACTAAGCCATTTTTATCCGCGTCATTCGACCATTCTACCACCACCTTTTCGGTGTCTATAGCATCTACAGTCTTACCCACATAATTAGGCTCTATTGGTAACTCTCTACTAAACCTGCGATCTATAAGCACTAGAAGTTCTATTTGCTTAGGTCTTCCAAAAGAATTTATTGCATCCATACCGGCACGTATACTTCTACCTGTATAAAGCACATCGTCTATAAACACGACCTTTTTTCCTTCTACTAGGAAATCGATAATAGTTTGATTGGCCTCTAAAGGCTCCTCTCTCCTTCTAAAATCGTCTCTAAAAAAAGTAATGTCTAAAGAGCCCAAATGGATAGACTTTATTTGGGTAAGTTCTTTTAAACGTGCATGTATTTTCTCTGCTAGGAAGTATCCTCGAGGTTGCATTCCTATTAAAACGGTATCTTCAAACTCACAGTGGTTCTCAATCAGTTGCCAGCATAAGCGGTTTACACTTAGGTTTAGCTCCTTACGATTGAATAGTATTTTTTCGCCCATAGCAACAAATATAGTATTGTTATTCTAAAATCCTCCCTACAATAGGGCAAAAAAAAGCCTCCGAATAATCGGAGGCTTTAGATATTTTAAAAAAGGGTAGAAATTACTCTCCTTTTTCTAATTTACTTTTTAAAGCAGCTAATGCGTCAATATCACCTAGGGTAGATTTCTCTACTTTAGATTGGATATTTTTAACATTTTTAGCAGTTGTCTTTTTCTCTGCAGCTAAAGATTCTTTGAAGAATATAGTGTGAGATAAAACAATTTTTCTAGATCCTTTATTGAATTCAATAACTCTGAATTTAACAACTTCACCAGTAGCTAATTTAGAACCGTCTTCTTTTTCTGAATGTCTACCAGGAGCAAATCCTTCAACACCTTCAGTTTTAAAGAGTACAGTAGTACCTTTATCGTGTACTTCAGTTACTTCACCTTCGTGTTCAGAACCTTCAGCAAAGATAGTTTCGTAAGTATCCCAAGGGTTTTCTTCAACCTGCTTGTGACCTAAAGACAATCTTCTGTTTTCAGTATCTAAATCAAGAACGACAATATCAAGCTTAGCACCGATAGAAGTAAATTCTGATGGATGCTTAACTTTCTTAGTCCATGAAAGGTCAGAGATGTGAACTAATCCGTCAACACCTTCTTCTAGCTCAACAAAAACACCAAAGTTAGTGAAGTTACGAACGATACCAGTGTGCTTAGATTTAGCAGGGTATTTTTCAGTAATATCAGCCCAAGGGTCTGTAGTTAATTGCTTAAGACCAAGAGACATTTTACGGTCTTCACGGTCAAGTGTTAAGATCTCAGCTTCTACCTCAGCACCAACTTTCATAAAGTCTTGTGCAGACCTTAGGTGAGTAGACCAAGACATTTCAGAAACGTGAATCAATCCTTCTACACCAGGTAAAATTTCGATAAACGCACCGTAATCAGCTATTACAACAACTTTTCCTTTAACGCGATCGCCAATTTTAAGCTCTTGATCTAGCGCATCCCATGGGTGAGCAGACAATTGCTTAAGACCTAATTGAATTCTAGTCTTAGCTTCATCGAAGTCTAAGATTACAACATTAATTTTCTGGTCTAGCTCAACAATCTCGTTTGGATGGTTGATACGGTTCCAAGAAAGGTCAGTAATGTGGACAAGTCCATCAACACCACCAAGATCAATAAACACACCGTAAGAAGTAATATTCTTCACAGTACCTTCAAGAACTTGACCTTTTTCAAGTTTACCGATAATTTCTTTCTTCTGAAGTTCGATATCAGCTTCGATAAGTGCTTTGTGTGATACAACAACGTTTTTGAAGTCATGGTTGATTTTCACCACCTTGAATTCCATTGTTTTACCTACATAAACATCGTAATCACGGATAGGCTTCACGTCGATTTGAGAACCTGGCAAGAATGCTTCAATTCCAAATACATCTACGATCATACCACCTTTAGTACGACATTTCACAAAACCGTTAACGATTTCTTCATTATCATGAGCAGCATTAACTCTATCCCAAGAACGGATAGAACGTGCCTTACGGTGAGACAATACTAATTGTCCAGTTTTATCTTCTTGTTGGTCAATTAAAACTTCTACCGTATCTCCTACTGTTAATTCAGGATTGTAACGGAATTCGTTTAAAGAGATCACACCTTCAGACTTACCACCGATCGTGATAATTGCTTCGCGGTCAGTTAAGTTTAAAACTGTACCATCGATAACACCAGCTTGTGTTTCTTCTGGTAGCGTTGCTTCGTACATAGTCTCAAACGATTTATACTCTTCTTTAGAGTATGTCGCAAGACCACCTTCAGCGTATGCATCCCAGTCAAAATCTTTTGTTTCAGCAGCGTTTGCTTCAACTGTAGGAGTAGCTACTACTACTTCCTCTATGTTTGTTGCTTTCTCCTCAGACATTGGAAAAAGGGTTTTTGTATTCCACCATGGTAGCTTTAAAATAAGGTGAAAGAGTTTATATAAAAAAACTATTTTCCGCTACCTTTATTAGAAAATGTGCGCAAATATACAAAATATTACCGCGCTATCTACACTTACAACACACTAAATAATTAATTCAATATCTCTTAATTATTAATACTTTTGTGACAAAGAAAAATGCCTAGATGAAAAAATTCGACATCCCTAGTTATTACCGTTCATCCATCATAGGAAAGATTAAAGAAATTCGACAAAAAAAGGATCCTAGAAAAAAGGACTTCTCCCCTACTACACTAGACTACGGTGTACTAAGAATACATATAGCACGACATTTCGGTTTTTGTTTCGGGGTAGAAAATGCAATCGAAATCTCTTATAAGGCAATAGAAGAAAACCCAAACAAACGGATATTTTTACTAAGTCAAATGATTCACAATCCTGATGTAAACGACGACCTCCAAGATCGAGGAATCAAGTTTATTATGGACACCTACGGCAAACAACTCATCGAATGGGATGCTATACACGCTGATGACATCATTATAATACCAGCCTTCGGAACCACTTTAGAAATCTTAGACCTACTAGAAAAGAAAGGAATAGAAACAAAAAAATACGACACCACCTGCCCTTTTGTAACCCGAGTATGGAAAAGAGCCGATCAGCTAGGTAAGCAGAATAAAACAATTATCATTCACGGTAAGCACAAGCACGAAGAAACTAGAGCCACCTATTCTTACAGTAAGAAAAATGCACCTTCCTTAATTATTAAGGATATGGAAGAAGCAATTATCCTGTCGGAGTTCATTTTAGGAAAACGCAATATGGAAGACTTTGAATCTTGCTTTGAAGGTAAGTATAGCCCTAATTTTAATCCGACAACTGATTTAGATAAAATTGGAGTGATCAATCAAACCACTATGCTGGCAACAGAAACTCAGGCAATTTCAAATTTCTTAAAAGGTATAATGCTAGAGAAATTTGGTGCTAAAAACAGCAAAGACCATATGGCAGACACCAGAGACACTCTTTGTTATGCCACTAACGAAAACCAAGATTCCACCTACGGCCTTCTTAAAACAAAAGCAGATTTAGCAATTGTTGTAGGGGGATACAATAGCTCCAATACTTCTCACTTAGTTGAATTATGTGAAGAAAAACTTCCTACTTACTTTATAAGTAACGAAAGTGAAATTAAAAGCGCCAAGGAAATACAACATTTCGATTATGAAAACAAAAAGCTTTTAAACAGCACAGACTACTTACCAAAAAAAGAAGTTATAGACATTATACTCACTAGTGGAGCTTCTTGTCCCGACACCGTTGTAGAGAATGTATTAAAAAAAATACTCGGTTATTTTCCCGAGGCATCATCTACAGAGGATATACTTCTAAATCTTGAAAAAACAGAATAATCCCAATACGGTTACTCATGAATTACCTTAAAAATATATTTGAAATATATTGGACAATATTATGCCTCATTTCTGCCGGTTTAATCATCCTAATAAACCTCCCATTAATGGTGTTGTTTATTCTCATTTGGGGAGAAAATGAAAGTGAAATAATTGATTATCACCTGCGATTTTGTTGTCGATTAATCCTAATTAGTTGGGGTATAAGAATCGTTTTCCGAAAAGACCCAAAAGTGGATTTTTCTAAATCGTATATCTACATAGCTAATCACCGCTCCTATTTAGATGTATTTATAGCTGTATTAGGAATAAAGAGTTATAAACGTTTTTTAGGAAAAGCAGAAGTTTTCGATTGGCCAATTATAGGTTTTCTAGCAAACAGACTAGGACATATACCGGTAAAGAGACAGTCTGAAAAAGATAGAGAAGACAGCTTTCAGAAAATTATGCATGTAGCTAAAAGTAATACCTCTCTATTTTTATGTCCTGAAGGGGCAATTTTCATGAACGACAAACTACTCAACGAAATGCGCAATGGAGCTTTTAGAGTAGCCATAGAGAGTAACTTACCTATAGTAGCTATAAGCATGATAAATGCAGGTGAATTATTTCCGCCACACAAACTACGCATAAGACCTGGGGTTTGCATCAACTACTTATCGGCACCTTTCGAAACTGAAGCACTCACCCTAAATGACTTAGATGAACTTAGAGAAAAAGTAAAGGCTGAGTTTTTAGACAAGCTCAATAAACATTACCCAGAAGGAAGGTACCCCATAGAGTTTGACCCAAAAGATTATAAAGAAACTGTTTATATGGATACTCAAAAAAAATAGGCATCCTTTAGGAACACAAACTAGACCTTAATTAAAAAACAAGAAAAATAAGTCTTTTAGCTAAACTTTAATAAGCCAGTAAAAGCCATTCTCATAAGGGTGGCTTTTGTTGTTTAACCAATCTAATTAGAAGGTGAATATTTCAAAGTCAATTAGTAAATAAAACACAATCAAATTATTACCTTTGCCCACTTAAATATTCAGATCATTCACTATAACCGAGCTATCGGTTTTATTAAACATATACCCTATGTCGTCTAAGATTTTCTATACTCATACTGATGAAGCACCCGCTTTAGCAACAAAATCTCTTCTTCCAATAGTACAAGCATTCGCTAAGCAATGTGGAATCGAAATGGAGACTAAAGATATTTCTTTAGCCAGTAGAATTCTTGCTAATTTCTCTTCGTTTCTTAAGCCAGAGCAACAGGTAGCTGATGCCTTAGCAGAGTTGGGTAAATTAGTAAAGCAGCCAGACGCAAACATTATTAAATTGCCAAACATCTCTGCTTCTGTACCACAGCTAAAAGCTACCATAGAAGAACTTCAAGCCGATGGTTTTGCAATCCCTAATTATCCGGACTCACCAAAAAATGAAGAGGAAAAAAGCATTAAAGCATCTTACGACAAAATTAAAGGTAGCGCTGTAAACCCTGTTCTTAGAGAAGGAAACTCAGATCGCAGAGCTCCTAAGCCGGTAAAAGCCTACGCTAGACAAAACCCACATTCTATGGGTAAATGGTCTACAGATTCTGCTTCTCATGTTTCTACTATGCAATCGGGAGATTTCGCACACAACGAAAAATCTGTTACTATCGCTACTGCTGGAGAAGTAAAAATCCAACTAGTTAACGACAAAAATACTACCGTATTAAAAGAGAATGTTTCTGTTCTCGAAGGTGAAATTATAGACGGTACCTTAATGAGTAAAAAGGCATTGCTTTCTTTCTTAGAAGAACAAAAAGCAGATGCAAAAGCTAAAGGGGTACTTTTCTCTCTACACATGAAAGCTACTATGATGAAGGTTTCAGACCCAATCATATTTGGTCATGGTGTAAAAGTATATTTTAAGTCGGTATTTGAAAAATACGGAGCCGAATTAGAAGAAGCTGGAATTAACGTAAACAATGGTTTTGGAAACTTACTAAGTAAGCTAGACCAACTAAGCGAAACTACCAGAACAGCGGTAGAAGCGGAAATACATACATGCCTAAGCGAAGGGCCTGATTTAGCAATGGTAGATTCTGACAATGGAATCACTAACCTACACGTACCAAGCGATGTAATTATTGATGCCTCTATGCCAGCAATGATTAGAAATTCTGGTAAGATGTGGAATAAAGAAGGGAAAGCACAGGACACAAAAGCAGTTATCCCAGACAGTTCTTACGCAGGTATTTACCAAGCAACCATAGATTTCTGTATAGAAAATGGCGCATTCGACCCTACTACTATGGGAACAGTACCTAACGTAGGATTAATGGCACAGAAAGCGGAAGAATACGGATCTCACGACAAAACCTTCGAAATTACTGAAGCAGGTAAAGTACAGGTAGTAGATGCTGCTGGTACTGTTTTAATAGAACACGATGTTGAAGAAGGTGATATCTGGAGAATGTGTCAGGTTAAAGATCTTCCTATTCAGGACTGGGTAAAGCTTGCCGTTAACAGAGCCAAAGCAACTAAGGTTCCTACAATTTTCTGGTTAGACGAAAACAGAGCACACGACGCTCAGTTGATTAAAAAAGTAAATACTTACTTACCAAATCACAATACTGAAGGATTAGACATTAGAATTCTTTCTCCTATAGAAGCTACTAAAGTATCTCTAAGAAGAATGAAAGATGGAGAAGATACCATTTCGGTTACCGGAAATGTATTGAGAGATTATAACACCGACCTGTTCCCTATTTTGGAATTGGGTACTAGTGCTAAAATGTTATCTATTGTTCCTTTAATGAACGGTGGTGGATTATTTGAAACTGGTGCTGGTGGATCGGCTCCAAAACACGTACAACAGTTTACCAAAGAAAATCACTTAAGATGGGATTCTTTAGGAGAGTTCTTAGCCTTAGCTGTTTCTTTTGAACACGAAGCAGAAACGAACAATAACCCTAAAGCAAAAATTTTAGCCAATACTTTAGACAATGCTACGGTATCTCTGCTAGAAAATGGGAAATCTCCATCGAGAAAGGTAAATGAACTAGACAATAGAGGAAGTCATTTCTATATCGCTCTATACTGGGCACAAGAATTAGCTAAGCAGTCTGACAATTCCGAATTACAAGCTAAATTTGCTCCTATTGCAGCTGAGCTTTCTAATAATGAATCTAAGATTATTGAAGAGCTTAACACCGTACAAGGTGCAGTTGTAGACCTTAAAGGGTACTACGCTCCAAACGACAATATTGCAGCAAGCTCTATGAGACCAAGCGCTACTCTAAACGCGATTATAGACGCGATTTAATATACCTAAAAGCTTACCATAAAAAAAGCCTTCCCGGATATCCGGGAAGGCTTTTTTTGTTTAAACCAACCGTTTTGCAGTATCGCAAAATAGGTAAACTGTTAAAAAGCTCGAACTGCTCGAACTGAGCATATAGAACCTTTACTACTATAAGCTCCACTACCACTACCGAAAACGACGGAAAACGAGAAATTACTTCCATATTCTGAAGAAGACCAATACAGATTACTTTGGAAATCACCTATATTGGGTTCTACACCACCATTACCGATTGTGTTGTACATTTCTGCTAATTCATTTTTTGAGGGTAGGAACCAATCGTTGTAGCCATTTGAAGTATAACTTAATACAGCTTGTGCTGCAGTCATACCCCCAAGAAATGTTTGGCAATTATTAGTGACAATTCCAATAGTATTCAGATAACCAGTACCTATAACTATTCCATACGCTCCACTTACATTAACTCCACTACAACCCCATTCGTAACCACTTAAACCATGAAGAATAGAATCTGTTGCTCCATCTGATAAATCCTCTAATGCTGCAACTAAGCCATGTTTACCTGTTTCATCAACATAAAACAAATAACCGCCCTCCATTACATCACCTATCTGAGCTATAACATTTCTTTCACAATCAAAACCCTGAGGTATGGTTTCACAATCTTCTTCACAAGAAGAAACAAAGAACAAAGGAAATAATAGTAAAATGTATAGTAGTTTTTTCATAATATTAAAATTTGGTTAAAAATTACAAATTCTTTTAAGCATTACTTAATCGTCATCTCCTCAAGTAAATAACCCGCTCCAGCAAACTTATCAATGATAAACAATACATATCGTGCATCTACCATAATATTTCTACATCTAGAGGCATCGTAGTTTATATCACTCATTGTTCCTTCCCAAGCTCTATCGAAATTCAAACCTATAAGCTCTCCTTTAGCATTTAAAGCAGGACTTCCAGAATTACCTCCAGTTGTATGGTTGGTAGCTATAAAACAAACAGGAAGCTTTCCATTGTCGTCGGCATAAGGTCCAAAATCCTTAGAATCGTATAATTCAATTAACTTTTGTGGTAAATCGAATTCATAATCTCCAGGAACATACTTCTCCATCATCCCTTCCAGGTAAGTTATATGTCCATAGGAAACGGCATCTAAAGGAGAAACCCCTTGCACTTGTCCGTAAGTTAAACGCAAAGTACTATTCGCATCTGGATAGTAATTTCTATAATCTGGAAGCACTTCCATCATTGCTTTTAAGTAGGTTCTATCCACAGCATCCAGCTCATCTTCTAAAGCCCAATACTTACCATAAATCACGTTTCTATAATGTCCGTAAAGAGCAGAGGCTACTTTAAATGCTGGATCTTTAGACAGTTTCTTTTGCACCTTTTTAGTTGACGAATTTAACAAGTCTTCCAATTTCTCTTTATTAGCGAAATACGATTTTGAAAACACTTCATTTGCAGAATATGTTTTTCCTGAAAAATAGGCAGGTAAATACTTTGAGTCTGCTTGTTCTAAAGCATATTTCTTAAACAGGGCATCAAATAATAATTCATCTGTATGGGCATCGTAGTTTTTAAAATGTCCCTTAATAGATTTTTTGAAACGCTCTAAATCCTTCACATCACCTGTTGCAACAAACTTAGAAACTTTATTGGAAAAGTTGATTATAGCGACACCTCGGTAAGCGATTTCAATAAAATAGTCTCTTGCCATTGCTATATCTTCTAATTCACCATAAAGGGAATCGTATACAGTTAAAAGGCCTGTATAATCCGCATATTTCGCATCTGAATTTACAGCATCCATAAATGCTTTTTCGAATTCTTCTTTGCGTTTTATACCTCGTGTTTTCTGAATACCTGTATTCTCTCCAATCCATTTTTTATAGTAGTTGGCTACACTCGCATATTTAGAAGCGTATTTAATACGCACCTCATCGGAAGCACGCATTTCTTTATCCATAATTTCTAGAGCCGTTTTACGAATAGAAATTTTTGCAGGATTTAAAACCTGTGTAATTTGCTTTACTGCCACCGCAGGTAAGTACTCATCTGTTCTACCGGGGAAACCATAAACCATGGTAAAATCCCCAGGTTTAACACCTTTAGTAGAAATATCTAAATGCTTGTTTGGGGTATAAGGCACATTGTCTACAGAATATTCAGCAGGCTTATTATCCTTATCGGCATAGATTCTAAAAATTGAAAAATCTCCGGTATGACGAGGCCACATCCAGTTGTCTGTATCAGACCCAAACTTCCCAATAGACGAAGGAGGAGCACCTACCAAACGTACATCGTTAAAGGTTTCGGTAACAAACATAAAGTAGCGATTTCCCTTAAAAAATGGTTTTATCAAGGCTTCGTAATGTGTTCCTTCAATTTCAGAAGAAATTAAAGAATCACCTAAAGACTTAATCATCTCTCTACGCTCAACTTCGGTCATACTCGAAGTTTCGTTTAACAAAACATCGGCGGTTACCTCTTTCATATACTTAATGAAAGTGGCAGTTAAACCTTCGTTGGTTAATTCCTTAGATCGGTCTTCTGCCCAAAAACCATTGGTAAGATAATCGTGTTCTACCGAAGAATGCGACTGTATTTGCCCATACCCACAGTGGTGGTTAGTTAGCAATAAACCCTCTCCAGATATAAGCTCGGCCGTACAACCACCCCCAAAATGAACAATTGCATCTTTTAAACTACCGTTGTTAATAGAGTATATATCTTCTGCAGTAAGCTCTAGGCCCATAGACTGCATTTCAGCTTCGTTTAGCTGTTGTAAAAACATTGGAAGCCACATTCCTTCTTTGGCTACCATATTCAATGAGCATAGCATTAGAATGCTTAGAAGAGTTCTTTTAAAGTTTTTCATCTTAAGAGAAATAAGTTTCAATTTTAGTTTTAAAATTATCGGGTATTAAGCAGGGTTTCCCGGTAGCACAATTTACAAACACCAAAGTTGTTGTAGCTACTGTAGCCACTTCACCCAAAGGGTTTAACAACTCATAACTAAAGCGTATTCTAGTATCAGGCATCTGGCTAACTTTGGTTATTATAGTTACCTCATCGTCATAAAACAATGGTTTTATATACTTAGTATTCAACTCCAAAACAGGCATCATTACCCCAGAGTCTTCCATAGATTTATAAGATAAACCTAGGCTACGCAGTGCTTCTACCCTACCCATCTCTAGGTATTTGGCATACTGACCATAGTACATATACCCCATCTTATCGGTGTCGGAATATAATATTCTAAATTTTATTTGATGTTCGAACATAATTGTAAATTGTGATGCGAATTTATTTAATCTAAAGCAAAGGTTAGCGGAATTCGCAATTATTCTACAAAATCTATCTAATTATACAGATGCGAGCATTTATAATAACAACACTTTTATGTGTTTTAACAAGCTGCAATTCAAACTCAGTAATACACTACACCATTAGTGGAGAAAGTATTCCTATTGAGCATAGCTTAAGTATAGATTCTAATATACAATCTCTATACTTGCCCTACAAAGAAGGAATAGACAGTATTATGAAACAAGCACTTTGCTACTCTCCATATTTTATGGAGAAAAAAAGACCTGAGGCACGTTTAAATAATTGGATGGCTGATGTATGTTTTGAACAAGTTCATGATATATACCCAGTAGACTTCTGCCTACTAAATTACGGAGGTATTAGAAGTAGCCTCCCAAAAGGAGTGATTACTACCAGAGACTTATTTCAACTTATGCCCTTCGAAAATGAATTGGTAATTGTAGAAATACCAAATTCTAGCTTTAGTGAAGTATTGGACTATTTAAAAATTAGCGGAGGGCACCCTATTAGTAATATCAAGCTATATATTAAAGACAATAAAATAGACTGCTCTTTAAAAAGTGAGCAGAGTATTAAAATTGTTACATCGGACTACTTAGCTAACGGAGGAGATAAAATGTTCTTTTTTGCAGATTCTATCTCAATGATTAAATCGGGATTAAAAATTCGAGAGGTGCTAATAGCAGAGTGTAAATCTGTAGACACCTTAGTTACTACATTAGATAATCGTTTTGTATATGAGTAATAGAAGGATATTCATTAAGCAAATAGCGAGTGTAAGTGCACTAAGCTTAGTAAACCCAACTAAGTTATTAGCCAATACAGACACAGTGGATTTATGTATAATGCACACCAATGATGTACACAGCCATATAGACCCCTTTCCTTTAGATCATAAAAAATACCCAGGTATGGGTGGGGTAGCTAAAAGAGCTAAACTTATTAATAAGATACGGTCTGAGGTAAAACATACCTTACTGTTGGATGCTGGAGATATGTTTCAAGGAACGCCCTACTTTAATTATTACGGAGGAGAAATAGAATTCAAATTAATGAATGCTATGAACTATGATGCCGCAACAATAGGAAACCATGATTTTGATAACGGAGTAGATGGATTAGCCAAACAAGCCAAGATTGCCAATTTCAAATTGCTAAGTGCAAACTATAATTTTGAAGATACTCCGATGAAAGGTTTAACAAAACCTTACCAGATTTTCAATAAAGGAAAATTTAAAATTGGAGTGTTTGGAATAGGCATAGAATTAAAGGGATTGGTAGACCCAAAAATGTATGGAAAAACCTCTTATAGTGAACCTCTAAAAATAGCTAAAGAATTATGCGATTATTTAAGAAATATAAAGGGCTGTAATTTAATAATATGCCTCTCTCATTTAGGCCTCGAATACGAGTCAAAACAAGTGTCTGATAGGGTCTTGGCAGAAGCCTGCCCAGAGGTAGACATTATTCTTGGTGGACATACGCACAGTTTTGTTGATAAACCCATTAAAATAGAATCAAAACTAGGTAGAGTCACCCATATATCACAGGTAGGTTGGGCAGGTATAAAGCTAGGCAGAATCGATGTTAAGCTTAAAAACTCAACTAACAAGCTGGTTATTAAGAGCCAACCACAGGACTTATAAACAAAACACCCTACTCAGCCTTCTTAGATAAGTAAAACAAAGTTATAATCCTATAGCCATTTCGTTTTTTTCTTAACTATTTTGTTCACAAATTTGCCCTATCGAAAAACTAAAAGTTTTATCCCCTAAAACCGATAATTGTACAACCCTAATAAGTGCACTTAAATTTGATGAAGAATACACCAGAAAATATTTGGGCAAACTGCCTAGAATTTATCAAGGATAATATATCAGAACAGAGTTTCAAAACTTGGTTCTTGCCTATTAGACCTATCAAACTAAAAGGTCAAATACTGCACATTCAGGTCCCTAGTAAATTCTTTTACGAATGGATTGAAGAGCATTATATTAAACTACTAAAAACCGCTATTGGAAGAGAGCTTGGGGAAGACGCTAAATTAGTGTACTCCATTGTTATGGAAAACACCTATGGCAACTCCAACCCTTACACGGTAAAAATACCAAGTAATAACAGAGCTCCATTACAAAACTCTAAGGTTGCAGTTCCTGTAGAAATTGCTGCCGCTGGAGTAAAAAACCCTTTTGTAATCCCTGGATTGAAAAAGGTAAACATAGAATCTCAGCTAAACCCAAACTACACTTTCGAGAATTTTATTGAAGGTGATTGTAATAGACTGGCTAGATCGGCAGGTTATGCTGTAGGGAATAACCCTGGCGGAACCTCATTTAACCCACTATTATTATATGGTGGAGTTGGACTAGGAAAAACTCACCTCGCACATTCTATAGGAATTGAAATTAAAGATAGATATCCTGAAAAAACGGTACTCTATGTTTCTGCTGAAAAATTTACACAACAGTTTATAGACTCAATTCGCAAGAATTCTAGAAACGACTTTGTTCACTTTTACCAGATGATTGATGTATTGATCATTGATGATATACAGTTTTTTGCAGGGAAGGAAAAAACACAAGATGTATTCTTCCATATTTTCAACCACCTACACCAACAAGGGAAACAACTAATCCTTACTTCCGATAGAGCTCCTGTAGATCTTCAAGGTATGGAACAAAGGGTTCTTTCTCGTTTTAAGTGGGGATTATCTGCAGACCTTCAAACTCCTAGTCTACAAACTAGAATTACCATTTTAAAGAAAAAACTATACTCCGACGGTATTGAGATGCCTGAAGAAGTTATAGAATACTTAGCCTATAGCATTACTTCTAATGTTAGAGAACTAGAAGGAGCACTAATTTCATTATTAGCTCAATCGTCTCTCAACAAAAGAGAAATAAACATGAGTTTAGCGAAAGAGATGATCGATCGCTTTGTAAAAAACACAACTCGTGAAGTTTCTATAGACTATATACAAAAGGTGGTTTGTGATTATTTTGAACTTACCTTAGAGGTGTTAAATTCGAAAACTAGAAAAAGAAGAATTGTACAAGCGAGACAGCTAGCCATGTTCTTTTCTAAGAAGTTAACAAAATCGTCTTTAGCTAGTATTGGAGCACAATGTGGTGGTAAAGATCACGCAACCGTACTACATGCTTGCAAAACAGTAAACAATCTTGTAGATACCGACAAACAGTTTAGAACATACGTTGATGATCTAAACAAGAAGTTAGAGCTACAACAACTATAATTTAAAAGCAGGATTTAATCCTGCTTTTTTTTTGCTTATGAAACAGAAAACAATCTTAATGGTCTGCCTAGGTAATATATGCAGATCTCCACTTGCAGAAGGTATTTTAGCCTCTAAATGCGAAGACCTTAACGTGGTGGTAGACTCTGCTGGAACCTCTGCACATCATGTGGGAGAAGGTCCAGACCACAGATCTGTTCATATAGCCACCATTAACGGTATTGATATAGGAGACCAAAGGGCTCGTAAATTGATGAAGTCTGATTTAGAAGATTTCGATTATATCTTTGCAATGGACAGTGCCAATTACAACAACATTCTAAAATTAGCAACTAACGATGAGGATCGTAAAAAAGTGAAACTCATTTTAAATGAGTCTAATCCAGGACAAAACAAAGCAGTACCAGATCCCTATTACGGTGGAGACCAAGGCTTCGAAAATGTATTTACCTTACTAGAGGAAGCCTGCGAAGTGATAAAAAACAAACTTAAAAATGAATTTGATGTCTAAGGGTATACTATACATGATTCCTACAACACTAGGAGAAAGTGATGTAACAAAAGTTTTACCTCAATCGGTAAAAGATACCATACATCAACTGGATGAATTTATTGTTGAGAATAGTAAAAATGCGAGAGCATTTTTAAAACTAATGGAAATCCCTACCCCACAGAATCAACTTAAACTACACGAACTAAATAAACATACAGACGCACAAGAAATACATGCCTTTTTAGCAAACTGTAGAAATGGAAAAAACATTGGATTAATTTCCGATGCTGGCTGTCCTGGAGTAGCAGATCCGGGAGCTGAAATTGCAAATTTAGCACATAAGGAAGATATTAAAATCATTCCTTTAGTAGGCCCTTCATCTATTCTACTTTCCTTAATGGCTAGTGGAATGAACGGACAATCGTTTGCGTTTAACGGATATTTACCGATTGATAAAGCGGATGTGAAAAAGAAGTTAAAAGATTTAGAACGCATCTCGAGAACGCATAACCAAACTCAATTATTTATTGAAACACCCTACAGAAACAATAAACTAATTGAAACACTTTACCAGAGTTTACAAGGAACCACCAAATTGTGTATCGCTTGCGACATCAGCTTAAAAACAGAATATATTAAAACGAGAACCATAGCTGAGTGGAAAAAAACAGCCAAACCCGAATTGCATAAAAGACCTTGTATCTTTTTAATTCACGCTCAATAATTACTTGGTATACTCAGGGATTTCTTTTAGGAAATGATAACATTTATTTTCGTGATCCATTACACATACATAATGCTGTAAACCATTTGTTACAATTAAAAACTCAGTATTTAGCGTAAGATTATAACGCGCTATTTGATCGAATGTATCCTGAGAAATTTTTATAGAAGCAGCCTTACACTCTACTATAATATGAGGTTTACCCTTTGTATTATACAAAACTATATCACAGCGCTTTTTTGTATTCAACACATCAATTCCCATTTCTACAGCCATTAAAGAGGCGGGGTACCCTTTGTCTTGAATTAAAAATTGAATGAAATTTTGACGAACCCATTCTTCAGGAGTATTTACTAAATACTTCTTCCTTATAGGGTCGAAGATAAAAGTCTTGGAGCCTTCGATTTTGAGTTTTAAAGAATATTTAGGTAAATTTAAATCGTGCATAAAATATAAATGTTGAACGAAGATACATTAAACACTAATTTAAAATCAATAATATGAAAAATAAAGAAGAGATCGTAAACAACTGGCTACCCCGATATACGGGATTAGAACTAAATGAAATGAGTGATTATGTATTACTCACAAACTTCCAACACTATTTAAATGAATTCGCGGCGGCACATAAGTGTGAAATAAATGGCCTCGACAAAGCTATGCCCAATGCTACTGCAAATGGGGTTACCATGATAAATTTTAGTATGGGCTCGGCCAATGCAGCTACCATTATGGATTTACTGAGTGCTACAAAACCAAAAGCGGTTCTCTTTTTAGGGAAATGTGGTGGCTTAAAAAAGAAGAATGAACTTGGAGATTTAATACTTCCTATTGCAGCTATTAGAGGGGAAGGAACCTCCGACGATTATTTCCCACCCGAAGTTCCAGCACTACCCTCTTTTGCATTGCAAAAAGCAATTTCTACTACAATAAGAAATCACGAGAGAGACTACTGGACAGGGACTGTATTTACCACCAACAGAAGAGTGTGGGAACACGATGAGGAATTTAAGGATTATTTAAGAGAAACCCGTTGCATGGGAATAGATATGGAAACAGCCACTCTTTTTATAGTGGGATTTGCAAATCATATTTCTTGTGGAGCACTCCTACTCGTATCTGACCAACCTATGGTACCCGAAGGAGTAAAAACTTCTGAAAGTGACAAAAAGGTAACCCATGAATTTGTTAAAGATCATATACAAATTGGTATTGATGCTCTAATGGAGTTAAAAAACCAAGGACTTACCGTAAAACACTTAAAGTTTGGTTAGCAACAAAGCTTAAAAACAAGCTCCTTTAATAAGTCT
>CBCYMK010000022.1:0-8040 GCA_965183875.1 Flavobacteriales bacterium | reverse complement strand
AAATTGTTATTGAATAACCACCTGGAGCTACAATACCATCTCCATAAGTATCGTGAATTGTAAATATAAGTACGGAATTTACTTCGGCACAAACCTCTATATCATAGGTAGTATTTGCCGCATAGGTACTCGAAGCGATAGAATCTAATACCAATCCATTAGAATTAGTAAGTTCCCACGAAACCTCTCCTCCCCAGGTATCAGTAGTCACAGAAAGATCTACATTTAAAGAAGAACTCAAACAAGAAGGTGTTTGTACAGAAAATGAATTCGGTTGCTGAAATAGCCCATCACTCACCAAAAACTCCAAGTCTATTGCAGTCTGTATAGGCGCATTTGCATCTAAATAAACTTCATATTCTATAACTATAGACTCACCAATATTTAATGCAGGTAGATTTTGTTGAGCAAAGAATGATAAATAAGAGCCATCAGCATCCAAAACCCCAAGCCCTCCTTCAAAATCTGCGGAGCCATTATTTGTTAGGGTAATTAATAGCGATGTTTGTTCACCAAAAACCAACTCACTCTGTACAGCAGTAACCACTATAGTAGGTGCCTGAATTGGGATAGACAAATCGGAAGACCATAGCCCCTCACTGGAACTCATTGTTAAGCTCACCAAGCCCAAGTCCCCATTATTTGCAGACATAGACACTGATGAAACCAATGCATCTCCCGAATAAGTATACACCTCAGCTGGAGCTAAACCAGGCAAAGTGATAGAAGAAGATTCAATACTAATAAGACCTAAAGCTTCAGCAGTTACTTGTACTTCACTTGAAGCTACAGAGCCCGTATTTTCAACTGTAAAATAAAGAGAAAATTCATCTCCTATAGAAGCTAAGCCATCCTCATCTCCAATTTCATAAGAAATTATTGACAACCAAGGAGCTGTATTTTCTACGATAGAAACTGATGATTGGTACGGCACTGCATTAAATGCAGTAATCGAAATATCCATTGAAGAAACAGAAGAAAGCGCTTCAAAATTTATTGTAGCCTCCCCGCCTTGTACAAGTGCAGTTCCTAAAACCACACCATCTAAACTCACAGTAACAAGAGCATCTTCGGTTGTACATGAGATTACAAGAGCAGTTTCCCCAACATTTACTTCAGTAGGAATTGATGCCTCTATAGCTTGAGGCATAGCTGTCCTTATTACAACAGAAGGATCTCCAAAGCAAGTCCATGTATCTGTCATATTTGTTCCTGCAGTCCCATAGGTATCGTTCATCTGCATACATCCATTCATAGAAACACCTCCAAAAGAACGACTTTCACTATTTAAACTCGTTAGGGTTAAGATATCATTCATTGCATCCTGCCCTTCCATAGGAGGTGACCATGACTGATTAATAGTTGACATTAAAGTAGCAATAGCTCCTGTGGCTTGACCATTATGAGATGCTCGCAACCATGATTCAGCAAAACAGGTAGTACCCGTAAAGTTTCCGTTTACACAGGCTACAGACCAAAAGAATGGGTGAACCTCGGTATTGGTTAAATTGTTGACATCGGAACTACTATATCCAGAGCTACTACAAGAAACATTAGACCCATGTCCGGTATAATTAATAATCCCTAAATCATTCTCTAACAGTTGGTGTAAGTCGTTAGCCGATGGATTCCCTACAGCATCTAAACCACCCTGATCACCATCGAATAATTCATAAGCTGTGGTATAGGTATAATCCAAGTGCTTAGTTTGTATATTTCTTAGATGTTGGTAATCGTACTCGCCATCATCACCGGGACCTTGATCGGAACCTACCACAACAGTTTCGGCATAAGCACTAGACATAGCTGGTGTTTTTTCGTAGTGTAGAAGACGCTCAACCTGAGTAAAAACGTGATCTTTCGTTTCAGCAGAAAACCTACCCACCAATACTTCTGGATAGGAGTCGTCGCCAGCCAAATACCCGTAATAATTATCCGAATAGCCTGAAGAAGCTTGGTAAGCAGGAATATGTTCATGATCACCAACAAACAATACATAAGTGAGGTTATGGGTGTCGTAATAATTTTGGATATAAGTTTTTAACTCATCCTGCCCACCAATTGTAGCAATATCAACAATTTCGTTTGAAATTCCTTTTTGAGTTTTCCATTGCATAAAATCCTGCATCGGATCCATAAACTCACCGTAAGAAATTATAAGCATGCTCCCTTGCTCGGTATCAATAGTAGCTTTAGTATTTTGAGAATAATTCAAAAACAAATCTTGATAAATCAAATCGTATTGAGAATCAACTTTTTGAGGATAAACTATCGGAGACTTAAATGTAATTTCTAAATCCATAGTACTATATACACGCAGTATTTTAGTTACTGGATTGTATTGCATTGGATAAACCCACAGTGCCTGTGCATTAAAATCTCTAACGATATGAGGTATTTGAGCATGGAATAGATTTTTTGGAAAAAAAGCATCTTCGGAATAAACCTTACCGAAAGTATACGGTATTTCAGAAGGGTTCACATTTCTAAGTAAATCTCCTTTCGAAGGAGCAAGCTCTATTGTATAATCGGTATAGCTACTATTTAGAACTGTAATTTCTGGAGAAATACCAGATGGAATGATATACGAACAGGCAAATTTCTGTAAATCTGGCGCACCCATTTCCAATAGCGGCGCTCCCCCTTTTAGGGTCGGGACCTTCATTAAACCCGAGGCAGTATGTACAGTTTCAAAAACTACCTGGGGAGTTTCCAACTGGAGTCTAAGAGACTGTGGACTTTCAGAAACCAAAGAGATAGCTTCCTGCTGCGCACTAAGGCTAGCAGAAATTAAACTTATAAAAAAGAAAACATAAGGGGTAATTGGGAGCCAGTTTATCATAAGAGTAAATATTAAAGTCACAGAAACTAAGCCTGCTACATTTTGAAGCTGAAAGCTACAAAAACTATTCCACCTGCCTGTAAATGAGCTCTTGAATAATCGAAAAGAAACCTTAGAGTATGGTTAACAATATGTATATTTGCGAACTGTCGTAAATCTAGATTAGAAAAGAGCAAATGATTCACATTACACTACCCGATGGAACGGTAAAAGAATACCCTAAAGGAACTACTGCTATGCAGGTTGCCGAAGGGATAAGTAGCGGATTAGCGCGCAACGTTTTAGCAGCAGAAATAAATGGTGAGGTTTGGGATTCCAACCGTGCTATAAATACTGATGCTCGTTTAAAACTTCTTACCTGGAACGACGATGATGGAAAAATGGCTATGTGGCATTCTTCTGCACACCTTATGGCAGAAGCAATTGAAGCACTTTATCCAGGTGTAAAACTAGCTATTGGACCTCCTATAGAAAATGGATTTTACTACGATATAGATTTTGGCGACCACAACTTCTCTTCTGATCACTTTCCTAAAGTAGAAAAGAAGATGACAGAATTAGCGCGTCAGAAAAATATTTTTGAGCGTATTGAGATTTCTAAAGCTGAAGCAATTTCTTATTTTGAAGAAAAAGAAGACGCTTATAAACTAGAACTTCTCGAAGGTTTAGAAGACGGAAACATCACCTTTTATAAGCAGGGAGAATTTACAGACTTATGTAGAGGACCACATATACCACATACAGGGTTTATAAAAGCAATTAAACTACTTACCACTGCAGGAGCTTACTGGAGAGGTGATGAGAAAAACAAGCAACTCACTCGTATTTACGGAATTACCTTCCCTAAAAACAAAGAGCTTACAGCCTACTTAGAAATGCTTGAAGAAGCAAAGAAGAGAGACCACCGTAAGCTAGGAAAGGAAATGGAGCTGTTTACTTTCTCTCAAAAAGTGGGGCAAGGACTGCCATTATGGCTTCCTAAAGGAGCTGCATTAAGAGAGCGTTTAGAAAGCTTCCTAAAGAAAGCTCAAGTTATTTCGGGCTATGAGCCTGTTATCACACCTCATATAGCCAACAAAGAATTATATGTTTGTTCGGGGCATTATGAAAAATACGGTGAAGATTCTTTTCAGCCAATTAAAACACCTAATGAAGGAGAGGAGTTTTTCTTGAAACCTATGAACTGCCCTCACCACTGTGAGATATACAAAAGTAAACCTCGTTCTTACAAGGACCTACCTGTTCGCTATGCTGAATTTGGTACGGTTTATCGCTACGAACAGAGTGGAGAATTACACGGATTAACACGTGTTAGAGGCTTTACGCAAGACGATGCACACCTTTTCGTGAGACCCGATCAGGTAGAAGAAGAATTTGAAAAGGTTATAGACTTAGTGCTTTATGTATTTAAAGCTTTAGGCTTTGAAGAATTTACAGCACAAGTTTCTTTACGCGATAAAGAGAATAAAGAAAAATATATTGGAACGGATGAAAATTGGGAATTGGCAGAAAATGCTATCATCAACTCATCGGCTAAAAAAGGCTTAGCTACGGTAGTAGAATATGGTGAAGCTGCTTTTTACGGACCTAAATTAGACTTTATGGTGAAAGATGCTTTGGGTAGAACATGGCAACTAGGAACTATACAAGTAGATTATAACTTACCAGAGCGTTTTGAATTGGAATATACTGGCTCGGACAACAAAAAACACCGTCCTGTAATGATTCACCGTGCTCCCTTTGGATCTTTGGAAAGATTTGTGGCCGTACTACTTGAGCATTGTGGAGGAAACTTCCCTTTATGGTTAACACCAGACCAAGTATGTATACTACCGATTAGCGATAAATACATGGAATATAGCAAGGAAGTTTTAAATTCGCTTAAAATTTCCGATATTCGCGCCGAGATTGACGAGCGTAGTGAAAAAACCGGTCGTAAAATCCGCGATGCAGAAGTTCGCAAAATACCGTTTATGCTAATCGTTGGAGAACGTGAAGCAGCAGAAGGTAAAGTTTCTGTAAGACGTCATGGTGGTGAAGACCTTGGAAGCATGAGCTTAGAGGAATTTAAAGCACTGGCAAACAAAGAGATTACAGAAAACATAGACGAATTTGTTGTTTAACTAAACTATAGGAGGAACAAGCCATAGCAATTAGAAGAAGAAGAAGCAGAGGCCCTGGACGTGTCATTAAAGAAAATGAGCACAATATAAACAGAGCCATTAAAGCACCTGAAGTAAGACTTACAGCAGGTGAAGGTGTAGAAGAAGGTATTTACCCAACACGTAAAGCCTTGGCTCTAGCAGATGAACTAGGTTTAGACTTAGTAGAAATTGCTGCTAAAGCAAGACCACCAGTTTGTCGTATTGTGAACTATAACAAGTTCTTATACGAGCAAAAAATGCGTCAGAAAGAAATGAAAGCTAAAGCCTCGAAAGTGGTGATTAAGGAAATTCGTTTTGGACCGAACACAGACGACCACGATTTTGACTTTAAATTAAAGCACGCTAAGAAATTCTTAGAAGATGGTGCTAAACTTAAAGCTTTCGTATTCTTTAAAGGTCGTTCGATTTTGTTTAAAGACAAAGGAGAGATACTATTGCTTCGTTTTGCACAGGAGTTGGAAGACTACGGTAAAGTGGAACAATTGCCAAAATTGGAAGGTAAACGTATGATTATGTTTATCAGTCAAAAGAAAAAATAAAGAACTCATATTTAGGAAATAAAGAGGACAGATCATGCCAAAGATGAAAACAAAATCCAGTGCTAAAAAGCGTTTTAAGCTTACAGCTTCTGGTAAAATCAAGAGAAAGCACGCTTTCAAAAGTCACATTCTAACAAAGAAATCGACTAAACAAAAGCGTAATTTAACGAAGTCTGGTTTAGTACATACCAACGACGTTGCAAACATCAAACAACAATTGTGTTTAAAATAAACACAATAGAGTTTATTAATTAACCCTGTACTCTAGCACCAAAGAGTTTCGAAAGAAACCGCTGAGTATAAAAAAATTAACAATATGCCTAGATCAGTAAATCATGTTGCTTCAAAAGCACGTAGAAAAAAAGTAATTAAACTTGCCAAAGGTTATTTCGGAAGAAGAAAAAATGTTTGGACTGTAGCGAAAAACGCTGTTGAAAAAGGTTTAGTATACGCCTATAGAGACCGTAAGGTTAAGAAAAGAAACTTCCGTGCTCTATGGATACAACGTATTAATGCTGGTTCACGCCAGTACGGTATGTCTTACTCTCAATTTATGGGAGCGGTTCACAAAAACAATATCGAACTTAACCGTAAGGTTTTGGCCGATTTGGCAATGAACCACCCAGAAGCTTTTAAAGCTGTAGTTGATAAAGTAAAAAAGTAAATTGCATAACATTCCTAAATGTGTTAAAAGGAACCTTCGGGTTCCTTTTTTTTGTGCTTAACTTTTATTAACACAATCTTTTGAATTCATCAAAAATAGTAGCATCTTAGGTCCTTGAAAAAAATAACCTAAAGCTTAAATACCCTTCAAATGAAAAAAATTATTCTTTCTTTATTATTAATTGGTACTGCATTTACTGCTTCTGAAGTGAAAGCTCAAAAAAATGTAATCAAAACTAATATTTTAAGTCCCGCATTCTATTCAGGATCAATCTCATTTGAACATGCCTTTAACTGGGCAATGAGTTACGATATAGGTGTCTCTTACACTCCTGCAACAGAAATTTCAAATATCTATACAGATGGACTAATGGAATTATCTGGTTATTCTGCTACTATAGGATTGAGAAAATACAGAAAAATGAATGCGCCAGATGGATTTTATTTTGGACCATATTTACGTCACCAAAACATTACACTTGAAGGTTTAAGCTACACCGCAACGATAACCGCATCTAGTGCTGGTATTAAAACAGGATACCAGTTTATAATCAACGAAGTGTTTTCTATAGACCTCTTCTATGGATCTGGTGTAGGGATGTATGAAATTAGTGGAGAAGATGTTTTTGATGATATAGCAGAAGTTGTAGGTACAGGAAAAATAATTTCTGGAGCAGCAACTTATGGTTTCAATATGGGATTTGCATTCTAAAAAATTACAGCAAAAAAAAGGCAACCAAAATGGTTGCCTTTTTTTTGCGCTAAATACTAACGTCCAATTCTAGTGAGACCGTCCATAGCAGGTCTATAGGCAGGATCTAACATTAATGCTGTTCTATAATCCGATTCTGCATTAAGAATATCAGCTAAGAGCTCATAGGTATATGCTCTACCAAAATAAGCCTGTAAATACATATCGTCTATACTAATAGCTTTCGAAAAAGCATCTAATGCGTTTTCAAGCTTTCCTAGAGTTATATTTATCACCCCTATATTGTGCAGGGACATTTTATGAGAAGGATTAACCACTAATGCTCTATTATAGGCTAAAATAGCCTCCTCATACGCATTGATATTCTGATAAAACATGGCCACTTTATAATGAACATCAAAACGATCGGGACGCAGTCGCAAAGCAGAATTAAAATAATCTAGCGCCAGCACATTTCCTTTATCACTGTATAAAACCCCCATTAAGTCATAAGCTTTAAAGAAGTCTTGTTTCTCATTTATAGAAGCCTGAATATACTTCATGGCTTTGGTTGTATCTCCTTGCATTAAGGCATAGTTACCTGATAAATAAAGTGCCTCCGCATTTTTAGCATCAAAGTTTAAAACTTCATTTATTTTAGTTTGACCTTTTTTCAACTCCCCTACTGCAAGGTATATTTCGGCTAGGCTCAATCTACAATCAATATTTCTAGAATCTAGTAATGCACATTTCTCCCAAGAATTCTTAGCAAAACGACTATTCCTCATCGCATAATGTAAGGTTCCCAGTTGTTGCCAATAAAAAGCATTGGTAGAGTCTAAGGAAACTGCTTTTAATAAATCGTTTGCACCTGGACTTAGGGAATTACTTTTTAAGAAAAGCTCTGCTCTCTCAAAATACAAAGCTGCATTCAAACTATCCGCAGCGATTAAACTGTTCAGAGAATCTATACGCACAAGCACAGAACTAGTAGAGTCTGACTCTACAGCAGAAACACTTTTACTTGTAGTAGCTTGCTGCCCACATGAAATAAGTAGCGTAGCGAGACTTAAAATTAAGAAATTCTTCATTTTTGAAAACTAAAAAAATCTCTAGGTCTCCCTAGAGATTTGTGTTATG
>CBCYMK010000021.1:0-12219 GCA_965183875.1 Flavobacteriales bacterium | reverse complement strand
GAGAGAGTTTATATACCTTAAGTCTTCCCTCGGCGATTACTTATACGGCTAACGGTCTTGCTGTTGTTCCTTATACAGTAAGTCCAGTATTCTCTTGCTCGGGAGAAGTTGCGGGTATTTTAGGCTGTACTAATATGGATGCATGTAACTATAACGAAAACGCTACTCAAGACGATGGTTCTTGTGTTTTAGAAGAAAGATGGATACGATTGTAACGGTATATGTTTAACTGATACCGATGGTGATGGTGTTTGTGATGAATTCGAAATTTGGGGCTGTACCGATGAATCGGCACTTAACTATAATCCAATTGCTACCGAAATGGACAGTGCTATATGTACCTACCCTGAAATAATTGTAGGTTGTACCGATCCTGAAGCTAATAACTATAATGAATTGGCTAATTTAGATGACGGTTCTTGTTTATATGGTATTGGTGGTTGTACATACCCTGAAGCGACTAACTATGATCCTGAAGCTACCTTCGAATTAGATTCTTGTATTTTCGATAGCCCATTCATTTATATCACCAATACAATAGACGGAGCTATCCTAACAAATACCTCAGTTACATTTAATTATGAGGTTGTAAATATGCTTATTTCTTCTGCTTCAACAGATGCCCATATTAACTATTCTGTTGACGGTGGTGCTTATGGAACCTTGTTTAACCAATCGGGATCTATAACACAAGAATTTTCATTTGGTGAACATAGCATACAGTTTATTATATACGATAATGTATCGGGTAATAACCAAGCTTGGTCTCCAACCATAGAAACTACAGTAAACTTTAGTGTAGGTGTAGAAGGTTGTACTAATCCAATAGCCGGTAACTATAACCCAGATGCTGTCATAGATAATGGTACATGTGTGCCTGGTGCTGATGTAGAGTTTTACTCTGAAAATACTGGTGGAAACCATACCCTTATGGTATTACTAGACGAATTTGGCCCTATAAACATAAACGGTTATACCTCACAAGTTGGTGATTTACTTGGTGTGTTTTACGAAAATAATGGTGCTTATTACGGTGCTGGCTACAGTACCTTAGGAATTGGGAATTTACAAATTGCTGCTTGGGGAGATGATACTACTACAGATGAACAAGATGGATTTACTGAAGGGCAAAATATAGTTTGGGCAATTCAATTTGCACAAACTGGAAATATTGTGTTTTTAGAAGCTATTTACGGTACTGGATCAGGTTCGTATAGTACTAACGCTATGTCTTCCATTATAGGATTCGAAATTATGGAGTTTGAAAATGTGTATGGATGTACAAACCCTGACTATGTTGAGTTTAACCCATTCGCAGATTTAGATGACGGTTCTTGTGAAACACTTAAAATATTGGGTTGTACTGAAGAGGCCTTTTTGGAATATTGGGTTTATGATGAAGAACTAATGTCTATTAGTTTACCTGGATATTTTGTGCAAATACCAACGATGGTTCGTGTGCCACTGGTATAGTTGAAGGATGTACAGATATTAATTATACAGAGTATTGTGAAGAATGTAACGTAAGTGATAATTCAATTTGTGCAACTGCTGTTGTTTTTGGTTGCACCGATTCTCTTGCACTTAATTATAATGAATTAGCCAACTTCGACGATGGAACCTGTGAGTTCGATATCTGTATTGAGTTTGAATTGGATAATTTTGAAATCGTTTTTTCTACACAATTTAATGTGCCTGTATTGTCGTATGAGATTACTAACCTTAGTAATGAGCAAATTATACAACCTAACTTTATATTGAGTTTAGCTTCAAGTGAGTATATTTCTGTTTCTACCTCGTTAATTACTAATTCCTTAATTAATCCAAACGCTACTATACAAGTAGAGGCTTTAATTACAAGTGACCTTTCTGTATTACCACCTGCTGTAGCCTTAACTGGTTTTGTGAACCTCCAAGGTGAGTCGTTTGAAAGTGGAGCTATAGATTGCGATTTTGGATTTACAGAGTACTATATTTTTACAGAGCATATTGGTTGTACCCTAGTTAACTCATATAACTATAACGCATCAGCAACTGTAGACGATGGTTCTTGTGTTGAATTAATACAGGCTTCTGTGTCTGCGTTTAACCCTAATTGTAGTGATCAATTTGGTTCTTTATCTATGTTTGTTACTGGTGGTGTACCCCCATATACCTCACCAACAACTTATACTCAAAATTACCAATTTGGTGCTCCTGTAGAACGTACTGTTTGAGGTTGATGAAAATGGGACTATAACTATGCACGGTTTAGACGGAGGTGATTATAGTATTGAAGTTCACGACAGTGCTGGAAATATTGAGTTCTACGAATTTTCAATTGTAATACCACAAGAAGTACTGGTGGAGGCTCAGATTGCTAACTCCTTACTCCTTACTTCTACTATAGTTCAAGGAAATATTGGTTTTTACCAATGGTTATACGAAGGAGAAACAATTCCTGGTGCTACAAGCTCAATCCACTATGCTGATGAGGTAGGAGAGTATCAAGTATATGTAGAAAGTGTGAACGGTTGTGGTGCTTTATTCTAATATAGTATTCTTAAATACTGTAGGTATTAAAGATTTAGACAATTCAAGTTTTACTCTCTATCCAAACCCTGTAAATACGGTTTTGAATATTCAAATGTCTCAAATCTCTGAACTTGCATCATTGAGAATAACGGATGTATTAGGTCAGGAATTATCATACCTTGATATCGATACTAGAAATATATCTGAGGAGTTTAAAATTGACCTCTCTGCTATTCCTCACGGAATGTACTTTGTTATTGTAGAAACTGCAAATAATAAAATTGTAAAAAGATTCGTTAAGAACTAAAGCTTAGAAGTATAAAAAAAAAGGGAGGACTTATGTCCTCCCTTTTTTTGTTAAGCTAATTCTTGTTTTAAATAATCAATAGTATAACTATTGCTAACATTTATAATTTCTTCAGGTTTACCTTCACATAAAATTGTTCCTCCTCCACGACCTCCTTCAGGGCCTAAGTCAATAATATGATCAGATAATTTTATCACATCCATATTATGTTCTATAACTAGGACTGTATTTCCTTTGTCTACAAGAGAATTTAACACCTCCATAAGCACTCTAATGTCTTCAAAGTGTAGGCCGGTAGTAGGTTCATCTAAAATAAACAGTGTGTTTCCTGTGTCTCTTTTACTCAATTCAGTAGCCAGTTTTACACGCTGAGCTTCTCCACCAGACAGTGTTGTAGATTGTTGTCCTAAGGTAATATAGCCCAAGCCTACATCTTGTAAGGTTTTTACCTTTTTATAAATTTTTGGTATTGCTTCAAAAAATTCTACGGCATGATTTATAGTCATATCGAGAATGTCTGAAATAGACTTTCCTTTAAAACGTATTTCTAGGGTTTCTCTGTTAAAACGTTTACCATTACACGATTCACAATGAACGTGAACGTCAGGTAAGAAATTCATTTCTATTATCCTAAGTCCGCCACCTTCACAAACTTCACAACGACCACCTTTTACATTAAAAGAAAATCTTCCTGGTTTATATGCTCTAATTTTTGCTTCTGGTACTTCTGCAAGAATTTTTCTTATTTCTCCTAATACACCTGTGTATGTAGCAGGATTAGAACGTGGCGTTCTACCAATTGGTGATTGGTCAATATCTATAACCTTATCTATATGTTCCAATCCAGAAATACGCTTGTAAGGCATGGGCTTTTTTAAAGCCCTAAAGAAGTGAGTATTTAGAATAGGGTATAGGGTTTCATTTATTAAAGTAGATTTCCCCGACCCAGAGACCCCTGTAATACTTATTAGCTTACCCAGAGGTAGTTTTAGGTCTACATTTTTTAAGTTGTTTCCTGTTGCGCCAAAAAGGCAAAGTTCTTTTCCGTTACCAGCTCTACGTTCTTTGGGGATATATAATTCTTTTTCTCCATTTAGATATTGAGTAGTTAGGGTGTGCGATTTCATGATTTCTTCAGGTGTTCCTTCACATACAATTTCACCACCGTATTTACCTGCACCTGGCCCCATATCTAAAACATAATCGGCACTTTCAATCATCTCCTTATCGTGTTCTACCACAACTACAGAATTCCCTATATCTCTTAAATCTCTAAGCGATTTTATTAAGCGTGTATTATCCCTTTGGTGTAGCCCTATACTCGGTTCATCTAAAATATAGAGTACTCCAACTAATTGCGAACCTATTTGTGTGGCTAAACGTATTCGTTGTGCTTCTCCACCGGAGAGAGATTTTGAACTTCGATCTAGATTTAAATAATCCAGCCCAACATCGAGTAAGAATTTCAACCTCGTTTTAAGCTCTTTAATAATTTCAAGCCCTATGGCTTTCTGTTTATCATTTAACTTTTCTTCAATCTTGTCAAATAATATAAACAGTTCAGAAATATCCATCTTGGCTAGTTCAGAAATGGTATGACCTTCAAACTTAAAGTGTAGTGATTCCTTTTGTAACCTATGTCCTTTACACTTAGAACAGTTAATCTCTACCATATAGGTTTTAGCCCACCTTTTTAAGCTAGCCGAATCGGCGTTGTGATATTGATAGCTAATAAAGTTTGAAATCCCTTCAAAATTTAAATAATAATCCTGGGTAATACCCATGGTTGCATTGGTTACCTTAAACGACTCTTCTGCGCCCTCTAATATTACCTCTATAGCCTTTTTAGGGATTTCACTAACAGGGTCTTTTAAATCGAATTTATAGCGTTTGGCAATAAGGTCTAGTTGTTTATTTATCCAAGGACTTTTTCTATCTGCTATAGGTGCAAGTCCACCACGATCAATAGAGAGCGTTTTGTCTGGGAATATTTTAGCCTCATCAATTTTCATTTCTATCCCTAAACCGTTACAGGTTTTACAAGCTCCTTTAGGGGAGTTAAAAGAAAATGAATTAGGCTCGGGGTCGTCGTAGGCAATCCCACTGCTAGGACACATTAAATGCTTGCTAAAATAGCGCAACTCTTCCTGTTCTGGTGCATATACCTGCATAATACCTTTACCGAATTTTAAGGCAGTTTCTAGCGAGTCTTTTAATCTTTTTTCTATATCACCAGTAACTTGTATCCTGTCAATTACAATTTCTATATCGTGGCTTTTATACCGATCTAATTGCAATCCCTGGCATTATATTCTGTATCACTCCATCAATACGAACTTTAATAAAGCCCTGTTTCAGTATTTGTTCAAACAAGTCTCTATAATGTCCTTTTCTAGCTTTCACTACTGGAGCAAGTAAGAGTATTTTTTGGTCCCCGTAAGATTGAGTGATTAATTCTTTAATTTGATCAATGGTATAGCTTATCATTTTCTCTCCTGTGTTATAGGAGTATGCTTCGGCAACACGCGCGTAAAGTAGTCTTAAGAAATCGTATATCTCTGTAATAGTACCAACAGTAGACCTAGGGTTTTTACTAGTCGTCTTTTGTTCTATAGATATAACAGGGCTTAATCCGTCTATCTTATCTACATCAGGACGTTCTAAACCACCTAAAAATTGTCGAGCATAAGCCGAGAAAGTTTCTATATATCTTCTTTGCCCTTCAGCATATATGGTATCGAAAGCTAAAGATGATTTCCCTGAGCCACTTAATCCTGTAATTACTACGAGTTTATCTCTAGGGATTTTAACATCTATATTTTTCAAATTGTGCACTTTTGCACCTTGAACATCTATATAATCTTGTGGCTTGGCCATGAATTACTTGCTTTCTTTAATGAGTTGGAGTGTTTGACCTTTTTTTACACTTATGTCTAACAGATCCATATTTTGCAAAATTAATTCTTCCAAGTCAATTTCACTTGTTTCAGCTAGTTTTTTCAAGGATGTAGTCCTTTTTATTTTTAGTTGAAGGGTATCTAACTGCTTATTGTTTTCTGTTTTCACAGTTTCGAGTAATTCTATTTCATTTTTGGAGGTGTAATACCCTTCATTAGGCAGGTCAATAAAATATGCACGGTTTAAATGGTTCTTAAATTCTGCCTGTCTTAACCATGGATTATATTCTTTAAGTATTTTATAGTTGATGTTTAAGTCTTGAGCATAGTCTGCAAAATTTGCGACACTGCTATCCAATAAGACTTGATGTAATGGAGCTAAATGATACAAGTCTTTTTGTCTAATATGAAAGCCGTACGTTTTTTGGTTCATTAATATTTCTTTTATTGCCGAAATCCTGAATACATACCTTGCGGTTTCATTGTTCAAAAGTAAATCGTAATAGTTTGATGCATTTTGTCTTTTCATTTGCTTTTCTAATCCTGTCATGCCCATATTATAGGATGCAGCGGCAAGTGTCCATGAACCAAACTTTTCATAAGCTTGCTTTAAATAGTTGCATGCAGCGTGTGTAGACTTTACTAAATGATAACGTTCATCAATTTCTTTATTTATCAATAAACCATTTTCTGTTCCTGTAGCTTTCATTATTTGCCAAAACCCGGTTGCCCCAGAATGAGAAACTACATTTGCTAATCCGCTTTCGGCAATTGCTAAATATTTAAAATCATCTGGAATTCCGTTTTCCTGTAGTATAGGTTCTATAACAGGGAAATATTTATGAGCTTTTTTAATGAATAATACTGTTTGCGATTGCCAGTAGGTATTTACCAGTAGTTCTCGATCGAATCGCTCTTTAATATCCTGTTGGTATAGGGGCATTTTTTCTCCAGCAAAACCAATTTCTTCTGGCTGATTGGGTGAAAATATAGCGTAGTTATCGTTGAAATTTATTTGGTGAGTCTCGTCTTCGGGCCCTTTAAATACCGAAAAAACAAAACTTATTGAAACGAATACGAAAAGGATTAAGGATAGCTTTTTCATTAAAAGGGATTTGTTAATTCTTGGAATGTTTTACCTTCTAAATCTTTTGCTGAAACAAGTGGGTTTTTCACCTCCCAGTCTATTCCTATTTCTTCATCATCCCACCGTAAGCAGTCTTCACTTTCTGGGTTGTATAGTGCGTCGCATTTGTATTGAAAAATGGTATTATCCTCAAGGGCTACAAATCCATGTGCAAAACCAGCGGGTATCCAGAGCATATTGGCTTTAAGATCCGACAATATAATTTTATAGTGTTTTTTGTAAGTTTTAGAATCTTTTCTAAGATCAACCACTATATCTAATGCAGTACCTCTAGTAACTCTAACTAATTTTCCTTGTGCATGTGGAGGTTTCTGAAAGTGTAATCCTCTGAGTACATTTTTATGCGAAATAGACTGATTGTCTTGAACAAAAGAAATCGATAAACCTAGTTGTTTAAAAGTACTGGCATTCCAGCTTTCTAGAAAAGCACCTCTTTCGTCCTTGAAAATTCGTGGTTGAAGTATTAAAAGCCCTTCAAAGCCTGTTTCTTGTACTTGCATAGTGGTAGGAGTATAGAGGCTAAATTAAGAATTCACTTATTGAACTTACTTGTTTTAGAAAAGCTTTTTTAACAATTTCCGCTTACTTATTAATAAAATACAAAAGCCCCTACTTAATTCTAAGTAGGGGCTTTTACTAGTGTGAGTTTATAATTTTAATTAATTGTTTAAGATTAAAGGCATGCCATTTTCTCCAGACCCAATTACCACAACTTTAGAGTTATTCGAATTAGATAATTTAATAGTAGCCTCAATACCTCTCATTTTAAGTAGGCTAGGTGTAAGAGAGCTATTTATAATTTTATTTGCTGCAGCCTCACCTTCAGCTGCAATACGTTTACGTTCAGCTTCACTACCTTCCTTCTCTATTCTATAACGATATGCAGCAGCTTCTTGTTCCTGCTTTAGTTTATCGTCAATTGCGTGTCTAATTTTTTCTGGTAGGCGTATTGAGCGGATCAATAAGGCTTTCATGATTACGTTATTATCTGCCAAAATAGACATTGTTTCCTCAATTATTGTACTTTCTACCTCATTACGTTTAGTAGAATAAATTTCTTCAGCCTCGTAGCGACCCATAACTTTTCTTACCGATGAACGAACTTCAGGAATTACCAGTCTATCTACATAAGAACGACCAAATTCTTCGTGTAAAAAACCTATTTTTTCGAAGGTTGGATTATAACGAACGGTAATATCTATAGCCATAGAAAGTCCATTCTTGTCTAGTATATCCATACTTTCTTCCACCTTTTGTTCTTTTACCTCGTAAATGAAAATTTCGTTCCATGGAGCTATCAAGTGAAAACCTGGTTTATAGGTATTTTCTTTGTCTAAACCGGTGGTGAATTTTCTAAATATAATTCCTCTTTCCCCAGGATTTATGGTAACGGCTATCTGAGAGCCTACCATTATTAAAAAGAAAAATACTGCCCCAGCAAGTATTACTAATGGATTGATTTTTTGATTCATAGTTTTGTTATTTTGATTAATGTGTTCCTAGTCTTTTACGCAATACCCACTCAAAGAATAGACTTAGTAAAAGTACTAAAAAAATTGCTTTTTGTTTAATTAAATCACTTAACTGTTTACTGAAATATATTGAAGGTTTTGCAGAAACATTCTCTTTTAGTATCTCCGAATAGTTCGCTATTTTTTCCTTTTCGATAAATAGACCATTACTCAAACTACTTATTTTTTTAAGCAAATGCCAATTGGCTTCCAGTGTTTGTTGTTCTAGACTGGCTGCTAGCATAGCAAAGCCTCCTTTTTGTACCAGCTGTTCCTCTTTATAGCTTGAGCTTAGTGTAAAGTCGTAGTTTCCACGCGACAAATTCTCTATGGAGGTACTGTAGTTCGTACCTTTATTTGTTAGTGTATACTTGTATTCATTCCCTAATTTGTCTACTAGGTTTAGGTTGAGTTCTGCGTTTTCAATAAGCTGATAGTTGTCGTTATACAACTGAGCATTTATTTTAAATATTGCACCTTCTGTACTTAGCTTAGGGTAGTGTATACGTAGCTTACGCTTGTCTGTATTTAGTGTGAGGTACTGACTTATACTTTGTATAAGTTCATTGAAATTATCGTGTGATTTGTTTTTTTGATAATCGTATAGACGCCATTTCCAAAGTCCTTCAGCTAAGAGTATCCCTACTAATTGCTCTTCCTTTTCGCTAAATACAAACAATTCTTTAGAGGTTTCTATACCTTCAATATTTTGCTTAAATAGGGAATGAGAAAAGTTGTTTTTTGTTATCTCTCCTGTTGGGGCCTGAAGTGGGGGAGCAGATTGGATAAATGAAACTGCATTTTCATCTAAGTCGAAAGGACTGAATTTTTCGTTCAGTATCGGGAATACTTCCTGGATAGTATTGTTTGTCTTTAGAAAGAGTAAGTCTTGTGATTGATTAAACTTATTCCAATTTGTTCGGTTTCCTGTAATATAAAGTAAGGAGGTATTTGAGTTTTTTATTTTTTTTAGTAATTCTGAATTCCTATTACCATGTCCCGGAATTTGGTGTAGGATTATTAAATTGTAGCTGGAAATATCTTCTTTAAATTCATGGAATAAGGATGTATTAACCTTATAGTTTTCCCCTAATTCTAAAGCTGATTTTAGTGCTGCAATATCAGGATGAGGTGCAGCAGCTAAGATTAATATATCCTGGCTGTTATTTACCACTTCTAGAGCTACTGTAAACTGATTGTTTTGTGTGTTCTTTTCTCCATCAAAAGAGCTAATTTTAATTTGGTAATACTGTATACCTTCTTTAGTAGCTTCTAGAAGAATTTGTTTTTTTAAGGGGGTGTTTTCTTCTATACTAAACCACTCTTCATAGATTATCTTCCCTTGATTAGTGATTTGTAGGTGCTTCTTTTCTCGAGTGCCGAAGTTGCTATAAACTTCTAACTCTATAGGGAATTCATTTCCTAAATAAGCGATTTCATTAAAACGTATATTTTGAAGGGCTATATCTTTTTGTACTGTGCTATCTCCAAGAGCGAGTGTAAATATAGGGGTGTTTAATATATCTAAGCTGTAGCTAGGATGTATACCTTTATTGTACAATCCATCTGAGGCTAGTATAATCGCGCTTAGATTTCTGTTGTTAAACTGCGCTTCAATTTTTTGCAATGCATCAGAAATATCAGTTTCTTTTCCATTATAATCACTATTTAAACCTTCGTGTAGTGAGTCGTTAAAGTGAAAAGTATAAACCTCGAAGTCAGCTGCTAGTGCTTGGTTGTTTTTTTTAACTAATTCTATAAATTTAGTTTTATAAAACAGCGAATCGTCATTGTTTAAAACCGAACTAGATGCGTCTTGTAATACTACAATTATCGGTTTTTCTACTTGTTTAATAGTATTTACCCATTTCGGATTAAAGAGGAAGAGTACTATAGTAGCTAGAGAAATGAATCGCAATACTACTAATGCAGCTTTGGTAATTCTACTCGCGTCATTAAACCTACGGTCTTTATAATAGATAAATAAAGCAAACAGCAATGATAAAATCATTGCTGTTGCTATAAGTAAGTATGAATCTTCTAACTGAAGCATTTCTTAGTCTTAGGTTAGCATTCCACCACAAACGTGTATTACTTGGCCTGTAACATATGCCGACATATTAGAGGCTAAAAATGCAGTTACATTTGCTACATCTTCTGGTGTACCACCTCTTTTTAATGGAATAGTATTTCTCCAATCTGCTATTACTTGCTCGCCTAGTTTCTCGGTCATTTCAGTTTCTATAAAACCAGGAGCTATTGCATTACAACGAATATTTCTAGAACCTAATTCTAAAGCGATAGATTTAGTGAATCCTATAACACCAGCTTTAGAGGCTGCGTAATTCGATTGACCCGCATTTCCTTTTACACCCACCACCGAAGTCATGTTTATAATAGATCCTGAGCGTTGTTTTAGCATGGTGCGTTGCACAGACTTAGTCATATTAAAAAATTGACTTAAGGTTCACTTCCATTACTCTATCGAAGTCCTCTTCGCTCATTCTCATCAGTAAATTGTCTTTAGTTATACCGGCATTATTTACTAATACATCGATAGATCCAAAAGTTTCTTTTACATCTTTTACTAATTCTTCAGCGTCGCTCATTACAGAGGCATCAGATTTATATGCTTTAGCCTTTACACCAAGTGCAATTAACTCTTTCTCTATAGCCAGGGCTTTTTCTTCAGATGAAACATAAGTAAAAGCTACATTAGCTCCTTGCTCAGCAAGTTTTATAGCTACTCCTCTTCCTATTCCACGAGTAGCACCCGTGATAATAGCCGTTTTTCCTTCAAGTAATTTCATTGCTTATTTTTTAGTCTTAATATAGGACTGAATTTATTTTTTTGAGATCATTCTTTGTACATTTTCTATGTACTGTTGTGGGGTCATACTTTCGTAGCCTGTTTGTCCTAGCTGGTTCGTTTCTGAATCCATAAGTATCACAGTAGGGTAGCCCTGAATTCTAAACTTTCGAGCTAAATTGATTTGTTCCTGAGGTAGGTCTCTTCTCCCACGTGGGAAATCTAACTCTAGTAATATTAAATTTTCTTTGGCGTAGTTGATAAATGTGTCTTTACTGAGGATTTTATTTTCTAGTTTCTTACACCAGCTACACCATTCTTTTCCTGTGAAAAATGCAAAAATAGGTTTCCCCGTTTCTTTAGATAAAGCTATTGCCTGGTTTACATCTGTAATCCATAATTCATTAGGTTCTTGGTTGCTAGAAACTAAGCCGCAAGAGATACTTAAAACTGTTAGTAGTAAAAATAGTGCCTTTTTCATAAGTATGTTTATCTTCTTCATACGGCTAAAGTAAGCATTTGTGAGATGTAGACTTGAGTTTTTGTGTTAAATATTGTTCTGTTACTTCTATTGCATTTTATTAGTCAGTGAATATTTTTGTGTAAACATTAATCCATAAAAGAATAAGTCTTCTCAATTAATTATGATAGATGTCTAATCACCAAAGTGCTACTTGTTAATAGCCTTATAAAAGCTAGATTTAATCCTTTTTGAAATGGGGTTATCCTCTCCCAATCTTTCAGGGTGGAATTGTACCGCTACCATATATGGGTGAACTGATTTATCTACAATAATAGCCTCTGGAAGTCCATCAGAGGATTCTGCAACTACTTTAATGTTTTTAGCAATATCTTTAAGCCCTTGATGGTGCCATGAGTTTACCGTAAAACTATTAGAAACCTGAGGGAATATCTGAGGACATTCTTCAATGACTGTAATTTCGTGCATTACTTCTCCATTATTTCTATGGATAACTTCTGTTCCTAGCTGTGATGGAATATCTCCATAAAGAGTTCCGCCAGTAGCTACATTG
>CBCYMK010000020.1:0-57970 GCA_965183875.1 Flavobacteriales bacterium | reverse complement strand
CGGCTATGCCGTATCTGGTTTTTTTGATGAACAAGATTGGTTAACTTTTAGTGTAGATCCGACTGAGTGTGATTATAATGAAAGTTTTGAAGACTATGACCCATTTGGACAAGGATTTATGTTTGCGACTTGTGGACAAGGGACTCCCTCAGAAAATGATGTTGGAGAGTATTATATTTGGGTGAGACGTTTAGATGTATGGACTCAGACAAGCTCATATATACTCAGAAGGTTTCAAGTATTTGAGCTTGATACCTGTTCAGGATTACAGACTTATGTAGATGAATTAAACTCAAATATTTTACCTGCAAACATCACCCTCAACCAAGGTTGGAATATGTTTGGTTATGTTTGTTATCAATCACAAGATGTTGAACAATTATTTGAATCTATTGAAGATGAAATTGTGATTATTAAAGACTATTTGGGTACAGCATACTTACCACAATGGAATTTTAATGGAATAGGTGAATTGAATTATGCTGAAGGCTATCAGATTAAAGTGACTTCACAAATTGGTAGTTTTTCACTCTGTGAAAATTCTATTAGCTTACCTGTCGTAAATGGGTGCACCGATTGCGCTGCCCTAAACTTCAATCCTATTGCGTCAAGCGATAGTGGTAATTGTATTTACGATTTAAATGGAGATGGAATTATTGATGATTAAAGCTTCGGCCAATTATCGTGCACTACAAATCCTGTAGATTGTAATTCTCCATTTTTAAAACAAGCGATATACAAACTCCTAGGACTCTCTTTTAATTCTGTTTCTATGAGTTCAAGGCAATCCAATTTAGATAGTAAGTTGTCGTTTTGAGATACAGAACTCAACCAATCCTTTTTATGCAATAATAGAAACTTCCAATCGTCTTGTAAAAATTCTTGTGCTTCATTATGATAGATCCACCAACCTTTATTGTGTTTTGGGTTTATGGAAGCCGAATTAGAATAGCTCATTTTGGGATGGTAATACAAAGCCCCTTTCACAAACAATCGAGGATTAGCTTCTTTAATATTTAAATCAGCTAAAAGCTGAATTCCTTCCTCTGTTTTTAAAATTTCGCACTGATGCCTTACCAATTTCTTTAATTTTAGATGCAAGTAATCGTTGGCGTTAGGACCAATAAACAGCGTTTCCTCTTTATCTGGAAAAGCCAAATAGAATTTCACAGCCAATTCCCAATGTTCAATTTTTTGAGTGCTAGTATCTTTTACTATTAGATCTACTTCACCCTTAGTAACTCCTTTCTTGTATTTCTAAGTGGATAATTGGAGGTAAGGATTTCAAAACGCTTTGAAACACTTAGCCAATAAAAAACCAAGTGCCTCAAAATAATGCCCGAGGCGATGCGTGTTTTTAGATGCAAGAAAATCTACTAGAGGCTTTGGGCTTTTATCTAAATCTTCTAAATGAGTTTCTAGAGCTATTTTATCAGACTCAAAAAACTCTTTTTGCACGCAAAGAGGATGGTTTAATAGATTTTCTGATGTGATACACCAGGCTAAATCCTTGACAATTTTATGTTTGTACTTTTGTTTCATCGTCGATAAATGTACAAAATGTCAGCTTTTGTGTATTGGTTTAATAATTGCCATATTTATAAAGAATTCTGGTAATCCGTTTTATACCTAAGCCGTTATAATCAATGTTCAGAATCTACTGTTTTTTCTGACATTTTTTATTTTAGGGACGATAGTGTATAAAATGAGCCTGCCTGACGGTAGGCAGGCGTAGTCAAAATGCTGTTTGAGCTTATTGGCAAAGGCAATGAGCGAGTTCATTTTGATAGCCATTTTAAAACTTGAGGAGTGTAAAAAAATAAAGGAAGTCTTGTCCCGATAGCTATCGGGATTATCGTTCTTTTGCAACACATAAAAAGACTGAACAGAATAAAAAATAAATACTATGAAATTAAAGTGGATAACAGGTGGATTGGGTTGGATGTTCGGAGGTCCTATGGGAGCTCTTTTAGGATATTCTTTAGGTTCTTTATTCAGCAAAGCTGATGAACAAGAAAAATTCCAACAACACTACGGAAATATGAGTCAGCCTGCAGCTAATTTTGAAATTAGCTTATTGGTTTTGGCGGCTTATGTAATTAAAGCAGATGGAAAAGTAGACCAAAGAGAATTGGATTATGTGCGTGCTCAGTTTAAACAAATGTTTGGAGCTAAACGCGCAGAAGAGAGTTTCAAGGTTTTCAAACATATCATCAATAGCGATGAAGTTTCACTTCGTCAAATTTGTTTGCAAATAGATAAGCAACTACCACATTCACAGCGCTTACAGCTTATCCACTTCTTATACGGAATCTCTATGGCAGATGGTCATATAGACGCAACAGAAGTAGAAATGATTGAGAAGATTGGTGGCTATATGCACATCAATATTCACGATTTAGCTTCTATAAAAGCGATGTTCTTTAAAGAGCCTAAGCAGTACTATAAGATCTTAGAACTCGAAACTACTGCTACCGACAACGAAGTAAAGAAAGCATACCGTAAAATGGCTATGAAGCACCACCCAGACAAATTGAGCGACCTCAACGAAGCCCAACAAAAAATGGGAAAAGAAAAATTCTTGAAAATCCAAGAAGCGTATGAAGCTATTAAAAAAGAAAGAGGATTGAGTTAATTCGATTTGAAAATTTGGAGAAGTGAAGATTATCAATTGTTGTTCGTAGAAAATAAAGCATAAAAAAGTCCCTTCTCGAATTTTCGAGAAGGGACTTTTTTAATTTTAAACTTTCAATCTTAAATTTTTAACTAAGACCTATTTAAAAGCATTAAATCCAGTTATATCCATTCCTGTTATAAGTAGATGTATATCGTGTGTACCTTCATAGGTAACAACAGACTCTAGGTTCATCATATGACGCATAACAGAAAACTCACCTGTAATACCCATACCACCTAACATCTGACGTGCATCTCTACAGATCGTCATTGCCATGTCTACATTATTACGCTTAGCCATAGAAATCTGTGCTGAGGTAGCACGACCTTCATTTCTAAGTTGCCCTAAACGGAAGGTTAGTAATTGTGCTTTAGTGATTTCTGTAATCATTTCAGCCAATTTCTTTTGTTGCAATTGGAAAGAGCCAATAGGCTTATCGAACTGCATACGCTCTTTAGAATAACGCAAAGCTGTATCGTAACAGTCCATAGCCGCACCAATAGCACCCCAAGCAATACCAAAACGAGCAGAATCTAAACAACCTAGAGGCGCACCTAATCCGCTTTTATTTGGTAATAAATTTTCTTTGGGAACTTTAACATTGTCAAATACCAACTCTCCAGTTGCCGAAGCGCGAAGAGACCATTTTCCATGTGTTTCAGGAGTGGTAAATCCTTCCATTCCACGCTCTACTACTAAACCGTGAATTCTACCTTCTTCATTCTTCGCCCATACTACAGCAACATCAGCAAAAGGAGCGTTAGAGATCCACATTTTAGCACCGTTTAAAAGATAGTGGTCTCCCATATCTTTAAAGTTCGTTTCCATCCCTCCAGGGTTTGATCCGTGGTTAGGCTCTGTTAATCCAAAACAACCTAAGTGTTCTCCACTCGCTAATTTTGGTAAGTATTTTTTTCTCTGTTCCTCATTTCCATATTTGAAAATAGGGTACATAACTAATGACGATTGAACCGATGCCGTAGAGCGAACTCCAGAGTCCCCTCTTTCCAATTCTTGCATAATTAAACCATACGAAATTTGGTCTAATCCAGCTCCTCCATATTCCTCTGGAATATAAGGACCGAAAGCACCAATTTCTCCTAGTCCAGGAACAATTTGTTTTGGGAATTCTGCCTTCTGACAAGCTTCTTCAATAATTGGAGATACCGAACGCTTAACCCAGTCTCGGGCAGCATCGCGTACCATTATATGTTCTTCACTTAGCAAGTCATCTAAGTTGTAATAATCGGGTGCTTGAAATAAATCCGTTGCCATAATTCTCTTTATTTGGATAGCAAATGTATTGAATTATTTTAGTATGTTTTCCATACCATAAGATTATTTCTAAAGTAACCATTAGCCTAAGATTTATGTAATAAATTGTTCTTTAGCTAGCTGTACTGATAATTGTCATGATTTTTGTAGCTTTAACTGTTCCAAAACCAAAAATAGTATGAGCAAAAATAGACGCGATTTTTTAAAATTAGGTTCTCTTGGAATTCTTGCAGCTTCCGTATTTCCATTTAATATAAAAGCATCCAATAAAAACCTTTGCGACCCTACCACCGAAGATATTCTAGGTCCTTTCTTTTCTGAAGGGGCTCCCCAAACAAACTCTATAATACCAGAGGGCTACGAAGGTGAAAAACTATTTCTCACTGGTAGACTTAGCAATACTAGCTGTGAAGAGGGAATTGCAAACGTGATTTTAGATTTTTGGCAGGCAGATGAAAATGGAGACTACGACAATAATGGCTTTAAATTTAGAGGGAAAGTTCTAACGGATGAAGATGGAAACTACAATCTAGAAACCATTATACCTGGAAAATATTTAAATGGCTCCAATTACAGGCCATCGCATATACATTTAAAAGTCCAAGCAGAAGGTTATGAAGACTTAGTAACCCAAATTTATTTTGAAGGGGATGTTAGCATACAAACCGACCATTGGGCTAGTGATGAATCTGCAATAAATAGGATTATTCCATTAAATTCTGGTATTGCAGGTGACTGGTTTGGAACTTTTGACATCATCTTATCAAAAGGAATAGACTTTAATATAAACGAGCTTCAAAGGGAATATGGTGACTTATCACAAAACTATCCAAATCCTTTTAATCAGCAAACGAAATTATTCTTAGTCCTTAATAAGGACGCTAACACTAAAATAGAAATATACAACCAAGAAGGGAAGTTGGCACATCAGCTACTCAATCAAAAAATGCCTAAAGGGCGGTATGAACTCAATTGGGATACATCAAAATTTGCTAATGGCATTTATTCTGCAATATGGTTTGTAGACGACAAATTGGTGAAATCCATTAAGATGATTAAACAAAACTAAAAACCCAAATTATGAAACAAGCTATACTATTTTTAGGCGTTTTAACAGCCGTATTTTTTACAACTGGAAACAATAAGGCTCACACAAATACCGCTGGTGCGCCAGCAGCAAGCACAGGCTCACCTGGCGACGGTGGAGCAGGCTGTACAGGCTATTGTCATTCGGGACCTATGGCAAGCGATGAGCACATCATCATTTCTACTTTTGAATTAGATTCAGGAGGTGTATTTACAGTTATGGTTGAATCTAAGAGTGGGACTCCTTTTGAGTATTCTAAAGCTGGATTCCAGGCTTGTGTGGAAGATGGGCAAGGAAATAAAATTGGAGAACTATCTCTATTAAATACGAACACCACTAAGATTATCGATATAGACTATGTGACACACACTAGTACAGGTACAGCTCCTGCGGCTGAATTCTTTCAATCTCATCATGCTTGGAGCTTTAACTGGACACCACCAGAAGGATATTCTGGAGAGGCAACCGTATACGCTACGAGTATGCTAACCAACAATAATGGAGGTAATGATGGAGATGTGTTTGTAAGTGAATCACATACCTTTAATGTAGGGGTAGGAATAGAAGAGTTAAATGACTTTGCATTTACCGCATTTCCAAATCCAACTACAGATCAAATTACCCTACAGTGGAAAAAGAGTCCAGGAGAAAACACAAACGTATATTTATGCGACGCTAAAGGAGCGATTACTACTTTGGTAAATGGAAATTTAAACCAGTCTAACTATACATTTAGTATTCCTTCGCATTTAGCAAGAGGAATATACACCCTAAATGTGGCCTCAAAAAAAGGGCAGTCTTCTAAAAGAATTGTACTGCAATAAGCCAATTAAAAGCGACAAAAAGGAGCCACTAAAGGCTCCTTTTTTTTATGTTTGCCAAAAGGACTTTAAATGATAGAGATACTCAGACCTTACCCTCAATCGAATTGGGTACTGTTACTTTTTTTATTCATAGCACTTATCTCAGTATTCCTATACAAGAGTGACCCTAAGCGGTTTCGCTATTTCTATAGAGCACTCCTAAACAAGCAATTCCAGATAAATTACGGGAGACAACTTAGACTCTCTCACTATTTCTTTGTCTTCCTGTCTCTCCAATCTATTCTAATAGTCAGTTTAATTATACAATCCTACCTGAGTTACTTTACAAAATTCACAAACTACGACAAGCTATTTGGCTTCATATTTATTTGTATTACTGCATTTGTTATCATTAAATGGCTATTAATTTACGCGGTATCTAAGCTTTTTAATAATGAATCTATTTTCAATCATTTCAGCATAGTTTCAGTACAATTTGCAAATTTATTTATGCTCCCACTACTGATAATCAGCATATTCACTTATATAAATACAGGCTTTACACAACAAATAACAAGTATTTTAATCGGCTGCTCCTTAGTATTGCTAGGATTAGCCAAACTGAGTACCTTCACCTATATGAGAAAAGAGTATTCGATAGTAGGGTTTTATATAATTTTGTATCTTTGCATTTTCGAAATAGTACCATTTATATGGATACTTATCGGTTTAAATTATTGATTAGTAGTGTACTCTATTAGGAGAACACATTAAGCGAAGAGTGAAACCTTAAAACGAATAAGATTTGAAAGTAAAGACAATTCTAGTTTCGCAACCAGAACCAAAAAGCGACGCATCCCCATACCACGAGCTTGCACGTAAGCAGAAGGTAAGCGTAGATTTCCGTCCTTTCATACATGTTGAAGGAGTAGATGGTGCCGATGTTCGTCAGCAAAAAGTATCTATCACAGAGCATACTGCAGTTATACTAACTAGTAGAAACGCTGTAGACCATTACTTCAGAGTATGTGAAGAAATGCGTTTTGAAGTTCCTACTGCCATGAAATATTTCTGTATGTCTGAAGCAATTGCATTCTATCTTCAGAAATACATTACCTACCGCAAGAGAAAAATTTACTTTGGGAAACAACGTTTTATTGATCTTATAGACACGATTAAAAAGCACAAAAACGAAAAGTTTTTATTGCCTTCGTCAGATTTATTAAAACCTGTAATTCCACAATTATTAGAAGACAATAAAATAAATTATACAAGAGCCATACTTTATAAAACAGTATGTAGCGACTTATCTGATTTAGAAAATGTATTCTACGATATATTGGTATTCTTTAGTCCTTCAGGAATAAAATCTCTGTTTCAAAACTTTCCAGATTTTGTCCAAAATGACACCTGTATTGCTGCATTTGGTCAAACTACCGTAAAAGCAGTTACCGATGCCGGACTAAAAGTTAATATTGAAGCTCCTTCGGTTAAAGCTCCTTCTATGTCTATGGCATTAGAGCAATACATTAAAGCGGCTAACAAAAAATAATTTTAATATTATTTAACTTTAAAGGGCGATGAGAATCGCCCTTTTTTTAGTGATTTTTTTTACATTTACAGGGCAATGGATTATACCTTTCAAAAGACAGAAATATTAAAAAGTAAGCTTGCTTTTGGAGACCTCATCTCTGATGGAGAGTCGGCTAAAAAATTCCCTTTTGTTCTTATCTGGAAGAAGGTGGATGCTCCACAGGAGCAACCATTAAAAATTGCTTTTTCAGTTTCAAAAAAACGATTCCCTCTAGCGGTCGACCGCAACGCGATGAAAAGAAAGATTCGGGAAATCTACAGATTAAATAAAGCTGGTTGGTATGCTGAATTAGAAGCTAATTATGCTGCTCTATTAATTTATACCTCAAAGGAAAAATTGGAATCTAAGGAAATGGAACCTAAACTAAAACAAGTATTCGATCGTTTTATCGCCCATGTTAAGTCCACTAATTAAATCTATCTTTATCTCTCTGATTCAACTCTATCAGAAAATAATATCACCGTGGACGCCTGCATCGTGTAGATATACACCTACTTGCTCTTCGTATTCTATTACCGCATTAAAAAAACATGGACTTCACAAAGGAGGTCTTTTAGCACTAAAAAGAATTGGAAGCTGCCACCCCTGGGGAGGCGATGGGTACGACCCAGTTCCTTAAAACGTATTACCATGAATAAAATATTGAAAAAAATTGCCTTTTGGTCACTTATAGTCATCACTTCAATCTCATCTTTTGCCTTTGTTTCAGGCTATTTTGAGGTAAGTAAGAACCTAGACATTTTTACGACTCTATTTAGAGAAGTAAACATCTATTATGTAGATGAAACGAAACCTGGCGAGATGATTGAGAAGGCAATTGACTCCATGCTAAAAGACCTAGACCCTTACACAACCTATATACCAGAATCAGATATTGAAGATTTCAGGTTCCAAACAACAGGACAGTACGGTGGTATTGGAGCAATGATTCGCAAAAAAGGGGATTATGTAGTTATTGCAGAGCCTTATAAAGGATTTCCTGCAGATAATGCCGGACTTATAGCAGGAGACAAGCTTTTAGAAATTGATGGAAAATCGGTTAAAGGAAAAACCACCCAAGAAGTAAGTTCTGTATTGAAAGGACAGCCTGGAGTAGAAGTAGAATTGTTAATCGATCGTCCAGGTACAGAAAAGCCTCTCAAAAAAACATTCACTAGAGAGGAAGTAAAAGTAAAATCAATCCCTTTTATGGGAATGGTATCTGAAGGGGTTGCTTATTTAAGACTGAGAAGCTTCACCAGAAATTGTGCAGAAGAAGTTAAAGATGCCATTAATAAGCTCAAAGATGAAAACGAAGTTACAAGCTTAGTTCTAGACCTTAGAGGAAACCCTGGAGGATTATTAAACGAATCTGTTGACCTTTGTAACCTATTTATCGAAAAAGGACAAGAGGTAGTTTCTACAAAAGGTAAAATTAAAGAGTGGGAGAAATCGTACAAAACCCATAAAAACCCGCTAGATTTAGAAATCCCTCTAGTAGTACTTATCAATCAAAGCTCAGCCTCAGCCTCAGAAATAGTTTCGGGAACAATTCAAGATTTAGACCGTGGAGTGGTAATAGGGAAAAAGAGCTTTGGAAAAGGATTAGTACAACAAACACGAAAATTGAGCTATAACTCTCAACTTAAAGTTACCGTTGCCAAATATTATACTCCTAGTGGAAGATGCATACAAGCCTTAGACTATGGAAATAGAAATGAAGACGGTAGTGTAGGAAAAGTAGCAGACTCACTAAAAACAGCTTTTAGTACCCGCAACGGACGTACAGTTTACGACGGTGGTGGTGTAGACCCAGATATTACCGTAGAACAAGATATGTACGCCGAAATCGTAGGAAGTATATTGTCTAAACAACTTATTTTTGACTTCGCTACAGACTTTGTTTTAGCAAACGATTCTATCGCACTACCGGGGGAGTTTAAAATCACAAACAAACTATATGAGGAGTTTGTAACGTTCGTTTCTGATAAAGATTATGAGTACGAAACACACACAGAGAAAGAATTAGACCAACTTATTGAACAGGCTGATGAAGACAGTTACACTGATTTAGTAGGGGACTTAGAAGCTTTAAAAGAAAAGTTAATTTCTTATAAAGAGGATGATATTCACAAATATCAATCTCAAATTTCAGAACTGATACTAAGTGAATTGATGTCGCGTTACTACTACCAAGAAGGACGAGTAAAAGCTGCTTTAGAAGATGATGATGTTCTAGATAAAGCGATTGAAGTTCTTAATGATTCCAAAAAATACAAAGAGATTCTGTCAGGTAAATAGATGCTAGAAAAGCTTAAAAATTCTTCCTTTTATTATTTTATTGCTTGCACAAGCATTGTTATTGGCTTCGTGTTTCAAGATTTTCACAAGGTTCCACTTACGGGTGGAATTATTGTTTTAGGCTTACTATGGATAGGAACATTTGAATTTAAGGATAAGCTTAAAACGCTTATAGCAAACCCTATAGCACTGGCATTTATTGCGCTTTACCTCTTCCATATTATAAGTCTATTATACACTACAAACACTGCGGTAGCTTATAGAGATTTAGAACTTAAGATTACCCTACTCCTACTACCTATCTTCATGCTTAGTAGTAAGCTTTTTTCAAAAAAATACATAATTCTTCTACTCCATATATTTACTATTTCTATGGTAGCTATGGCAGCATACGATTTGTATAAGTCACTATTAGAATTCCAAATAAGCAGTAATATTAACGTCTTTTATTATAAAAACCTGCCCCATTTATTGGTAGGTAAACCCCATTATATATCATGGTATTATTCATTTGCGCTGTTCATAGCATTTAGAGAAATACTTATCAAAAAGAAATATATACTCGCTTGGTCTACAGCATCAATTACACTCTTAGTCTCGCTTATCCTACTGTCGAGCAGAGTTTACTTACTCGCATTTATTATAGTGAGTATAGTGAGTTATGCAATATGGATTGGTAAAAATAAAATGCAAAAAAACGCTTTTGTAAAACTCCTCATCCCACTGGCAGTAATTATAGGTACTATATTGCTTATTCCAAATACACGAGCGAGAATAACAGATACTTATTCAGAAATTAATAAGCTATTTAACCCAGAAGATCATCGACAAACAAACCCACGAGTATACATCTGGAATTCAGCTACAGAGCTTATAGCAGAAAAACCGTTTTTAGGTTATGGTATTGGAGATGCTAAAACAGAGCTTACTAATTCTTTAAAAAACTGTGATGCCCTTTTTTGGAATGGAAAAAAAAATGTACCACTGAACAAGAAAAGCTTAAACTTCCACAATCAGTTTCTACAAACCTGGGCTGAGGTAGGGATATTTGGGTTTTTATTGTTGGCTTTTATAATGATAAGACCTTTTTTCTTGAAAAATCAACACCCTTTATTTTTGATTTTTGTTGGACTAACCCTCATAGGGTTTCTTACAGAAAGTATGCTCGAACGACAAGCGGGTGTAGTTATGTTAGCATTTATGTATCCTTTACTTGCGAGCTTAAATACAGCAGAGAAGTCTTCTTAAAATTATTGAAACTGAAAAGCGTACAGAGTATTTGGTAGTTAGCACTTTTCTGTGGAATAGTGAGAATAGTTTTGAGTTTTAAGCAAAAGTATTAGCTACAAAATACTACTCTACAATCGATCTAAATTTTGACCTTACATTTCTTAGAACTAGGTGTTACTCTTGAATAAATACTCTTTTTACTCTTTGAGAAACATTGGTTAGCACCTCATAAGAAATGGTATTTAAAGACTTTGCTATTTGCTCGATATGTTCTTGAGAATTCCATACCACAACCTCATCTCCTTCTGAAACCTCTAATAAGCTTATATCTACCATACACATATCCATGCATATATTACCAATAATGGGCGCTTCACACCCATTTATATACACCTGCCCTACACCATTACTTAAACCTCTACTTAGCCCATCGGCATAACCAATTGGAATAATAGCAATGCGCATTTTTTGTTGCGCATAAAAAGACCTATTATACCCTACACTTGCCCCTGCCGGAACCTCTTTAATTTGTGAAATAACAGATTTTAAAGAACTACAATTTTGTAGGTTTCCATCCCCTATTCCATAGAGACCAATCCCAAGCCGAACCATATCAAACTGTGCACTGGGGTAACAAATAATTCCAGATGAATTTAAAATATGCTTTAAAAATGGTGTTTTAATACGCACAGAAATTTGTGAACAAATAAGCTCAAAAACCTCTATTTGAACCTTAGTAAAATCCGCATCACTTGTACTAGCTAAATGACTAAAAACTGAAGCAAGTCTAAACTCATTTTTTTGAGTAAGCAATGCTATAAGAGAGTCTATTTCCGTAGACTCAAACCCTAACCTACGCATTCCAGTGTCAATTTTTAAGTGTATTGGAAAGTTTTTAATGTTTGAATTATTAAGTTCTTTAGAAAGAGTATTCAACTGCCTAAAACTATAAATTTCAGGTTCTAAATGATGTTCAATTAATTGTTTAAACTGGGATTCATCTGGGTTTAAAACCATAATTGGTATACATATCCCCTTTTTACGTAAGGCAATTCCTTCATCTACATATGCAACCGCCAAATAATCGGCCTTATGGTATTCTAAATGATGTGCAATTTCATAAGACCCATTTCCATAGGAAAAAGCCTTCACCATAACCATCACTTTAGTATCCTTATGAAGTTGTGATTTATAAAAATGGTAGTTTTCAGACAGTGCGTTCAGCTTGACTTCCAATACTGTTTCATGCACTTTTTGCTCCAACAACTTGGCTATATTTTCAAATTGAAATCTACGAGCACCTTTTAATAAAATAGCCGATTCTTTAAAATCGAAATTTGCACGGTGTTCAATAAAAGATTTAGTACTTGCAAAACAGGCTCCCTTAATAAATAAAGATTCGAAAGATTTAAAGTTCGCACCTATCCCTATGAACTCATCAATTTGGTAAGAGTCTAATAAAAGTTTCAATTTCGGAAATAGCTCCACAGTTGGTATTCCCGTTTCATCTAAGTCAGATAAAACTACAAACTTCTTTGCATTACCACTTTGCTGAACTAGAAAGTCCAATGCAATTTTTAGAGAATCTAAATCTGAGCTATAAGCATCGTTTATCAATAAGCTACTGCCCTTAGCTTCAATAAGCTCCAACCGCATAGCCAATGGCTGCAATGTATATAAGCGAGTTTGAATATCAACAGCAGAAAAGCCTAAGCACGCTAAAACACAAATTGTATGTAGGCAATTCTCTATTGAAGCCTCATCTCTGAAGGGTATGGTAAAACACAGCTCTTTTCCAGAATAGGATAAATTTAACTGAGTGTTTTCAGCATTTACTAAAACACTGTCCACGAACATAAAGACATCGGAATTTAACCTCGACCAAGAGACTAACTCTGTGTTCAATAACATCCCTACCTGTTTATGTATAGCCGTATGATCTTGGCAATAAACCAACTGATTAACCTCAGAGAAGAGTTTTAACTTCTCAATTACCTTTTCTGTAGTGGACCTGAAATTCTCAGAATGAGCTTGTCCTACATTAGTAAAAACGCCGAGGCTAGGATTAATAACACCTTGAAGTTTTTCCATCTCATTATTCTGAGAAATTCCAGCTTCGAAAACACCTATATCAGCATCGCTATTTAAACCTAAAACAGAGAGAGGAACACCTACTTGAGAGTTATAGCTTTTTGGGCTTTTACAAACCTTATACTTAATATGTAAACAGCTACTCAACCATTCTTTCACAATAGTTTTCCCATTACTACCAGTAATAGCTATAACAGGTATTGAAAATTGTTGGCGGTGATATTTGGCTATTTGTTGAAACGCATGAAGACTATCATCCACCAGCAGGAAATTTGCTTTTGGGTATTTTTTAAGATCTAATTCTTTATCACTTATTAAAAAGTTGGTTAAACCCTTTTCATAGAGCTCATCTATAAAAAGATGTCCATCGTTACGAACTCCTTTAATTGCGATAAATAATTGTTGATTTACACTCCTTACTTTCCTACTATCAATGAGAATTTCTTCAATCAAAACAGATTCTGAAACACCGCTAAATTGGGCATTACAAAAATGAGCTAACTGTTTTAAAGAGTAAGAAAAACGATTCATTTACAGAGAATTCTTTTTTAAGAAGCAGGCACGACATAAAGCTTCGTACTCGTCTTGTTCGCCTAAATGTACTAATTTATCTGAACTTACTTTTCTATTAGAATGAATTGCTAAGTCACCACATTGCACACAAATGGCATGTACCTTAGTAACAAATTCTGCTGTAGCCATAAGATTAGGAATCGGCCCAAAAGGTTTTCCAAGATAGTCCATATCTAAGCCGGCAACAATCACTCTTATTCCTCTATCGGCTAAATTCTTACAAACACGAGGGAGTTCTTCGTCAAAAAACTGGGCTTCATCAATGCCGATTACATCTACATCATTAGCGAGTAGCAGAATATTAGCTGAGCTAGGTACAGGGGTAGAACTCACCTCATTAGCATCGTGAGAAACAACTTTCTCCTCGTCGTACCTAAGGTCTATAGCTGGTTTAAATATCTCAATTTTTTGTTTTGCAAATTGAGCCCTCTTGAGCCTACGGATGAGTTCTTCGGTTTTACCAGAAAACATTGAGCCACAGATAACTTCAATCCAACCTTTACTACTTTTATTACTGTCGGGAATTTCTAAAAACATTCAATTTTGTTTGTCTAAACAAATCTATAAAAATAGGGTTGTACACCGCTATTTTTACTTAATTTGTTTGTGTAAAAAATTACTATGTCGAAACTATTTTTGGTACCTACACCCATAGGGAATTTAGAAGATATTACAATTCGTGCTATTCGTATTTTAGAAGAGTCGGACTTAATATTAGCTGAAGATACACGCACCTCAGGAAAACTATTAAAGCATTTAAAGGTGAGTACTCAAATGCAGTCTTTTCATATGCACAATGAGCATAAAATGCTCGATAGGATTATTGAAAGACTCAAAATGGGAAACCAAATAGCCATGATTTCTGATGCGGGAACACCAGGAATTTCAGACCCTGGATTCTTATTGGTAAGAGCCTGTGTGGAAAACGACATCCCTACAGAATGTTTACCTGGAGCAACGGCATTAATTCCTGCCTTGGTACAATCTGGGTTTCCTACAGACCGCTTTATTTTTGAAGGCTTCTTACCACCTAAAAAGGGTAGGCAGACTCGATTAAAGGAATGGGCAGAAGAATCAAAAACTATTGTATTTTACGAATCTCCCCACAAGGTTATCAAGACATTAGGTCAACTAAAAGAGTTCGTTGGTGGAGAAAGAAAAGTCTCTATGAGTAGGGAAATCTCTAAAAAGTTTGAAGAAACTATTAGAGGAACCGTAGACGAACTTATCATTCATTTTGAAAACAAAGCTCCTAAAGGAGAATTTGTGGTTATCTTAGAAGGAAAAAAATAAATTGAGCCCAGCAGAATTACATATCAAGCCAAATGAATTATTTGCTAAAAAAGAAGAAAAACCTTTTTTAATCGCAGGCCCCTGTTCTGCAGAAAGTAGAATTCAGGTCCTAGCAACCGGAAGAGCAATAGCCGAAAAAGGCGATGCCTCAATTTTTAGAGCTGGAGTATGGAAACCCCGTACCCGACCGGGCTCTTTTGAAGGTATTGGAGAGCCTGCATTAGATTGGTTACAAGAACTAAAAGCAGAAACAGGAATGCCTATCGCTACAGAAGTAGCAAATGCACAACATGTAGAAGCCTGCCTAAAAAGCAATATCGATTATTTATGGATTGGTGCCCGCACCACCGTAAACCCATTTTACGTACAAGAAATTGCCGAGGCTGTACGTGGTGTAGACATTCCTATTTTGGTGAAAAACCCATTACACCCAGACATAGGTTTGTGGATGGGCGCTTTAGAGCGTTTTAACAAATGTGGCATTAGTCAGTTAATGGCTATACACCGAGGATTTTACTCTTACGAAGCTGCGCCCTATAGAAATGTACCTAAGTGGGATTTAGCTATTAAGCTGAAACGATTGATGCCCGAACTACCTATTATTTGCGATCCTAGCCATATCGCTGGCGATGCAGAACTAATATCCGACATCAGCCAAATAGCATTAGACCTAGACATGGATGGTTTAATGATAGAATCGCATTGTAATCCTAGTGCAGCTTTAAGCGATGCGAAACAACAGGTTACTCCCGATGTTTTACATCAACTAATGAATGACCTTGTCATGCCTAAGGCTACCCACGAAAGTGATGCTTTTAATGCGCAGTTATTGGATATGCGTACCAGCATAGATAATTACGATACCGAAATTTTACATATACTCCAAAAACGCATGGAAATGGTAACTGAAATTGGGCATGCAAAAAAACAAAACAATCTAATGACCTTTCAAGTACAGCGTTTTTTCGATATCTTAAAAACACGAAAAAGTACAGGATTAGACCTAGGCCTTTCTAAAGAAATGGTATACGAACTCTTTGAATTGATCCATAAACACTCCATTAATATTCAGAATAAAATTTAGAACAGGGAATTGAAAATTTGATGATGTGTTAATTTGAAAAATACCATGTTAGAAGCACACGTTTTTTGACGGCATTCAAAAGAGATTTTTTCTAATGGCAGTAGATGATTAATAAGATCGGGAAGCTCCGATTTTATGAGGAGATCAGCCGACCGCATTTATCATATACAAGAGTAGGAGAAAGATATTTTGTAAGCCTTGATTTTTTCGTTCTTTTTGATCAAGTAAAAAAGGACTACCACAAATGTTTTCACCTTACAAGGTACTGGATAAGTTTGTTAAATTTAACTACTAGAATATGACTCAAAAAATATGGAAACTCAAAACCAATCCAGACGAGCAAAAGGTCTTTAAGCTCAGTAAGGAATTAGGTGTTTCAAAGTCTATTTGTGCCTTATTGGTAAGCAGAGAAATCGATACTTTCGAAAAGGCCAAAACATTCTTCAGACCTCAATTATCCATGTTACACGATCCTTTTTTAATGAAGGATATGGACAAGGCAGTACATAGAATAAGTACAGCTATTTCTGGAAATGAATCTATTAGAATTTACGGTGATTACGATGTTGATGGAACTACCTCCGTAAGTTTAATGTACAGCTTCCTAAAGAGCCAAAAAGCAAAGTGCGACTATTATATCCCAGACAGATACAACGAAGGATACGGGATTTCTTACTTGGGTATAGACGATGCCATAGAGAAAGGAATTACACTCATGATAAGCTTAGATTGTGGGGTTAAAGCAATTGAAAAAATCGCCTATGCCCAGTCTAAAGGATTAGATATTATAGTTTGTGACCATCACCGTCCGGGAGAGGAACTACCAAATGCTTTTGCAGTTTTAGATCCAAAAAGGGAAGATTGTGACTATCCCTTTAAAGAATTATGTGGATGTGGGGTAGGTTTTAAGCTGATGCAAGCCTACTTAAAGTTTCATGATTTAGATGAGCGTATTGCACTAGAATACCTCGACTATGTAGCCGTAGCTATTGGAGCAGACATCGTTCCTATAGTTGGAGAAAACAGAGTGTTGGCTTTTTATGGTTTAAAATTATTAAACGCCAAACCACGCATGGGCATGTTGGCCTTAATGAAAGAACATAAAAGGGTGGGCAAAATGACCATTACCGATGTAGTATTTACCATAGCTCCTCGAATAAATGCTGCAGGAAGAATGAAACATGCCCATAATGCAGTACGCCTGCTTATTGAAGAAAGGGAGTCTGAAGCTATTAAAACAGCGAATGAAATTGAAGAATTTAATACCGACAGAAGAGCTCAAGATCAGCGAATAGCCAAAGAAGCACATGCGCAAATAATAGAAAACAAAGAAGAGAATCGCTCTTCTACTGTAGTTTACAATCCAGAATGGCATAAGGGAGTTATTGGAATAGTAGCCTCAAGACTCATAGAAACCTATTACCGTCCAACTGTCGTATTTACCAAAAGTAAAGGAGGCGTATTAGCAGCGTCGGTACGATCGGTACTTGGCTTTGATGTATACGAAGCACTAGAAGCGTGCAAAGAACATATAGACCAATTTGGTGGACATATGTACGCAGCAGGTCTAACCCTAAAAGAAGAAAACTACCAAGCTTTTAAAGAGGCATTCGAGAAGGTGGTTTCAGAAACTATTAAAGAGGAACAAAAAGTAGAAGTATTTAATATAGATGCAGAGTTAGACTTCGCAGATATAACTGAGGGGTTTAATAATATACTTAAGCAATTTGAACCCTTTGGACCAGAAAATCTAGCCCCACTGTTTATCACCAAAAATGTATTAGACAAAGGATATAGTAGAGCTGTAGGAGCAGAAAAAGAGCATTTAAAATTACATATGTGTTCCGAAAAAGAACGCCTATCAGAAATGAATGGCATAGCTTTTAAATTGGGCAAACACGAATCGTATATCAACAAAGGTTTGGCTTTCGACATCTGCTACGCGATACAAGAAAATGTATGGCAGGGAAAAACGACTATCCAGTTAGGAGTTAAGGACATTAAGCTAGGTTAAAGGATTAATTGGGAGTCGGGAGTAAGAAGAAAAGTGCTTGGAGTTCCTCTAGCTATCGACATGTAAATCAGCATGACAAACAAAAACTAAATCTAATTGTCTTCCTGTACCCATTGCTACCGAAATCAACCTATATACGTTTTCCGTCTTATATAGCACCTCTCACGCATAAGCACTATATTAGACCAATGAAAGAAAAAATATTCTTTGCACATGCAAATGGATTTCCAGCAGAAGTTTACGGAGATCTACTGACTAAACTCCCAGATTACGAATTTGACTATATCCCATTATTAGCGCATGGAGAATATAAATTAAAGAATTCGTGGAGCGATATAGTACCAGAAATAATAGCCTTTTTTGAAAATAATTACACCCAACCCGTTTGGGCTATTGGGCATTCTTTTGGAGCTGTATGCTTGGCTTTAGCAGCTGAACAAAAACCCCAACTTTTTAAAGGAGTTATCATGTTAGACCCTCCTGTATTGTCAAAAAAAATACGCTGTGTTCTCGCACTAACTCAATGGCTTCGAATTTCTAAATACTTTATGCCCTTAGCAAAAAAATCTAGAAAACGATCTAATAAATTCCCTTCTAGATCATTTTTACACGATAAATTACGCACTAAATTTTTATTTAAAAACTTCAGTAGCATCTCATTCAACAACTATATAGCGCATGGTTTTATAGACACAAAGGAAGGGGTGAGTTTACGTTTTAAAAGAGAGATTGAAACTAAAATTTTTGCCTTAACTCCCCCATTTTATAACAAAGTAAAATTAACTGTACCCAGTTATTTTATATATGCTACCTCTGGAGAGATTGCAGAAACTAGACCTATAAGAGAAGTTAAACACCTTTTTCCAAACTGCACATTTACAGCATTTGAAGGAGGTCATTTATTCCCCTTAGAACAGACTGAAAAATGCGCAAGTTTACTAAACCAACTCCTTACAAAAAATGATTAATCGTATAATGAAAATCAGCTCAATCATTGTATTACTAAGCTTTTACAATATACAAGCACAAAATTACACATCCTACTTTACAGGAAACACTACAGACACAGTGGTGAATCCAGATTACGGTATTTGCTTAATGGGGGGTTCTACTGAAGACGACCGAGCAATGGTTTGGTTTTTAGAAAAAGCCAATGGTGGAGATATATTGATTCTCAGAGCTAGCGGATCTGATGGATACAACGATTATTTTTACGAAGATTTAGCTGTGAATGTAAATTCTGTAGAAACCATTGTTTTTAATAATCCTTCTGCAGCAAACGAGACATATATACTTCAAAAAATAGCTAAGGCAGAGGCTATATGGATGGCAGGCGGTGATCAGTGGGATTATATAGACTTCTGGAAAGATACAGAAGTTGAAACCTTATTAAACGAACACATCAACGTTAAAAAAGGAGTTATTGGTGGAACAAGTGCAGGGATGGCTATTTTAGGAAGCTCCTATTTTACTGCAGAAAATGGTACAGTATATAGTTCTGAGGCTATAGAAAATCCATACAATTCCTATATGACTTTTGGGCACAATGACTTTTTAGAAGTACCCTTATTAGAAAACACAATTACTGATACTCATTTTAGCGAGAGAGAAAGAGAAGGTCGCTTAGTTACTTTTATGGCTCGTATGAACGAAAGTCTTCAAACGCGTACCTATGGTATTGCATGTGACGAATATACGGCTGTTTGTATAGATTCTACTGGACTAGGAGCCGTGTACGGAGAATGGCCAGAATACGAGGATTATGCCTTTTTTGTGCAAATGAACTGCGAAGAAGGGAATACCCCCGAATTAATGCAACAAGGAATCCCATTTATATGGAACTTTAATCAAGCAGCAACAAAGGTGTACAAAGTTGGAGGTACTACCAACGGAGAAAACTATCTAAACCTAAACGATTGGGAAACTGGAAACGGTGGAGAATGGCTACATTGGTCCGTAAATAATGGAGGGTTTTATTCCGAAAATGGAGACGCTCCAAACTGCTCTGAGGTGGGGTTAAGAGAGGAAAAGACAAAAAATGAGAGCATCAAGCTATACTCTATAGACCTACAGGGAAGAAAAATTAACGAAGACTACACAGGCTTTGTTATTGACATCTACCAGGGAGGTATATCAAAAAAAGAATACAAGAATAACGAGCGCTACTGGAATACTCCTTAGCGAATAGATAATTTATAGTTTCACAACCCTAGTGTAGCGAGCTTGTTCATTGTCATTAATGAGCTCCACAAGATAAATCCCTTTTACTAAATGCGCAATATCTACAGCGTTCACATCTGTTAACTCAAGTACCTTTACCCCACTTAAATTGTACACATTCACCAATGAAATACGCTTTTTAAAACTAAACACATCCTTTGTTGGATTAGGGTAAACATTAAAAGTAGATTCGTCAAACTCGTCTACCCCAATATTCATACAATCTAAAGCTGCATATAAATTATCACTCACGAAATCAATCATCTGCTCTTGGGCTGTACCTGCAAATTCCCAAGGTACATGACCAGAACCTTGAAACTCTAAATGTTGGTGATTAGTAAATCCAATTGCCTCCGTATGAGCCCACATTGCACCACCACCACATAACTCTGGAAGTATTGCTGAATTTAAGGGCTGCCCACATAAATAAGGAACAGTACCGTCTTGATCGCCGTGACAGGAAATTAAAAGTTTATCGTTTTCTGAAAGACTAATAAAATCAACATTAGCTACTGCTCCTGCGAGACTAATAGCTCCGCGAACTTCGCTTGAATACCCTTCATTACCACTATCTCCCTCTATACCTCCTAAAGTCTCTAAAGCTTCAAGCAATCCAGCATCATTAATATCTTCTTCTTGCATAAATGCAGCATGAACTGCAATTACACCCCCGGCAGAATTACCACCGAAATATATCTGATCTTCATCAATACCATAAGGGTTTAATTCTAAATCTACCGTTTTTTTAAAATAACGAACAGCAGCCCCTACCATCACTTAAGGCCCTAGCTACACCGTTTAAAGCCGATTGTGCACTTAATAAATCTAAAAAAGACATAAGTCTATAAGAAATAGAAGCAACAACATACCCTCTTTTAGCAAAAGCATTCCCTAAGGTAACCATACTAGGATTGGTACGAATACCCGCCACAAAAGAACCTCCATGAGCTAAAATGATAAGGGGTCTATTTGTTTCTGTATCGCCTTCTGGCTGATAAATATCCATTTGCAGATTATGAACATCAGAATACGTAACGGTTGAAACAGAAACTTCATCAAATACCTCTTCATTATATCGACCATCGCATTGAGCTGAAACCTGGAAAATACTGAATAGGCAAATAAAAGCGAGGATGAGGTTTTTCATAATTCTTATTTTTTTCACGAATATACGATGCATGCAGCATAAAAACAAATCGGTTAGGGAATAGGGGTTAGAGAATAGGGAGTTGTTTTAGTTTTAGTCTTTGCCAAGATGATTTATCTACCGTGGTAAGACTCCTCAAATACCATAACTCAAAACTTCTCTCGGTATAGGCTTTAAACGATCTTTTGACAGAACGACGATTTTGCCCTTTTCGCAAATCCTTTTTAATTTGTCAGGCTGATATACCTACCGTGGTAGGGGGCTCTAAGAGCCTTTTTAAAATTGTTAAACAAAAAAAACCTCAAACTTTCGTTTGAGGTTTTCGTAGAGGTCGGAAGCGGATTCGAACCGCTGTACATGGTTTTGCAGACCATTGCCTAGCCACTCGGCCATCCGACCCTAATTATAAGGTTGACAAATGTAACAATTTAGATAGCTTTTGCAAAGAATCTAAAAAGAATTTCACACTTATCTGCTTGCATTCATTTCTACGCTCACTCTTTGTACATCGCCTTGTATTGGAGCTTTATGCTTAATCACCACAACCTTAGACTCTTTCACTGAGGGAAGCTCCTTAAGTAGCCTATCAAGAATTCTCTGAGCTACATGCTCAATTAATTTCGACCTTACAGCCATTTCTTCTTGAACGATGAGAGAAATAGCTACATAATCTACCGTATCGGCTAACTTATCGGTCTTGGCAGATACCGATAAATCTGTTTTCACCTCTACGTTCACACTAAAGTCGGTTCCTATTAAACCTTCTTCTTCCATGCAACCGTGGTACGCATAGCATCGAATATCTTCTACTCTAATAATCCCCACAATTACTTTTTTATGGTATTTAAAGCTATATCAATCCTTCTAAGAACCTCTTCCTTACCCAATAAAGCAGCAATATCGTTCATGGAAGCACCTGCACCTAAACCGGTTACCGACACGCGGAAACCAGGCATTACGGCACCAAAACCTAATTCTTTGGCTTCTAAGAAAGACTTAAAACAAGCACCTATACTATCAGCATCGAAACTAGGAAGCTCTTTTAATAAAGCACTCAACTCAGAAATAATACCAGGAGTTTGTTCCTTCCATTTTTTCTTAATCGTTTTCTCATCATACGACGTAGGAGCTTCAAAAAAGTAACGACCTTCTTTCAAAATGTCTTCCACAAAAGTGGCTCTTTCTTTCATCAAATCACATACTTGTGCAGTATATACCTCTTCTGCTTCTAAGTTTTCAGCCTCTAAATATGGCTTTAACTGAGCGGCTAAATCTAAGCCATTATGCATACGTAAATATTGCTGGTTGAACCAGTTTGTTTTATCGAAATCGAATTTAGCTCCTGCCTTACCCACACGGTCTAAAGAGAAAGCCTGAATTAACTCTTCCATAGTAAACAACTCCTGAGCAGTACCTGGGTTCCAACCTAAAAAGGCAAGCATATTATTAAAAGCACCTGGGTAGTAACCACGTTCTCTATATCCTGAAGATTGCTCTCCAGTTTCAGGATTTTTCCAGTTTGTAGGAAAAACAGGGAACCCTAAACGATCACCGTCTCTCTTAGAGAGCTTTCCATTTCCATCAGGCCTCAATATTAAAGGTAAGTGCGCAAACTGAGGCATAACATCGGCCCAGCCTAAAAAGCGGTATAATAAAACATGTAAAGGAGCAGAAGGCAACCACTCTTCACCACGTATAACATGAGATATATTCATTAAATAATCGTCAACCACATTCGCCAAATGATAAGTAGGCATCCCGTCTGATTTAAACAACACCTTATCGTCTAGGTTATTGGTATTTACACTTACCCAACCACGAATAGCATCTTCAAACTTAACCTCCTCATTGCGAGGCATCTTTACACGCACAATATACTTATCGCCAGCAGCTAAACGTTTTTCAACCTCTTCGGCAGAAAGCGTTAAAGAATTTTTCATTCCACTACGGGTAACAGCATTGTATTGTGGTGCAGCCATTCCAGCAGCTTTTAAACGCTCACGCATTTCTGTTAACTCCTCTGGCGTATCAAATGCATAGTAAGCATGGCCAGACTCAAGTAGCATCTCAGCATACTTGCGATACATAGGCTTGCGTTCCGACTGTCGGTAAGGACCATTTTCACCCCCTACTGATGCACCTTCATCAATGGTCATTCCACACCACTTTAAGGCATCTACCACATAGTCTTCAGCACCCGGAACATAACGAGTTTGATCGGTATCTTCAATACGAAGTAAAAAATCTCCTCCGTGTTTCTTCGCAAATAAATAATTGTAAAGGGCTGTTCTTACACCACCCATATGTAAAGGTCCGGTAGGACTCGGTGCAAATCGTACTCTTACGCGTCGGTTTTCCATGTCAAGCTAAATTTTGGACTGCAAAATTACGAATTAATCCTTTGAAGACTTGAAATTGATTTGATGATTTAATAATTCACTCTCTAAAACCGTTCTCTACGAGTATACAATAGCTTACAAGGCTACTTTTCCAATTCTGGAAGGACTAAAAATCGCATCTATTTAATATCTTTGCAGAATGATTTCTATAAAAAACACCCTTATTTCTGAAGACCTTCTAGAGAAGGAGTTTGTTTGTGACCTAAGCGCCTGCAAAGGAGCTTGCTGTGTTGAAGGAGACGGTGGTGCACCGCTAGATGAAGACGAGCTTACTATCCTTGAAACAATCTACAAAGACGTAAAACCCTATATGGTAGAAAAAGGGATTCAAGGAGTAGAAGATCAAGGGAAATGGGTTGTTGGAGAAGACGGAGGAAAAGAAACCCCAATTTTAAACGGCAAAGAATGTGTCTATGTTTTTTTCGATAAAGACAACTACGCTAAATGTGCTATTGAAGCCGCTTATAGAGAAGGGAAAATAGATTATAAAAAACCCATTTCCTGCGAATTATACCCAGTTAGAATTCAATCTTACCCCGAATTTGATGCTGTAAACTACCACAAATGGCATATATGTAAGCCTGCCTGTGAATGTGGAGCAAAATTAAAGGTACCCGTATACAAATTCCTTAGAGAACCACTCATTAAAAAGTATGGTGAAGACTGGTATAAAGGCTTAGAGTTTGCAGCAGTAAAACATCATGGGTAATTAATAATGATTGGTGAATAATGATCAATTAAATATAACTACTGAAAGTCATTGCGCTCTTTTTTTTGGCAATTTATTGTTTCTTTTTTACCGATTTCAGTGATGCATTTAACATTTTACCATTCACTATTTACCACATACAATTGTTTAAAATATTTTTTCTTTTTAACACTTTCAAAAACTAGCTAACTCTTTGTAAATGCGGTGTTTGGGTAGGTTATAAACGATTTGTTGAAAACTTCATTCGCTAATTTAAAATGCCGCTTGTTTCCCACTTTTTTTATCGAAATATTTGTAAACCTCAATTTAAAACTTGAGTTATAATCACGATAATTTTAAAGCCCTTAATTTTAAGGTGTTTTACAAAAGATAAGCATATTTTATGGCAGCAATAGAACCCATTTTACAAGAAAACAAAGACCGATTTGTACTTTTCCCAATCGTACACGACGATATATGGAAGTTTTACAAACAAGAAGAAGCTAGTATTTGGACTGCCGAAGAGATTGACCTGAGTCAAGATATTATCGACTGGGAAGAAAAATTAAACGACGACGAAAGACATTTCATCAAACATGTACTTGCTTTCTTTGCAGCTTCCGATGGAATCGTAAACGAAAATTTAGCTGAAAACTTCCTTTCTGAAGTACAGTATACAGAGGCTAAATTCTTCTATGGATTCCAAATAATGATGGAAAACATCCACTCGGAAACCTACTCTTTATTGATTGATACTTATATCAAAGACAAAAAAGAAGCCGACAGATTATTCCATGCAATCGATCACTTCGATGCGATTAAGAAAAAGGCTGACTGGGCTATAAAATGGATTGACTCTCCAAGTTTTGCAGAGCGTTTAATCGCTTTTGCTGCAGTAGAAGGAATATTCTTCTCTGGGTCTTTCTGTTCTATTTTCTGGATGAAGAAAAGAGGTCTTTTACCTGGATTAGCATTTTCTAACGAGCTAATTTCTCGTGACGAAGGGTTACACTGTGATTTCGCTGTAATGTTACACAACGACCATATCGTAAACAAAGTACCAAAAGAAAGAATTACTCAAATTATTACCGAGGCTTTAGATATAGAAAGAGAATTTATTATCGAAGCTTTACCAGTGCGATTAATCGGAATGAATTCTGAATTAATGACGCAATACCTAGAGTTTGTTACCGATCGTTTATTAGCAGAGTTACACTGTGATAAAATCTATAACGTAGAGAATCCGTTCGACTTTATGGACATGATTTCGCTACAAGGAAAAACAAACTTCTTCGAAAAACGCGTTTCAGAATATCAAAAAGCAGGTGTCTTAGGAAAAGAAGAAGATGCTGGCTTTACTTTCGACGCTGACTTTTAAATCCCAATAAATCCCAATATAGTATGTACGTATTAAAAAGAGACGGTCATAAAGAGGCTGTTAAGTTTGACAAAATTACCGCCCGTATCCAAAAGATGTGTTACGGACTCGATGACTTAGTAGATCCTACTACGGTAGCGATGAAAGTTATTGAAGGTATCTACGAAGGTGTAACCACTTTCGAATTAGACAACCTAGCGGCAGAAGTTGCAGCTTCACTAACAGTTAAGCACCCAGACTACGCACAATTAGCTGCGCGTATTGCGGTCTCTAACCTACATAAAAAAACAAAAAAGTCGTTCTCAGAAACGATGACAGACCTCTACAAATACGTGAATCCTGTTACCAACCAGGAAGCACCTATGTTGGCAGACGATGTACACCAAATTATCCAAGACAATAAAGAGGTTTTAGATTCTACTATTATTTACGATAGAGACTTTAGCTACGACTATTTTGGATTTAAAACACTTGAACGTTCGTACTTATTGCGTATCGATGGACAGGTAGCTGAGCGTCCACAACACATGTTAATGCGTGTTTCTATTGGGATTCACAAAGACGACATACAAGCGGCTATTGAGACCTACGAGATGATGTCGAAAAAGTACTTCACGCACGCTACCCCTACATTATTTAATTCGGGAACACCTAAACCTCAAATGTCTTCTTGTTTCTTACTAACAATGAAAGACGATAGTATCGATGGGATTTACGATACGTTAAAACAATGTTCTAAAATTTCTCAGTCTGCAGGTGGTATCGGATTGAGCATTCATAATGTACGTGCAAAAGGATCTTATATCCGCGGAACAAATGGGACTTCAAATGGGATTGTACCAATGTTACGTGTATATAATGATACAGCTCGTTATGTAGATCAAGGTGGTGGAAAACGTAAAGGTTCTTTCGCTATTTACTTAGAACCTTGGCATGCTGATGTGTTCGATTTCTTAGACTTAAGAAAAAATCACGGTAAAGAAGAGATGCGTGCGCGTGACTTATTCTACGCTATGTGGACTCCAGATTTATTCATGAAACGTGTAGAATCTAACGGCGAATGGACATTAATGTGTCCTAACGAATGCCCTGGTTTAGCAGATGTATACGGAGATGAATTTGTTGAGTTATACGAAAAATACGAAGCCGAAGGAAAAGGTCGTAAGACCATTAAGGCTCGTGAGCTTTGGGAGAAAATTGTTGAATCTCAAATCGAAACAGGAACACCTTATATGTTGTATAAGGATGCTTGTAACGAGAAATCAAATCAAAAGAACTTAGGAACGATTAAGTCGTCTAACCTATGTACTGAGATTGTAGAATATACTGCACCAGATGAAGTTGCTGTTTGTAACTTAGCTTCTATAGCATTACCAATGTTTGTGGAGAACGGGAAGTTCGATCACGACCTACTATATAAGGTTACTTATAAAGCAACCAAAAACTTAAACGTAGTTATCGATCGCAACTACTACCCTGTACAAGAGGCTCGCAATTCTAATATGCGTCACCGTCCTGTGGGATTAGGAGTTCAAGGATTGGCAGATGCATTTATTTTATTGCGCTTGCCGTTTACTTCTCCCGAAGCGAAGCAGTTGAATAAAGATATTTTCGAAACCATTTACTTTGCCTCTTTACAAGCATCTAAAGATTTAGCAAAGGTTGATGGAGCTTACGAAACGTTTAAAGGTTCTCCTATTTCAGAAGGTCAGTTCCAGTTTGATATGTGGGGCGTTTCAGCCGAAGACCTTTCGGGTCGTTGGGACTGGGATACTCTCCGTACTGAAATTAAAGAAAGTGGAGTGCGTAACTCGCTTTTATTAGCACCTATGCCAACAGCATCAACTTCTCAAATCTTAGGTAACAACGAATGTTTTGAGCCTTATACCTCAAACATCTATACACGTCGCGTGCTTTCTGGTGAGTTTATTATTGTAAATAAGCACTTATTAACAGACTTAGTAAAGCTTGGTTTATGGAACGATGAGTTGAAAAACGAAATCTTGCGCACCAACGGATCTATACAAAACATCGATCATATTCCGCAAAACATTAAAGACCTCTACAAAACTGTATGGGAATTGAGTATGCGCGACATCATCGACATGGCTGCTGAACGTGGTCAATTTATCGATCAATCGCAATCTTTAAACATGTTCGTAGAAAATGCTAACCTCGGAAAGCTTACTTCTATGCACTTCTACGGCTGGAAGAAAGGTTTAAAAACAGGTATGTACTACCTAAGAACAAAATCTGCTGTTGATGCGATTAAGTTTACTGTACAGAAACAATCTAAAGCTCAAATGGAGCCTGTAGTTGCTGAAAGTGCAGAAGTTCAAGAATTTACACCAGAAGAGCAATTAGCTTGTTCTATAGACAATCCTGAGGATTGTGTTTCTTGTGGATCGTAATTCTAATTTAGAATACTATATATTTAAAATCCTCTCGAGCAATCGAGGGGATTTTTTTATGTTTAATTAACTTATCCGCCTATAAGTACCGTTTATTCAAAACCTATTTTCACTCTGATTTTCACCTTTACTGATTTTGTCCTTTTCCTTGATGAAAAGAACGAAAAATCATGTCTTCAATTCTTTCTTAACGTTCCAGAAACTTTAAAATGGCTAATAAAATGAACTCGTACCCTTCCTTTGGTCGGATACTTAGACAGCATTTTACTACGCCTACCTACCGGTAGGCAAGCTCATTTTATACATTTCTTACTCTAAAAGAATGGAGGACGGATAAAAAAAAAGTAACTCTCAATTGTTTCAGGTCTTTATTAATCCTCTGTGAGTATTCTTCTTATTAGTTTATCTCTACTAGTAATCTACAAAATATGGGCTATACAATAAACTGTAATATTTCTTATTATAATTCTAATTATGAACAATAATATTTAAAATCCTATCGAGTAATCGAGGGGATTTTTTTGTATGTTTAATGAAAATAGAGCAAATGAAATTCGAAGCTAAAAAGAACTTTTTTTACGTGGGTTTGTATTACATGGAGGTATCATATGTGGATTATTAACAGGCTTCTTACCCTGGTATCAAGGACAAATGGAATCATCACTAATTACCCTGCAATTATTTGTCACCTTACCAATGATACTACTTCCATTGTATTTTTACATAGACCACTATTATTTATTAGACAAGGATTCCCTGTATTGTAAACTGGGTCTTATTAGAAAAAGAATTCCACTTAAAGACATTCAGGTCATCTACCCAAATACTGAATTAGAGCTGGTAAAAACCAATCTAAACAACCCATTAAACACTACAATTAGCCCATCCTTAACTAATGAGGGAATAGTTATTAAATATGGGAAATACGATTATACCTTTATCTCTCCTTTAAAGCAAAAAGAGTTTATAGAAAAACTGATGGAAATGAATCCATCTATAGAAAAACAGGAATGGCTAATTAGCAGTTGAGCTCTAAACTATATAGTGGAATAATTTTTGTTGTTATATCGGGATGAAAAAAATTACTACCCTCCTCTTAAGCCTTGGCTTAATCTTCAATTTTACAACTAAAGCACAGTGTGGTTTAGCAGAAACTGAAACTTTTATAAGTACACAATCAGCGCTAGATGAATTAGCTTCATGTGAACTATTCCTGGGGGACCTACATATAGTCGGGTCTGAAATAGTAACTATTGAAGCCTTATCTTCCCTTTTGATTATACAGGGGTCACTTTATATTTACGACACAGAAATAGAAAATATAGATCCATTGAACGGCTTAATGAATGCAGTTCAAATAAACATCTACAACAACAGTTCTCTAAATGCATGTTGTGCTGCTTTAGACTGGCAAAGCGCGATAGAATTTGGAACAATTCAACAAATTAACCTAACACAAAACTCCGAAGGATGCGGTTCCTATGCAGAGGCTCAAGCAACTTGTTTAGGTTTAATTCCAGGCTGTACAGACGAAAATGCTGTAAACTACAATCCACTAGCTACCTTTGATGATGGATGCGTAAATGGTCCTGATCTTCAAGTATCAGTCAATACGATTCTTAATTCTTTAGAAATAAATTCATTTTCAAGTACCGATGAATGTTTAGTTGCAGAAGGGTGTATTACAGGGGTTGGCGAGAGAAAAACACTTCGCTTTACCACTTCTATTTCCAATTATGGAAATGAAGATTTTTACATTGGACAATCGGGTGGAGCAGATAATTTAAACGATAATTTTTATTGGGATGACTGTCATGGACATGCACATTACGAAGGGTATGCTAACTATAGAATTTACACTTACCCAAGCCTAGGGCCTAGCGAAACAATAGGACATAAAAATGGCTGGTGTGTAATGGATTTAGGTGGGGCTATTTCTAGTGAAGCACCAGAAGGGGCTAACTATCCAGCCTGTAGCTTTACCTACGGTTGTAATATCATGGGAATTAGTGCAGGTTGTTCAGATACATATAGTTCAGGAATTGCTTGTCAGTGGGTTGATGTTACCGACTTGGAAGATGGAGAATATGTATTAGCTGTTTCTACAAACATGGAAACAGACAACTACGCACCAATGTACGAGATAGATTTCTCTAACAATGTCGTTTATGTGTTGTTTGAGTTAGAAACCAATAGTGAAGACGAAACAGTTGTTTTATCTGCATCAGAATTCGATGGTTCTTCTATAAGCGATGTTTGTACTCCAGATATAACGCTAGTAGATTTAGGATATAATTTTTCAGACGAGGTTGTAGTTGATGGAAATCAAGTACAAATGCCAACCGCCTATTTAAATGAATACTACACGCAACCAATACAGCTTTTATTAACCGAAACGCTTAATTTAAATGGAGAGATTATCAATATTGACTCTCTAGTAGTAAACGATATTACAAATTTACCACTTGGTTTAAATTGGGCTTGTGAGCCAGCAACATGTTCTTTCCAAGTTGGAAGCTCGTGTATTGGAGTAAGCGGAATATCAACTCTTACTGGAGCATTCGGTGTTACAATTTCGTCTACACTTTACTTCACTAATGGTCTTGGAGATTCACAATCTCTTGAACTTCCTTACACAGGAGGGAACCCATGGGTAGAAAGTATTTTAAATGGAGACAATACCGTATTCAATCCTTTAGCACCAACCATAAACATTACAGTAGAATTACCCGTTTATGGTTGTATGGATACCACAGCAATAAATTTTAATCCTTTAGCTACTTATACAGATGAGTCTTGTGAATTATTAGATTTAGGTTGTACAGATCCTTTCTCGTTAAATTATGATGAAGACGCAAACACAGAAGATGGTTCTTGTGAGTATTGTGCCGAAGGGATAGAATGGGTTGTACATATGAATTTATACGACTCTTATGGAGACGGATGGAATGACAATTACTTTTACCTGACTAACGAATGGGGCGATACCATAGCTACAGGAACCATAGAAGATGGGAATGAAGAAGTATATAAGTTTTGTTTAAGCCCAGCCTGTTATGAGATCAGCGTTCCCCATGAAGGAACATATCCTCAAGAAATTTCATGGGAATTAAACGCACCAGGATATCCCGATTTTCTTGTAGAGGGAGACTGCCCAGATATAATGCCAGTAGCATTTCAATATGAGTGTAATACAATTTTTGGTTGCACAGACAGTGTAGCATTAAACTATAACCCAGAAGCAGGCTACGAAGACCAGTCCTGTATTTATCCAATTTATGGATGTGGAGACTCATTAGCATTAAACTTCAATGCGGAAGTTAACCAGGAAGACGGCTCTTGTGTTTACCCAATTATCTGTACTGAAGAATCTACCAACTGTATACTATACTTACACGATACTTACGGTGATGGCTGGAATGGAAATAACTTTAGCGCAAACGATATTTTTGAAGAAGGCTTTTTCGAAACGACTATTGAAGATGGTTCAGAAGGCGTTGTACCCTTCTGCTTAAACGATGGCTGCTACTTAATTAATGTAGATGGTGGAACTTGGCAACAAGAAATATCCTGGGATCTACTCAACGAAAACGGAGATACTTTACTCTCTGGAACCGCTCCTTTTCAAGATTATTTAGGGCTTAACACAACCTGTGTAACCGTATTGGGATGTACAGACTCTCTTGCTTTAAACTATAACGAATTAGCTGGTACAGAAGATGGGACTTGCGAATATGCATTCGCTTGTGCACAAGAAGATTATAATGTGGTCATCATGGAATTACAAACGGACCCTTATCCAGCTGAAACTTCTTGGGATTTAATTTCTGAAAATGGAGACACACTTTTTACTGCAGATAACTTTACAGAAACAAATACACTTTATATAGATACTGTTTGTGTGCCAAACGATCAGGAAATAACATTTAGCTTATACGACACCTATGGAGATGGCTTAACCAGTGGTGCAGGAAATGGCTTATTTCATTTTTATGTATGTGGCGCTCAAGTATTCTCTGGATCAGCATTCGAACACTTATATTCTGGCACCTTTACAGGCTGCGATGGAGCTACAATAATTGTATTTGGTTGTACCGATGAAGATGCCAACAACTACAGTGTAGATGCGAATACCGAAGACGGCTCATGTGAATATGATGTAATTTTGGGTTGTACTGACACACTAGCTGTTAACTTTAATGAATTAGCAGACCAAGACGATGGTACTTGTGAGTATTTAAGCTGTGAGTTTTATGAAATGCTTGTAGAAGTAAGCCTGTTTAGTTCAAGTGGAAACGGTTGGAATGGACTTAATTATACCTTAAACTCTTTTGATGAAACCTTACTGTATAGCAGTACACTAAGCGATGGTTTTGAAGGTACAGACTACTATTGTTTACCAAATGGCTGTTATTTATTTACCCTCCCTGAATACACAGGAGGAGAGTCCTTTAACTGGTCTATTGTACTGGAAGATAAGAAACTAATTTCTGGTACTAGTGGGGTAAAAGACAATTTTGGGGTAAACGAAATTTGCGAAATTATAATGGGTTGTACAGATACAACGGCACTAAATTATAACCCTCTAGCAAATATTGCTGATGCCTCGTGTATATATGAAAATGGTGGAACCCAAATACTAGAACTTAACGAAGGATGGAATCTTATATCATCATATGTAAGCGCGACTAATCCAGATATAGAATTAATTACAGCCTCAATATTTGAACATTTAGTAATTGTAAAAAATTACTTAGGTACTGCCTATCTACCAGAATGGGGCTTCAATGGAATTGGCGACTGGGATACTAGTCAAGGATATCAGATGAAGGTTAACGCTGAGGTAGAACTTGCTATTTCTGGAAATTACATCGTTCCAGAGCTGAGCCCAATTACCCTACTTGAAGGTTGGAACTTAATCTCTTATTTAAGAAATGAAAACGCCTCTGCTGTTGCAGTATTTGAAGAAATAATAGAAGATGTAGTAATAGTGAAAAATGGTACTGGTATGGCTTACCTACCAGAATGGGAATTTAATGGAATCGGAGAAATGAATGCTGGACAAGCATACCAGGTGAAAATGAATACCGAGAGAGAATTACTGTACAATGCAAACGATATAGCCTATAGAATTGAAAATTCTGAAACTATTAACAATCAAGCTGAAAATATAAAGTTCACCTTAAATACTGGGAAAAATATGCATTTATTAATCCCAATAAAAGCCTTCGAAATGGAAGTTCTTATGGGAGATGAGATCTATGCTTATGACGCACAGGGAGAAATGGTTGGTGCTGCAAAAATAACACTACCGAACACCCTAATTACAATTTGGGGTAACGACCTTACCAATGAGATGAAAGATGGATTATACGATGCAGAGGAATGGTCTTTAGAACTTTACTCGGTAAGCACACATAAAAAAGTTAAACTTTCTTGTGAGCTAAACCAAGCAGAAAATACATTCGAACAAGATGCATTGGTAATTGCAAACAAGCTCCAAATAAATGAAAAAGAAGCTGGTTTAGCGCTTTACAATTCAATACCTAATCCATCGAAACTAGTTACAGAAATCACCTACTTCGTGCCTCAAACACAGCTACTAAGTTTAAAGCTGTACAATTTACTAGGTAAAGAAGTACTAATTATTGATGAAGGAATGAAAATTTCAGGCTACCATTCTGCGCAAATAAACGTAGAACAACTAGCTGCAGGCTCCTACTTCTATAAACTACAAGCTGACAGCAAACAAATTACTAAACGACTCGAAGTAGTCAAATAATTTTATTTGTACAAAACACAAAAAGCCTCCATTCTTTCGAATGGAGGCTTTTGTATGAATAACCATTACCGATTTAGTCTTAAATTAAAATTATTTTAAAGAATCAGAGCTTTTATTACTTTATTTATGTGTTGAAAACTGACTTCTTAAAAATTCAATTTCCTTCTCTAAGTGGTCAATACGTTTTTCGTATTGCATTATCATTTCTTTGGAATTATGATTATCTCCCAAAATACTACCTTCTTGTTTACAGTGGTTAAATACTTGCTTTTCACCAAAACCTAGTATTTCTAGGGGCGGTACATTTAAGGCGTTAGAGATTTCATTTAGACGTCTAATGCTTAGTCCTGTTTCCCCAGTTTCTATTTTAGAATAAGCTCTTATAGAAATCCCTAAACTAATTGCAATAAATTCCTGTGTGAAATTTTTTAGCTCTCGAATCTGTTTTATCTTAACTTCTGGATTTATTATCATAATTGAATATATTTATAAGTTCATTATTGGAATAATTTATTCATTTATATGTACAATTTAAGTTTTAATTCTCAAAATCCTATCTACATTTATTCTTATATAAATACTCAACTAATTAGATAAAAACACAACACGCTTAAAGTAAGTAAATTACAACCACTAGGGCTATAAAATAACCGATGCTTTAGAAGAATAAACAGTAGACCCACTAAGAGTTTACATAAATTTAAAACCATATGATTATGAAAAAAATTACAACCATTTTAGCAGTACTTGCACTAGCAGTATTGATAGTAAACCCAACAAATGGGTATGCAGAGAAGACTGAAAATTGTACAAGTTTAAGTACAAATGCTATAGTCGGTAAATTTTCAGCATTTAATATCCCTTTTCCAGATGATACTAAATTTAATATCGTTGACAATACTCTTCATTTCGATCTTCCCTCATCACACTACAATTGTAGGGATAGACGAATCTGGGCAGTTTCATAAATCTACAATGGGTGGCTCAGGAGGTGTTACTTGTAATTGTACCGAAGGCACTGGCTGCGACCCAATAAAAATGGGTGGAGTATATGGGTGCTTAATGAGAGATTGTAGTTCTTGTGGTAAATCTGCTACATTTATTGATGGGATAAATGCAAAATTAATAGATATCGCAATATTTGATGCAAATTATAATATTTTTGTAGACGATTTCTCTCAAATAGATGAACATTTTCTCTTACCTCATTTGTTCATTGAAAACCCAGCAATAAAAAAACTTGTTCTTGGTTTAGAAAATGGATCCTTAGAAAGTTTTACAAAAGAGAAAAAAATAATCTTTATTAATGCTTATGGTTATATACTTCCTTTAGAAGTTCCCGCTGATATTGATGATACTTCTATAGCTTTTAAAGCATTAGTAAATGGCTCTCCTGGAGGAGGTGTTTGTTCATGTAATACGTCTGGAAGTTGTCCTAAGAATAAAAAATACACGGTAGTTTGGTGTGACTCTAGTAATTGCACTAGCTGTACCATGGCTGGCAAGATTATAAACAACTCTGGTACTACAAAAAAAATGACCACTAAAAATGGCTTAATAAGTATCTACTAAAAGTAAAAACTGAAGAAGGTAAAGGAATACCTTTTTCAGCTTTTTTCCTACATCCTAATTTTTACAAGTAAAAAATGAAAAAATACATCTTTCTAAGACTACTCTTGTACTTAAGTATTTTTGCTAATGCTCAAAATTGTTCTGTAGTTTTGGGTACAGGAAAAGATTGTACAGGCTTTAATATTTGCAGTATTTATACAGAGAAAGCAGACAGCCTTAGCCAAATGATAAATGCAACTATTAGTATTGAAAGTAAGAAATTACAAATAGCCTTTTTTAAAGAAAATATGGCTGATAGCAATTTTGTTCAATATTTTTTAAAAGAACATTTTTATATGAATGCCGATTTTAAGCTGCCGAAACAAATTTGTAAGCTGCTAGAAATAAAAAAATACACAATAAAAAAAGGAAAATATACAATAGAAGATGAGCTTGATAGAATAGTAGTGTATTTTTAGTAAAGTATTTAGATGGGCAAATCTGCTATATTATACTATCTGATATATATATATATATTTCCCAATATTACCTCATACTCTTTAGCATCGTTTGTTTTTATTTCCTTTTTCTTATTTAGAATTAAACCTAACAACAAACTATAACATTTTGAATAAGCTCCTTTTTATACTCTGTTTTCCACTCGTAGTCTCAGCACAAAACGAGCCGAATACCCATCAGTATTCTTTTGCTGTCGAATGTCCTATTTACCGGTGCGATATAAATGGCACTCTCCTAGATAGCACCTTTATTATTGCCCCCATTAATGCTAAATTTATTCTGATAGATAGGGGTAACAGAAATTGCATTATCCGGTTTAAGGTTTTTAAAAAACATGAAAAAAAGCGTCTGTATAATTTCGAAGATGCAGATTATAGTACTTACCGTTATTTCACACTAACTATTGCCCAATTCGATTTTAAATGCTAGCCTGAATATAAGGCCGATTATTCTATTTCTATAGGAAATATTATTTTGCCTTTGAAATTTAGAACTAAGCCTTTTGGCTTTACCAAAGATTTTACCATAGGGCCTACTTTTGGCGTAAAGTATAATTTTAAATCTGCTACCAATACTTCCGCCAATTTACTATTTAGTACAGGGCTAACAGAAGTAAGCTTAGACAGCACCAATACAAGGGGCAAGGTAGCTCTTTTTGATGAGGCATTGGCTTTTTCGCCTGCTATTGGACTATTATTTGAATTTGGAAATGCACAAATTGGAATCTTTATGGGCAAGGATTATTTCTCACACATTAACAGCCGTAAATATAATTGGATTTACGAAGGGGAATTATGGTTTTCCTTTGGTTTTGGCTATGCTATTTATAGTAAGGATTGGTGAATATTGGTGCTTTTGTGTGTAACAAATTCTTATAATTACTATTAGCTTTCCTTAATTTCTGTAGGGCAAACAAAATCGGTCTTTGGTACTGTAGTTTGTCTAAGTGCACCGTATCCACCTGCTACATCAATCAATTTACTAAAGCCCTTTGCTTTGAGTATAGAGATGAAGATTACAGAGCGATACCCTCCAGCACAGTGTACATGGTAGGTTTTATCTGGATCTACTTTATCTAAGTGATTGAAGATATAATCTAAAGGTAAATGCATTACTTCTTCTACGTGTTCTGCAGTATATTCTCCAGGTTTACGTACGTCGAGTACATCTATACCACTCGCATAAGCTGAAGCAAAATCTTCAGCAGACTCTTGAGCAATAGTGTCAATTGCATTACCTGCTTGAGTCCAAGTCTCAAATCCACCTTCTAGAAAACCTAGGGTATTATCGTATCCTACACGAGCTAATCGAGTTACCACTTCTTCGGCTCTACCCTGAGGGCAAACAAGAACAATTTTTTGGTTAATATCGTTGATAAGGTTTCCTACCCAAGGAGCAAATCCACCATCAACACCAATAAACCAAGCGCCAGGAATATACCCTTTTATAAAATCTCTTTGGTGGCGAACATCTAGTATTAAGGCACCCTTCTCAACTTCTTCCTTAAATGTATTTAAGGATAAAGCTTTGGTCCCATTTTCTATTATTGAATTAAAAGACTTATTGTCTGCAGACTTATTCATCAATGCATTTTTTGGAAAATACTGTGGAGCCGGTAATATCCCAGTGAGTAATTCGCTTATAAACTCCTCTTTAGTCATATCAGCTCTTAGTGCATAGTTAGTAGCCTTTTGATTGCCTAGGCTATCGAAAGTTTCCTTACTCATATTTTTCCCACAAGCAGAACCTGCACCGTGTGCAGGATAAACGATAATTTCATCGTTTAAAGGCATTACTTTAGTTCGTAGAGAATCGAATAGGTGTCCAGCTAAATCTTCCCTAGACAGGGTCGTTTTTACTGCTAAGTCGGGTCTACCTACATCGCCAATAAAAAGGGTATCACCACTAAAGAGTGCGGTTTCATTCCCTTCTTCATCAATTAATAAATAACAGGTAGATTCTAGGGTGTGCCCTGGGGTATGTAATACTTTTATCTGAGCATTTCCTACTTTAAGAATTTCGCCATCGGCAGCAGTTTTCATTTCGAAATCAGCTGTTGCAGTAGGCCCATAAACAATGGTAGCACCCGTTTTATTGGCTAAATCTACATGACCTGAAACAAAATCAGCATGGAAATGAGTTTCCAGAATATATTTGATTTTCGCATTTCCTAGAGCAGCTCTTACCAAATAAGGTTCTATTTCTCTTAGTGGATCAATAATAATTGCCTCACCATTAGACTCTATATAATATGCTGCTTCTGCTAAACACTTGGTATATATTTGTTCTACTTTCATCGCGTATATTTTTTGCTAATTTAAACTTGTAATTTATTTTTTCTAGTGATAATTATCACTTTTTAAGAATATGTTTTCTCGAACTTCACAAATAGATTGAGCCAAATTAATTTCGATAAATACAATACTAAAGGCGCTAAAACAATTTGAATAGCAAGCATGATAAGGACCATTTTTCCTGGGAGCATTTCTGGAAAATAGAGTGATTTTATAAGCCACCATATAACAAAAAGCGCCACACCAAAGGAGTAAGACACGTACATAGAACCAAAGAAGAAACCGGGTTCTCTTTCGAATTTCAAATCACAATGTGTACAATTTAGGTGCTTATTTCCGAATTCTTTGAAATTGTAAGGATGTGAATAGAAAAAGTCTCCCTTATTACATCGTGGGCATTTATTACACAAAACACTATACACCTTTGTTTCTTTTACTAAGCCAATCATAAAAACAACTCTTTAAGAATTACTATAACAGCCATTAGGAGCACAAAATAACCAAATACTTTTTTTAAGCTTGAGCCATCAACAGACTTGCTTAAGTAAGAACCCAATAAAATCCCTAGGATGGCAAGTAGACTAAAAGTGCTTAGGAAGGACCAATCGATAATCAAACTGGTAGACAAGTCGCCTGTAAAACCGATTAAAGATTTTATGGCAATAATCATAAGAGAAGTACCTACTGCTTTTTTCATAGGTAAACCCGCCAATAATACCAAAGCAGGGATAATTAAAAAACCTCCGCCAGCACCCACAAGACCTGTGACAACACCTACAAACAAACCCTCTAGGATAATTATGAAATAATTAAATTCTTTAGGTTTAGTTTCAGTACTTTCCCTTCTCCCATTAATCATAGATAGGGCAGCCAGTAACATAACAAAAGCAAAAAACAACATTATCGCTACCTCTTTGGTAAGCGTCCAATTATTTATAGTAAACAGTTCCTGAGGTATTGCAGGTACTAAAATACGCCTGGTATAATAAACGGCAATAAAAGAAGGTGCAGCAAAAACAAAACCTGTTTTAAAATCAATATTCCCCATTTTCCCATTTCTAAAAGCACCTACCATGGCCGAAAGGCCTACAATAAATAAAGAGTAAGCTGTAGCTAATACAGGGTTAATCCCCATTATATATACCAATACTGGAACGGTAAGAATGGAGCCACCACCACCAATTAAACCTAGGGTAACCCCAATTAGAATGGCACTAAAATATCCTGCGATTTCGTACATGTTTTGTGTTTACAGCAAAAATAGATTCAATTAATTGATTTTATGTGATTTAAATCACAAATCCAATAGTCGTACATTATTCCTCGACAATGCGACTATATTTTGTTGTTCGAGTTTTTTCAGTAATCTCGAAATCACCTCTCGTGACGAGTTTAGTTCTTGAGCTAATTGCTGGTGGGTGATTTCTAAATCAAACTTACCTAAAACCATGGTTTTGTCTTTTAACAATTTCAGAAGCCTCTCATCCATATTCATAAAAGCTAAGCTATCTATAACCTCGAGCATTTCGTTTAACCGACTGTTATAAGAGTCGAAAATAAAACTTTTCCAAGAACTGTATTTACACAGCCAGTCATTAAGATATGATATTGGGATCAATAGAAGTTCCGTATCCTCTTCTGCTGACGCGCTTATAGAGCTTTTTTTGTTGCCTAAGCAACAGGTGAGCGACATAGCACAGGTGTCTCCTTTTTCTAGATGGTATAGAAAAACTTCGTCGCCCTTTTCATTTACCCTATTAACTTTAATTGACCCTTTTAACAATAAAGGCATGTATTGTATTGCTTCGCCAATACTCATAATAACCTCATCGGAATTAGCAGTTTTATACTTGGCTACTCTCGCAATTTCTTCAAGTAAGCTATCTTCTAAAATATAACTATAGTGTTCTTTAAGTTTGTCTTTGTAGGAACTCATAAAGCTTATCTCGATTTTAAACTAGACAAAACAGCTTCTAGTTCTTGGACATAAAAACGCTTTCGTTCTTTGGGACAATACAAAAAGCCTTCGGAATAAATTATACGATTATTCTCTTCATCCAACTGCGTATAAGAAATAAACGAACCGCCTAAAAAATCGTTTACCATAGTCCATAAACCACGCATTTCTACCGTATATGGATTTTCAGAAATCAAACTAAAGTCAGGGTCGTACAATAACTCTGTAGTCATATAAGACTGTGGCCTTCCCCCTTCTACATGTGTGCTGCCCAATGAATCTCTCAACTGAATTAGAGACAGTTTACTCAACTGACTAGGTGAAGTATACGGAATGGTATGTACCCATAAATTAGAAATAACATTTACTTTGGGCTTGTCTCTTCTAAGCCATACAAAATTCTCTTCTGCTAAGGCAATTTCATAGTTATCGGGAATAAGCATACTTATATTATAAGCCTCTAGCAGCTCTTTCTGAACTTCTTTTTCGGCTGTCTTTTTAAGTTTCACCACTCTTCTACCTAAATCTTTTTGTAAAAACCAAGTCCTAATTTTTTCTCCTTGCTCTATAAGTAGATTTGAAAGTTCTTTTTCTGAATTGGCTTTAACAGAAACAAAAAGTTGGTTTTTAGACCACTTACCTTCTGCTTTACTAACAGAAGTAGTTTCATCTAAAGACAACCAAAGAATGTTTTTATGTGTTTTAAAAATATTGGAAAACTGGGATGGGTTAATTGCAAACACATCAAATAAAGCTTCTTGTTGGGGAATACCCAATACATTGGCTTGAAAAATACTTTTCAAGTCTGCGCCTATATTACCCTCCCATAATTTATCGGGTACCACAATAACCAACTCTGATATATTTCCTGTGTTTGGTGGTAATACAGAACGAGAAGTACTAGGCTTAAGCTCATTTTCGGGGCTTTGCTTACAAGCTGAAAAACAAACACTAAGGACTACAAAAAGATAAAAAAAAGCAGATTTCATAAAAGGGTATTTAAGAGATACGAATAAAGAACGCTAAACGTGATCTGGTCGTACATATAATATTAAGCGTTGACCCACTCTAATATCATCATTCTTTAAATTGTTCCACTTTCTAATTTTGGTAACAGAACAGCCATAACGATTGGCAATTTTCCCGAGATACTCACCATTTTTCACCCTGTGAACAACACGTTCATCTTGCTCAGAATACTTAGGGTAAGCCTTTTGTCTTTGAAGGTCTAGGTCTATAAAGTGTGCATAGATTTCCTCTTCATTACTTACAAAAACACCCATTTTTTCAATCGGAAGTGTTAAGTAATACTTTCTACCGCTAATATGTGGAATTACATTTATCTTATACGATGGGTTTAAAAACTCTAACTCTGAAATGGAAATGTCTAGAGAGGAAGATAAGTACTCGAAATCTATTTGGTATTTCACCTCAATGGTATCGATTTCATAATGCAATACCTTGGGTTGCTCTATACTAATACCGTGTTCTTGAGCGTAATTCATTGCATAACAAACTGCAATAAAAGCCGGAACATAGCTACGTGTTTCTCTAGGTAAGAATCTTCTTATTTTCCAGAAGTTTTTATGTCCTCCAGAACGACGAATTGCTTTGTTTACGTTTCCTCTACCTGAATTATAAGAAGCTAAAACCAAAGACCAATCACCATACAACTTATAAGAACTTTGAAAATACATGCAAGCAGCCACTGTGGCTCTATAAGGATCCATGCGCTCATCTACATACGAACTCACCTTTAAATCGTACTCCTTTCCTGTATTGTACATAAACTGCCATAACCCGGTTGCACCAGCCCACGATTTAGCGCGTGGGTTTAGAGCAGACTCTACAATGGCTAAGTATTTTAATTCCAACGGCAGATCAAACTGATCGAGTACTTTTTCAAACATCGGAAAGTAATACTCCGCCAAGCCCATCATGCGAGACATCTGGGTTCTTCTTTGTTTGGTATAAACGTTTATATAGGTTTTTACATAAGGGTTAAACACTAAATTAATAGGTGTTTTAGTGCTTAGTTCCTTTAAACGGAGTTCGTAAATACTATCCGAAAAAACCGGTACTACAGAGCTAGAATTTACCTCTGCTCCAAATAAATGTTCGGTATAAGCGTAGTTAGCCAACAAAATACTATCGAAGTTGGCTACTACAGGATCGTCTAAAAAAACAACTTTCAAGCTATCTTTATTTTTATCCTCTTCGTTATGCGCTGAGGCAAAAAAACCAAAGCTAAGGGTAATAAAAAACAGAAACTTGATTGAGTTATTCATCTAGTTTTTATGATTCATTAATTTTTCTGAAAAAGAAAACAGCTCCGATTCGTTAAATTCAGCAGCCATTAACTGTACTCCAATAGGCATACTTTCTGAAGAATTCCACAGCGGAAGAGAAATAGCAGGTACACCCGCTAAATTCGCATGAACAGTATATATATCTTCTAAGTAAACTACGGTAGGGTCTTCGTTTTTTACACCAATCTCAAAAGCTGTACTCGGTGTGGTAGGCATAAGTACAAAGTCGAAATCCTTAAAAATAGCTTTCGTACGATCTTGAATTAATCTACGCACTTTTTGTGCTTTTGTATAATAGGCATCGTAGTAACCTGAACTCAATACAAAAGTACCAAGCATAATTCTACGTTTTACCTCGTCGCCAAAACCTTCGGTTCTCGACATTTTATAAGTACTCTCTAAGTCGTGGGCATTAGGACTTCTATATCCGAAGTGAACTCCATCGAAACGCGCTAAATTAGAGGAAGCTTCTGCTGTAGTAAGCACATAATAAGTAGGCACCATAGCGTCTAAATAAGAAAAGGATTGCTCCTCTACAGTATGGCCTTCAGCTCTTAAACTGCTTATTAGTTGTAAAAAGTTTGCTTTTATCTCCGGGTCCAATCCTGGACTTTCGATATACTCTTTTAAGTAAGCTATTTTTCTTTTTTCTACGGGTGCATCTAAGTTGCTGTATGAAGTAACAGCAACCGAAGAGCTGGTAGAATCATTTTCATCTTTACCCGCCATAATTTCGGTTACCAAAGCAGCATCCTCAACAGACTTTGCTAATGGACCTATTTGGTCGAAAGAGGATGCATAAGCAATCAATCCAAACCTTGAAATTCTAGCGTAAGTAGGTTTCATTCCAACCACACCACAAAAAGCTGCAGGCTGACGAATAGATCCTCCAGTATCACTACCCAAAGCCACCTGACATAAGTCGGCTGCTACTGCAGCAGCAGAACCTCCTGAAGAACCACCAGGAACTTTACTTGTGTCTACAGGGTTTTTTACTGCCCCGTAAGCCGAGTTTTCGTTTGAAGACCCCATGGCAAACTCGTCGCAATTTAAGCGACCTATTATAATGGCATCCTCCTCTAGTAAACGCTCTACTACAGTGGCGCTATAAAGCGATTCAAAACCTTCCAATATTTTAGAAGACGCTGAAACCTTATGTCCCTTAAAGCAAATATTATCTTTAATTGAGATTACCATCCCTGCCAATCTACCCGCAGTACCCTCTTGTAGTTTTTGATCTACTTTTTGGGCTTGTGCTAATGCAGTGTCAGAAAATACTTCTAAAAAAATATTTAAATCTTGGTGCTTCGTAATACGATCGAGGTAATATTCTACCAACGACTTGCAGCTCACCGAACCCTTAGCTAAGGATTCTTTGATTTCGCTTAGAGAGGAAAAATTCTTCAAGGCTTGAAATTAAGGATTACTCTTCTGTGCTATCTAACTTGTCTTTTTCTTCTTTGGCCGCGTCTTTAAATTCTTTAATTCCGCTTCCTAAACCACGCATGAGCTCTGGTATTTTTTTACCACCAAATAATAAAAGAACAGCTAATAGGATTAAAACCCATTCGTAGCCACCCATAAATCCGAAAAAGATTGATAAAAGTGTCATATACTTGTTTTTAATGCCTTTGCAGGCGCTTTGGCGCAAAGATAAGGATTGAAAATTGAATATGTGATTTTGAGTGGAGGAATTTACGTGCACTACAATCATAGAATTTCTTCTGCAGTACTAGCCATTTACAACCAGATATTAAGAGATTAACGCAGCACTATTTATACAACCAAACTGTAGTATTTATCAAATACAAATAAGTTTTACTATTTATAAGCTAATTTCTTATATTTGCACCCTTGTAAACTAAAATCCTAAAAGGACTATGGAATCATTGATTATTTATATGCCAATAGTAATGGCAGTTATAGGCTTACTTTATATGGTAGCCAAAAAATCTTGGGTAATGAAACAAGATGCTGGAGATGGGAAAATGAAGGAAATTTCTGACCATATCTACGAAGGTGCATTAGCATTCTTAAAGGCAGAATACAGACTTTTAACATTTTTTGTTATCGGTGTAAGTGTTTTATTATTCATCGTTTCAACAGTTGTACCTTCTACACACTGGTTAATTGTAATTGCTTTTATAGTAGGTGCATTTTTCTCTGCTTTAGCAGGAAACATGGGGATGAAAATCGCTACCAAAACAAACGTTAGAACTACACAAGCTGCTCGTACAAGCTTACCAAATGCATTAAAAGTTTCTTTTGGTGGTGGTACTGTTATGGGACTAGGTGTTGCTGGTTTATCTGTTTTAGGATTAACTTTTTTCTTTATTGCATTCTACAACTACTTTATGGGTGGTGTTTGGACAAACACACACGACATGACAATTGTACTAGAAACCTTAGCTGGTTTCTCATTAGGTGCTGAATCTATTGCTTTATTTGCTCGTGTTGGTGGTGGTATTTATACTAAAGCAGCCGACGTAGGTGCCGATTTAGTTGGTAAAGTAGAAGCTGGTATCCCTGAAGATGATCCTCGTAACCCTGCTACAATTGCAGATAATGTTGGAGATAACGTAGGTGATGTTGCAGGTATGGGTGCCGATTTATTTGGTTCTTATGTAGCTACAGTATTAGCGGCAATGGTATTAGGTAACTATATTATTGAAGTAAACGACATCAGCTTGTTTGCTGGATTTGGTTCAATCGGACCTATTTTATTGCCAATGGCTATTGCAGGTGTTGGTATTGTAATTTCTTTAATCGGAACTTTATTCGTTAGCATTAAAAATAACGACGCTAAAGAAGCTGAGGTTATGGGAGCATTAAACAAAGGGAACTGGTTCTCTATTGCTTTAGTTGCTGCTGCTTGTTATGGTTTAGTAACTTGGATGTTACCTGAAACTATGAAGATGAACTTCTTCGAAACTGGAGGAAATGTATTAAAAGACATTACTGCAATGCGTGTATTCTACGCAACTATTGTTGGTTTAATTGTAGGTGGTGTAATTTCTTCTGTTACTGAATACTATACTGGTTTAGGTAAAAAACCAATTTTAAATATTGTTGAAAAATCTGCTACTGGTGCAGGAACAAACATTATTGCAGGTTTAGCTACAGGGATGATTTCTACTTTCCCAACAGTTATTTTATTTGCAATGGCTATTTGGTCTTCTTATGCATTTGCTGGTTTTTATGGTGTAGCTATGGCTGCTTCTGCAATGATGGCTACTACTGCAATGCAGTTAGCAATTGATGCTTTTGGACCTATTGCAGATAATGCTGGTGGTATTGCTGAGATGAGTGAGCAAGACCCTATCGTAAGAGAAAGAACAGACATTTTAGATGCTGTAGGGAACACTACTGCTGCAACAGGAAAAGGTTTTGCTATTGCTTCTGCAGCCTTAACTTCATTGGCTCTATTTGCTGCTTATGTAACCTTTACTGGAATTGATGGAATTAACATCTTTAAAGCTCCGGTATTAGCTATGCTATTTATTGGTGGGATGGTTCCTGTAGTATTCTCTGCACTTGCAATGAATGCAGTTGGTAAAGCTGCGATGGAAATGGTATACGAAGTACGTCGTCAGTTTAAAGAGATTCCTGGAATTATGGAAGGTACTGGGAAACCAGAATACGATAAATGTGTAGAAATCTCTACCAATGCTTCTTTAAAAGAAATGATGCTTCCTGGAATTTTAACTATTGGATTCCCAATCGTTATTACTTTCGTTCCTATGATATTCGGTATGGACAACCTTATGATTGCTGAAATGTTAGGTGGGTATATGGCTGGTGTTACCGTTTCTGGTGTACTATGGGCTATCTTCCAAAACAATGCAGGTGGTGCATGGGACAATGCTAAGAAATCTTTCGAAGCAGGTGTTATGATTAATGGAGAAATGACTCACAAAGGTTCTGCTGCTCACGAAGCTGCTATTACTGGTGATACTGTTGGTGATCCATTTAAAGATACTTCTGGTCCTTCAATGAACATCCTTATTAAACTTACTTGTTTAATTGGATTAGTTATCGCTCCTATCTTAGGAGAAGGTCATAACGAAATACACGTTGAAGAAGTAGCTCCAGTAGAAATCACTATCGAAGAAGTTGTAGCTACAGAAGCTGTAATTGATACTTTAGTAATCGACTCTGTAGAGCTTACTCACTAAGAATGAAATTTAACCTTCGGGTTATACTATAATAAAGGCCTTCTCGTTTTTCGAGAGGGTCTTTTTTTTATTCCGATAAATTGGGATGGTTAATAGGGAATGCTTTTCAAAACACTCCTTTTTTATCAGTAACTTTAAACCTTCAATTTTAAACTATCCAACCTAAATAATGAAAAATAGAGCAATACGAAATATGGCCGTTTTAGGGTCGGTAGCCATAGCAGGAATAATAAGTGTACAAATTTATTGGATTAGTCAGGCGCTAAATTTACAGCAAGATAAATTTCAAGAAGATGTATTCATTTCATTAAAGAAAGTAGCGGAGAGTATTTCTGAATACAATCAGATGGATTTCCCGGTAGAGAATCCAGTTAAACAAATTTCATCGGATTACTATATCGTAAATATCAGAGAGGCAATAGACGCCAATATATTAGAACTCTATCTGCGTAAAGAATTCATTAAACGAAATATACAAACCGACTACGAATACGCTATTTACGATTGCTCCAGCGAGAAAATGGTGTATGGAGAATACGTCTCTTTTGAAGATACTAAAAATCAACACCATATTGATGAGCTGCCCAAATACGATGAGTTTATCTATTATTTCGGAATCCATTTCCCCAAAAAAACGACCTACTTATTAGCGGGAAACAAACTATGGATTTTCTTTTCTTTCCTACTTCTTCTTACGGTCCTTTTCTTTGTATATGCCTTAATCATAATTCTTCGTCAGAAGCGCTTATTTGAGCTACAAAAGGATTTTATAAACAATATGACGCATGAGTTTAAAACACCTATTTCAACTATTCATATCGCCTCAGATGCACTACTCAACGAAAGCACTATTTCGGAGGATAAAAGCTTGAGTAATTACACTCAAATTATTAAAGAACAAAATGAAAGGCTGAACAGGCAGGTGGAAAAGATCTTACAAATTGCCGCCTTAGAACGCCGTGAAATAGATTTAAAATTCGAAGAAATTGAACTACATAAATCTATACTGTCGATAGTGAAAAGTGTAGAATTAACACTTCAAAAAAGAGGAGGAGAAATACGCACAAACCTAAAAGCATCTAATAACCTAATTGTGTGCGACAGACTACACCTCACCAATATATTGTACAATATTATAGACAATGCCATAAAGTATAATAACCAAAAGCCGAGTATCACCATAGAAACGAAAGAAGTGGAAAGGTTTTTGTATTTAAAAATTTCAGACAATGGAATTGGCATCCCTCAAGAAGAGCTAAGCAATGTAAAAAACAAATTCTTTAGAGTACCTACCGGAAAGGTGCACAACGTAAAAGGATTTGGGTTGGGACTGTATTATGTAGACCAAATTTGCAAAGCACATAACTGGCTTTGGGAAATAAAAAGCGAAAAGGGTAAAGGTACAACCGTACTCTTTAAAATTAAGAAATAGCAATGGCAAAGATATTATACGTTGAAGATGATTTAAGTTTAAGCTTTGTAACACGTGATCAATTACAGAAACGTGGATACGAAGTTTTTTCATGTGAGAACGGCGTGGATGCTTTAGCTCTGTTTAAGAAAGAAATCTTCGACCTTTGTATTTTTGATGTGATGCTCCCTAAAATGGACGGTTTTGAACTGGCCAAAAATATTAGAGAGACCAATAAGCAAATCCCTATTATTTTCTTAACAGCTCGCTCTATGCAAGAAGATAAGCTTGAAGGACTAACCATTGGTGGAGATGATTATATTACAAAACCCTTTAATGTAGAGGAGCTTTGTTTAAAAATTGAGGTCTTTTTAAAACGTAAACTCGTTAATAAACCAATAGAGGCATTTTATAAAATAGGCTTATTTTCTCTCGACGTAAAAGAGCAAAAGCTTAAGATTAATGAAGAAGAGAAAAAGCTAACGCTTAAAGAAACAAAACTCTTATCTCTATTGGTACAAAAAGCAAATACCATCACAAAAAGAGAAAATATCTTAGTATCCTTATGGGGAAAAGACGATTACTTTTTAGGAAGAAGTTTAGATGTATTTATTTCAAGACTGCGTAAATACCTACGTCAAGACCCGAGTATACAAATAGAAAATATTAGAGGAGTAGGATTTAAACTGGTTATTTCAGAAGGAGATAAAAAGGGAGAAGAATAAAGGAGTCATGGGTAAAAAAAGAAGCTAAACAATTTCCGTTTTACTTAACCAACGATTTTATTCCATAGAAGTACGCTTCTTCACAAGGAACGCATCCATCTTCCATCATTTTAAACTTCTCCATTATAATATCTTCCGATGGCTTTTCGGAGGTATGGAACTCGGCATTTAAATCTGAGAACTTTAGAGTTCCAGAGCCCAATTTCTCGAAAGTTTCATCTAACAATAAAGAAGGGCTATTTTCTGCAAGCACAGCAAAACCTACCATTTCAATTTTCTCTTTACCACAGCGAAATACCTTTAGGTATTTTTCATCTCTGTGTTCTAAGAAATTGATTTTCTCAAGCGATTTTTCCCAGACGATATCACAAAACATTTCCAAAAGTGTTTCGGCCTCTTTAGGCTTGTCTTTCTTTATAGAAGCCCAGTCCTCTCCCGTAATAGTATTGGCAGAAAGGAACTTGATAAAATCGTCTTTTAATGGGTTTAATTCTTCGGTAGTAAGTACTCTAAACTTCATAATAAACAGCTTGAAAATGGAATTTCAAAATTAGTATTTTTTGAAAAAACTTAAGGTTTAATTTGCAGTGTTTTCTAAGTACCCTTCAGCTTGGTATTTGGTTTTATACTTTTTGTAAAGACCTGACTGATGGTTGCTTAAATCTAAACGCTTACCTCTTATAAATGCATGACTCAATTTATTGCCCATCATATCTAAAGCATCGCCTTCAGAAACAAATAAGGTAGCATCTTTTCCAACCTCTAAACTACCTAGGTGTTCATCGATTCCTAGAATTTTAGCAGTATTTAAAGTAATAGCCATTAATGCCTCCTCCTTACTTAAACCGTAAGCCACAGCAGTTCCAGCAGTAAAAGGAAGATTTCTAGAACCCATTCGCTCCATATCTCCTTGGTAGTCTAAACAAAATAAAACACCCGCATCTTGTAAAATTTTAGGCGTTTTAAAAGCAACATCTACAGCATCGTTTTTATGTCTTGGTAAGCGATGTACTCTATTTAACACTACAGGTATTTCATTATCGGCAATAAAATCGGCTATTCGCCACGACTCTTCAGCACCTACCAAAACAATTCTTTTAATAGCCATTTTTTCAGCAAACAACACAGCTTGCTTAATTCCTTTGGCTGAACTTACATGTACGAAAAGCTGTTTAGATCCGTCGAAAAGCCCCTCCATAGCTTGTAAGCTAATATCGAGCTGTGGTTTATTAGTCAAGAAATATGCTTTAGCTTGTTCAAAGAACTGTGTTATAACTAATAAGTCTTCAGTATAGTGATCTTTTGATTGTTGGGCATGATTATGGTCTCCATATAACCAAGGTTTACGAGGCCAATTTAAATGCACTCCGTCATCTTCTTTATACAATGCATCTTCATAGTTCCAAGCATCAAACTCTACTATGCTAGAAGTCCCCGATATCATTCCCCCTTTAGGTGTTATTTGTCCAACTAAAATACCATTCGTACGAATGGTAGGCAATACCGGTGAGTCTGTATTATAGGCGACTATACTACGTATATGAGGGTTTAACTCGCCTACCTCATCAAAGTCTCTAGTTGCTCTAACAGCATCAATATCTGCTAAACCTAAGGTAGTGTTAGGCAGAATAAACCCCGGGTAAATATGCTTCCCTATTACATCGAAATACTCTGCATTAGAAAGGTCAATTCTTACATTACTCGCGGCTTCAATAGAAGATATTTTTCCATTTTCCATTACGATTAATGAATTTTCTAAAACCTCACCATTACCCATATGTGCTGTAGCACCATAGAGCATAATACGTTTCCCTTGGTCGTTGGCAGGAGTTTGTGCCAAACCAATAGTAAAAAGGACTAAGCAAAAACTTAAAAAGCTAATTTTTTTCATGACTCTATTATTTTCTTGAAGTACAATCGTTTTTGGCTAATATTAATCGTTACAATGGAAGTGGTAGCTTCTGTCTTTCGTGATTTTCCTACCAGAAAAACCGCCTTTGTTTGTAGCGAGCATTTTCTGAATTAAGCGATTGCGCTCTTCATCATTACGAAGCCTACTTTCTACATCTTTCTCAATAGAATAATACATACGGCCGTCTATATAAGTCTGCTCTGCCTTAGTGTAAATAGACATAGGGTGACCAGACCACAAGACCAAATCGGCATCTTTCCCAGCCAATAAACTCCCTACTTTATGATCAATATGTAAAAGCTTTGCAGGGTTAAGGGTAACAAACTTCCATGCATCCTCCTCAGAAGTATTTCCATACTTTACAGCTTTTGCTGCTTCCTGATTTAAACGCCTTGCCATCTCCGCATCATCTGAGTTGAAAGCAGTTACTATACCCATATCATTCAATAAAGAGCCATTATGTGGTATTGCATCATTTACCTCGTATTTATAAGCCCACCAATCTGAGAATGTAGAAGCACCAGCTCCATGTCTTTTCATTTTTTCGGCTACTTTATAACCTTCTAAAATATGTGTAAAAGTGTTTAGAGTAAAATTCATAGAGTCTGCAACCTGCATCAGCATAGTAATTTCCGACTGACGGTATGAGTGGCAGGTAATCTCTCTTTCATCCTCTAAAATCTCCAATATACAATCTAAGTCTAAATCTTTATGAGGCATTTTACTTTCTTTTTTCTGACTTGCAGAAAGCCTATACCAGGCGTTCCATTCTTTTTGGTAGGCCTTAGCTCTGGTAAAAGAATCGAAATAAACCTGCTCTACCCCCATACGAGTTTGTGGAAAACGAACTCGAGAATAAGACCCCCAATTACTTTGCTTTACATTTTCCCCGAGTGCAAATTTTATAAATTGCTTAGCATCTTCAAAAAGTAACTCTTGTGCACTTGCACCCCAACGCATTTTTATCAAAGCCGATTGCCCACCTATAGGATTCGCAGAGCCGTGTAATAACTGTGAAGTAGTAACTCCACCCGCCAACTGTCTGTAAATATTAATATCATTGGGTCTTAATGCATCTGCCATACGTACCTCAGCAGAACTAGCTTGGGTTCCTTCATTTACACTGCGCAATGCAATATGCGAATGCTCATCTATAATCCCAGAAGTTAAGTGCTTGCCTTCTCCATCGATAATTTCGAAATCGTATTTGTTTTTAACTTCATTTACGGCTTCATTTCCAACAGCAATTATTTCACCCTTAGAAATTGCCAAGGAAGAATTGTGTATAATTCCAGCTTCCTCATTAGTCCATAGCGTAATATTTGTAAATAGAACCGCTTTTTGTTGTGGTTTTTCGGTCCAGCCATACGCCATACTTGGCGACCACTGCTCTCCCATATCGTTGAGTAACTGAATCTTGTTTACATCGATTAATTGCTTGCTCTTTTTAGACGTTTCTTCTTCAAATGCCGATTTTCGTTTCAAAACAAAAGAAACCCAATCGCCATTCGCCATTTGCCCCTCTCCTTCTATAGGATCTAAACCCTGCCCGCTCAAACGAATTAACTCTTTATTTCCGTCTTTATAAGAGATACTCACAAGTTTGTTTTCAAGCTTAAAAGAAACACTCAAAGTGTCTTTATTGGTAATCTCAGCTTTTAATTTCTCTGGTGTTCCGCTAATCTCAAATGGCAAAATAGCACCATCTATTTTTAAAACATAAGAACCTCTATAGTCGTGTTCTTTAACTGAGTTAATGATATAGCTATTTCCGTGTACCCAATTCTCTAATAGGGAACTAGTACTATCAAATAAATCCTTATCGAAGATCAGGAAGTTGGCTTTCATTCCTTTTTTTAGTAAGCCGTAATGATCTTGTACATTAAGCATTTTTGCAGGGATAGTAGTCAAGGCATTTAAAGCCTTTTCTTTAGAAAGTCCGTATTCTACAGCTTTACGAAGCTGATTTAAAAAATCGCTTTTGTTTTTTAAATCGTAGGCAGTAAAAGCAAAATCAATATCCTCCGAAGCTAATAAAGAGGCATTAGCAGGAGCTAATTCCCAATGTTTCATTTTCTCTAAGCTTAAATCTAAACAATCGTAAGGGTCGCTTACATCGTATGCTTCAGGAAAGTTTAATGGAAGTATAAACTGAATGTTAGTGTTTTTTAAATTTGCTAAACTCAAATACTCATCACCAGAACCTTTCACAATAAAATTCATTTTGAACTCTTCTCCTATGTCTGTAGCATTTCGAATAGCATAGTGATTATCGACTTCAATAATTGGTTTTAACTTTAGGTTTTTATGCAATTCTACTAGGCTCAAATTACCGTAGTCTTTGTTGTGGCTCGCCCATATAGCATCGTAAATAGATTGGCGTAATAAAGCAATAGAACCCATAAAAGAACTTGGATAATTCTGACTAGAGCTTCCTTTATCGAATGAATAATGTGCGAGAACAGAGGAGGCAATCAATTCTTCATGTGCAACACCAGAACCTAAGCTTACCATTGCAGAAGAACCTCTAATAATTCCATCGGCCCTAAAAGACAAAACAGAACCAAAACCTATTTTTCTATAAGTTCTAGCATCCGAAGATTTAGGCACAAATACTTCTGCAGCCTCGAATTCAGGTTTTAAAGCTTGATTCCAGGAATACGCTCCCGGTGTATTACTTTCTAACTGTGGTCGTGGGTTCCACTTGGAGTGTTTTACTTCAGGCTGACCATAAGTACTATATGGATCGATAAAAGAAGGGTATATATGTGCTCCCTCAAGATTGTGAATAATGGCATTTTCTGGAATCGTTATCGACTGACCTACATTTAAAATTTGTTCTTCTTTTACCAATAAAATACCGCGCTTGATACTCGTTTCGGAATCAATATGGATTTCTGCATTTATAAAAGCATGCACAGCATCATAAGTAGATGCCACCCCATTAACAGGGAAATTATCTTGCGCTACAACCTGTAGAACACTAACCAAACAAAAGAGCAAACTGCTTAAGTACCTCATAATCGTAAATCTTTAAAGCGTGAAATTAATCTATTTCTTTGAATGCTTACTAGTTTGTTGGGGTAGAATTAGTAATACAGGGATTCATGAAGCCTACACAGAAATTTAGTTTTAGTAGCTGATATCAAGTATTTTATTATTCAAAACTTAGAACTCAAAATTCAAAACTCGTGTTGAGCTTTTGTGGAAACACAAGCCTGTATGTAAACGACTTTCTGACAATAAGACCATCTGTCAATTTCACACTCAAAACTTAGAACTCAAAACTCAAAACTCGTGTTGAGCTTTTGTGGAAACACAAGCCTGTATGTAAACGACTTTCTGTCAATAAGACCATCTGTCAATTTCACACTCAAAACTTAGAACTCAAAACTCAAAACTCGTGTTGAGCTTTTGTGGAAACACAAGCCTGTTTGTAAACGACTTTCTGTCAATAAGACCATCTGTTAATTTCACACTCAAAACTTAGAACTCAAAACTCGTGTTGAGCTTTTGTGGAAACACAAGCCTGTTTGTAAACGACTTTCTGTCAATAAGACCATCTGTTAATTTCACACTCAAAACTTAGAACTCAAAACTCAAAACAATTTTTAGCTGTTAGCAGATTGAAATTAGTAAATTTGCTTGAATTAAAACCCAAACTATGTACACAGGATTAAAACACTTACACAGCTTTTTACCTTATTTACTACTTACCGTTTTGGTATTGGCATTGGTAAAGTCATTTATTGCGTACCGTACAAATCAAGTACATACCGATGCACACCGCAAGAATGGATTAATCGTATTAATTTTAGCACATATACAACTGTTAATAGGTATTGCTTTATATTTTATTAGCCCAAAAAGCACAACTGCATTAAGCGATATGGGAGCTGCAATGAAAGACGCTACGCTTCGTTTATATGCCTTAGAGCACCCTTTAATGATGATTATAGCAATTGTATTTATTACCATGGCCTATTCGAAATCTAAAAAGGATATTGCAGACAGCTTAAAGCACAAAGTAAAATCTGTATACTACCTAATTGCATTGGTTTTAATTTTGAGTAGAATCCCTTGGTCTGTTTGGCTATAAAAAACACATATGTCACAAAGAGTAGAAATAGTACCCACAGGAGAGAAAGCTGTTTTAGTTGGAGTAATAACTCAATTTCAAAACGAAAAAAAATCTAAAGAATATTTAGATGAGTTGGCGTTTTTAGTTGAGACTGCTGGAGCAACTCCAATAAAACGCTTTACCCAAAAGGTATCTAAAACAAACCCTAAAACTTTTATAGGTTCTGGAAAAATTCAAGAAATAGCTCATTTTGTAGAAGAGAACAATGTGGACATTATCATTTTTGATGATGAGTTAACACCTTCTCAACAACGAAATATTGAAGAAGTTTTTGGAGATAAAAAAGTTTTAGATCGCACTAACCTGATACTAGATATTTTTGCGGGTAGAGCACAAACAGCTCATGCTTGTACACAAGTAGAATTAGCACAATACCAATACCTACTTCCTCGATTAACCAATTTATGGACTCACCTCTCTAAACAAAAGGGTGGGATAGGAATGAAAGGGCCTGGAGAAACAGAGATCGAAACAGATAGACGCATTATCCGTGAACGCATTACCCTTTTACAAAAAAAGCTAAAAACCATTGACAAACAAATGGCAACACAGCGTAAAAACAGAGGGCAGATGATACGTGTTTCACTCATTGGTTATACCAATGTAGGGAAGTCTACCATTATGAATGCATTAAGTAAATCCGAAGTTTTTGCAGAGAATAAACTCTTTGCTACACTCGATACAACAGTGCGTAAAGTAGTAATTCAGAACCTTCCTTTCTTACTTTCTGACACTGTTGGATTTATTAGAAAGCTACCTACACAGTTGGTAGAATCATTTAAATCTACCTTAGATGAAGTTAGAGAGTCAGACTTTCTTATACATGTTGTAGATATATCTCACGAGCATTTTGAAGAACAAGTAGAGTCGGTAAACAAAATTTTAGATGAGATTCAAGCATCCGACAAACCTACTTTGATGGTGTTTAATAAAATCGATTTATTCTCTTATACAAAAAAAGATGAGGACGATTTAACGCCTCGTACAAGAGCAAATAACTCTTTAGAAGATTGGGAAAAAACGTGGATGTCGAAAATGAATAACAACTGTATTTTTATCTCGGCCTACGAAAAGAAAAACTGGAACGAGTTTAAAACTACGGTTTACGATTTGGTAAAAGAAATTCACGCCCGACGTTATCCATACAATAAGTTCTTGTACTAATTTATTCTATAAACCTCCAAACGGAGGTTTTTTTTATGTCAAAAATCAAATCATTGATTGACGCATATCATAGTGAGGTCGTTTTATGATTGCTACTTTAGAGGTAGTTAATTTTAAAACCCTTTACTATGACACTTATTAAAACAGCCCCACCACTTTGGCATTATTTAGCTGATGCTTTTAATCACGATTTTATAAACCAAAAATTAATGGATTATAAAATGGATACTCCTGCAATGAATGTAATCGAAAATAGCGATAACTACCATATTGAACTGGCTGCTCCAGGATATAAGAAAGACGATTTTAAGGTAATTATAGAAGAAGGAATGATTTTTATTGAAGCTTCTACTTCTCAATCAGATGAAGAAAAAAGCAAAAATTACACTCGAAAAGAGTTCCATTCTCAATCGTTTACAAAACGTTTTGAAATGCCGAAAAATGTAAATGACTCACAAATTGAAGCAAAGTATGAGGAGGGTGTTTTGAATATCATACTCGCTAAAAACCTCAGTGTTCCAATAGAGAAAAAACAAATTACGATAGAATAAACTAGTTGAACTTAAACCGTGAACTTATGAAATTGATGAATTTGCCCAAAACACATCCAATGAGCTTCCGTAGATTGGGGGGGAGTAGATATGGTGGAATGATTGATAGAAATTTTATGCTTGGTAAAGATCCCATGACTAGGTACCAACATAAGCCTTTAGCAAACCTTATAAACTGTGAAGACTTCTATTTATTAGAATTGCCACTAGCAGGTTACAAAATGGAAGATCTAGAAATAGTTGTAGAATTTTCTAAATTGACCGTAAAAGGATCTCACAGTTCAGAAGAAAAATCTATAACTGATTATGTACTTAAAGAGTATGATGTTGAATCTTTTGAAAGGTGTTTCGAATTAAACGCTCTTGTGAATCAAGATAATATTTCTGCCAAGTTTGAAAATGGGATTCTTAAAATAAAACTTCCTCATTTTGAGGAAAAGCCTAAAACTAAAAAGCAAGAAATTAAAGTCCTGTAAATAAATAACGCCTATGACGAGTTAATTTTCATCCCGTTTGCTGTCGGGATGAAAATTTATTGGAGTTCTCTAGTAGGATAATATTTGTATATTTGGAGCCGATGAACAAACTAACCAACAATATTTTAAGAATCTCTGCCTTGGGTTTAGCCTTTTTTGTGGCTATGCTAAGCATGGGGTTTACCTATAATTGGGAGGTTTGTTTAGATGCAGAACAAATTCCAGTTTGTGCTCAAAGAAAAGGACAATAAAACAAACTGTTGTTGCATAGAAATTGCTGAAATACCTAGCTGTTCCTGCGATGATCAAAGCCACAACACCTGCGATTTATCCTTTAGTAAATACGTACAGTTCGATTTTGAAGTTCTGCTCAATGAATTTCAAGATCTTATTCCTCAAACAGCCTTTTTAAGTTTACCTTACCTTAAGGTACCTACAGAAATCAAGCTCTATACAAAGCAGTATATACTTGCAGATTACAGTTTACCACCACCTAAAACGGGTCGCGCAATTTTATGTGCTATTCAGACCTTCCTTATTTGATCTCTTTTTAACTACCGTTAAAAAGAATATTCATTTAAACCATTTTAGACATGAGAAAAAATCTCAGTCTCCTACTATTTTTACTAGTGGGGGTAAACAGCATTTATGCACAAGAAAACCATGCAGAGCACTCTATAAAAGGCTTTGTATACGAGCGTGACGCCAAAGGAAAACTACAAGCTCTTCCTGGAGCACACGTCTTTTGTCCCAAAGAAC